>JANNEO010000030.1:0-58802 GCA_031378805.1 Hyphomicrobiales bacterium
CAGCATGTTGGACGCCATGAACAACACGGTGATGAACGGCACGCCGCGCACGAACTCGATGAGGATGACCGAGAACAGCTTGACCATCGGCATGGTGGACCGGCGGCCCAACGCCAGCAGGATGCCACAGGGCAGCGAGAAGACGATGCCCACGGATGCCACGATCAGGGAGATCAGCACGCCACCCCACAGGTTGGTGGGAACAGGCGTCAACCCCTTGTCCAGGCCAGTGAGGCCAACGAAAGCACCGAATACGACCGCGATCCCCGCGATGGTCATCCAGTTGTGCTTGAAGTCGGCCGCCGTGTAGCGAATGCGGTTGCGAAACAGCAGTCCAAGACACAGCAAGACCGAGGCCAGCAGGTCGAACCAGAAGAAACCGCGGCCGCCAAACAGACGACGCACACCGCCGATGCCATTGTTGACAAACTGACTCAGCAGCCAGTCGATGCCCGTGAAAGGCAGCGCGAGAATCGGTCCGATGAACGGAATACTGCCGATCAGACTGCCAATGGTGCCGAAAATGCTGCCAACGGCCTTGATGGCGGCAGCGGCCACGCCGATCAGCGCGAAGGCTGGCGAGCCACCGGTGAGCAGCCAATAGGAAATCATCGGCGTGAAAACGAACGCGAAGAGCATTCCGATATCACGACGCGGCGCATTCAGCCACAGCACCCAGACCACAGAAATCAGCAGCAGGATGAAGAAGACGGTCGGACGCCAGCGCTCGTCGACGGGATAGGAGCCGTAGACGAAATACTTGAAGCGCTCCTGCACGAAGGGCCAGCAGGCCCCCACAACTGGGCGTGCTTCGGTCAGGATGCAGGCCTCGCGGTCCGTGCCGCTCCATACCGCCTGAAAGATGGTGAAGTTCAGGAAGGGCGGCACGATCCAGTACAGCAAAAGGGCTGCAATCACCGTCATCATGATGTTGAACGGGCTGGAGATCAGGTTGTCGCGGATCCACGCAACCGGCCCCGACACTGCCATGGGCGGTGGCAGCGCCTGGGCTGCCTCGTATCGGACATAGCCTGCGGATTTCATGGGCGATCCGGGAGGAGAAACAGTGGTGTCAGTCATGGTCCTGCCCTCCCCTTACCGTTCCACCAACGCCTTGCGGGCGTTGTACCAGTTCATGAACAGCGATGTTGTCAGTGAGATCGTGAGATAGACCATCATCGTGATCGCCACGACCTCGATGGCCTGGCCGGTCTGGTTCAGCACCGTGCCGGTGAAGATGTTGACCAGATCGGGATAGCCCACGAACACCGCCAGCGACGAGTTCTTGGTCAGGTTGAGATAATGGCTGGTCAGCGGCGGGATGATCACGCGCATGGCCTGCGGGATGATGACGAGGTTCAGCGTGTTCTTCGGCTTGATGCCAAGCGCGTAGGACGCCTCGGTCTGGCCCTTCGATACCGCAAGGATACCTGCCCGAACCGCTTCGGCGATGAAGGCTGCAGTGTAGATCACCAGGCCGAAAAGCAGCGCCAGGAACTCTGGCAGCACCGATATGCCACCGCTGATGTTGAAGCGGCTGGCCGACGGATATTCGAAGCTCAAGGGCATCCCGGACAGCAGGAACACCAGGAGAGGCAGGCCGAAGACGAGGCCGAGCGTCACCAGGGCAACCGGCGATTGCACGCCGGTCTTCTCCTGCTTCTTCTTGGCATACATGTAAAAGAATGCGGCCCCCAGGATACCCAGCCAGAACACGATACCGGTCAGCCAGAAGCTGCTGCCTGGCACTGGATTGGGAAAGATCAAGCCACGGTTGTTGAGATAGATGCTGCCGGGAAACTTCACGCTGTCGCGCACTTCCGGCAGGGCCTTGACGACGGCGTTGTACCAGAACAGCAATTGCAGCAGCAGCGGCAGATTGCGAACGATCTCGACATACCAATACGCAATCTTGGCCACGAGGAAATTCTTGGAAAGCCGGGCGATGCCGACGAAGAAGCCGAGGATCGTGGCGAAGACGATGCCGATCGAGGCCACAAGAAGCGTGTTCAGCAGGCCCACCCAGAAGGCGCGGCCGTAACTGGAAGACGCTTCGGAATAGAAAATCAGTGCCTGGCTGATCGGAAATCCGGCGTTGTTGTCCCAGAAGCCCAGGCCAGAGGCGATCTTGGCGCGCGCCAGGTTTTCGCGGACGTTACTGACACCCTCGTAGATGATCCAGAGGATGAACAGGCACAACGCCGCCTGGAAGACGAAGCTACGCACCTTTGGATCATAGAACGGCGAAACCTTTGGTTTCTGAACGCTCCCGGACGATTTCATCACATCAGTCACGCGCACACCCCCTGCCCAACCCATCGGTTCAGCACATGTTCCGGCGGTGGTTCCCACGCTTCCGGCACTTCATCGTCAGACACGAATGGCGTGGAAAGCAACTTCCACGCCATTCGCTGGTTCAATCAGCGGATCGGTGGGGCGTATTGCAGGCCGCCCTTGTTCCACAGGTTGTTGAGGCCGCGGCTGATCTTGAGCGGTGAACCAGCGCCAACCGTGCGGTCGAAGCTTTCGCCGTAATTGCCGACATGCTTGACGATCTGGTAGGCCCAGGCATTGGTCAGGCCAAGTGCCTCGCCGTGCTTGCCTTCCGTGCCGAGCAGACGCTTGATGTCCGGTGTTTCGGACTTCAGCCGCTCGTCAACATTGGCCTTGGTGACGCCCAGCTCTTCCGCCGTGACCATGGCGTAATGCGTCCACATCACGAGATCGTACCACTGGTCATCACCGTGGCGAACGGCTGGCCCAAGCGGCTCTTTCGAGATGATTTCCGGCAAGACCATGTGATCCTCGGGCTTCGCCAGACGGAGGCGCTCGGAATACAGTCCCGACGCGTCCGTGGTGAAGGCATCACAGCGACCGGAATCATAGGCCTTGATGGTCTCGTCGTTGGTGGCGAAGGTCACGGCCTTCAGTTCCATCTTGTTTGCCCGGAAATAATCCGCGAGGTTGAGCTCGGTCGTGGTTCCCTGCTGCACGCAGATCGATGCACCGGACAGTTCCTTGGCGGACGCCACCTTGATTGACTTCTTCACCAGAAAGCCTTGTCCGTCGTAGTAGTTGACGGCAGCGAAGTTGAGGCCAAGCGACGTGTCACGCGATGATGTCCAGGTGGTGTTGCGCACCAGAACATCCACCTCGCCGGACTGAAGCGCCGTGAACCGGTCCTTGGCGGACAGTGGCACGAACTTGATCTTGGTCGGATCGTTGAAGATTGCGGCAGCCATGGCGCGGCAAAACTCGACGTCCAGTCCGGTCCAGCTGCCTTGTGCATCGGGCTGACCAAAGCCGGCGAGGCCGGTGTTGGAACCGCAATTCAGTGCGCCGCGGGCCTTGACGGCGTTCAAGGTGGTGGTGCCTTGCGCCTGGACGGCGCTGGCCATGGCAAGCGCGCCAACGGCAACGCCTGCGAGTGATGCGAGAAATTTCTTCATGGGTTTACCCTGAGTTTATCCCGATTGGCGGGAAGTGGAATTGACGAAACAAGGAATGAAGGCGTCCGGGCAGAACCCGGACGCCTGGATTTCAGCGGATCGGCGGGGCGTATTGCAGGCCGCCCTTCGACCAGAGGTTGTTGAGGCCGCGGGAAATCTTCAATTGCGAGCCCATGCCGACGTTCTTCTCGAAGACCTCGCCGTAATTGCCGACATGCTTGATCACGCGATAGGCCCAGTCATTGGTGAGGCCAAGCGCCTCGCCATGCTTGCCTTCGGTGCCCAGCAGGCGCTTCACATCGGGGTTGGTCGATTTCAGCTGTTCGTCGACATTGGCTTTTGTGATGCCCAGCTCTTCCGCCGTGATCATGGCGTAGTGGGTCCATTTCACCACATCGAGCCACTGGTCGTCGCCATGGCGGACCGATGGCCCGAGTGGCTCCTTGGAAATGACTTCCGGCAGGACCATGTGATCCTCAGGCTTGGCCATGCGCAGGCGCTCGGCGTAAAGACCGGACGCATCCGTGGTGAAGGCGTCGCAGCGGCCGCCCTCATAGGCCTTCACCGTTTCGTCGTTGGTGGCGAAGGTGACGGCCTTGAGCTGCAGTTTGTTGGCGCGGAAATAGTCGGCCAGGTTGAGTTCTGTCGTCGTGCCCTGCTGCACGCAGACCGAAGCGCCGTTCAATTCCAGTGCCGAGGCAAGCTTGGCGGCCTTCTTCACGATGAAGCCCTGGCCGTCGTAGTAGTTCACGCCCGCGAAGTTCAGGCCAAGGCCAGTGTCGCGCGACGAAGTCCAGGTGGTGTTGCGCGACAGAAGGTCGATTTCACCGGCCTGCAGCGCCGTGAAGCGGTCCTTGGCGGACAGCGACACGAACTTGATCTTTGTCGGATCGTTGAAGATCGCGGACGAGACGGCGCGGCACATGTCGACATCGAGGCCCGTCCAGTTGCCCTGCGCATCAGGCAGGCCGAACCCGGCAAGGCCCGTTCCCGAGCCGCAGTTGAGGATGCCACGTGCTTTGACCTGGTCCAATGTGGCGGTCTTTGCCTGCGCCATTGCACCTGTTGCGGCAAAGACACCGACAGCGCCCACGGCCAAACTCTTGAGGATGGATTTCATAATGTGATCTTCTCCCGATCATGCGTCCGCAGGCAAACCCGCAGACCACTCCTGATTCTTGAACGTCAATGCCGTCAAACTTCCACAGGAAGCCATTCACGGCATTGATGGCGTATATCTAGCGTCTGCATAACAAGCGACAAGGGACGGGCCGGTCAAGCAGATTCCTTCACTGATTGTCAGCGAATGGGTGGCGCGTACTGCAAACCACCATTATTCCACAGTTCATTCAAGCCCCTGGCGATCTTCAATTGCGATCCCGAACCGATGTTGCGCTCGAAGCTCTCGCCATAATTTCCGATGTGCTTGATGACGCGGTAGGCCCAGTCGTTGGTCAGGCCAAGTGCCTCGCCATGCTTGCCTTCGGTGCCCAGCAGGCGGCGAATATCGGGGTTGGTGGATTTGAGCTGCTCGTCAACGTTGGTGCGGGTCACGCCCAGTTCCTCGGCCGATATCATGGCGTAATGCACCCATTTCACCAGATCGAGCCATTGGTCGTCCCCATGCCGCACGGCGGGAGCCAGCGGTTCCTTCGAGATGATTTCGGGCAAGATGACGTGATCGGTGACATTCGCCATTTTCAAGCGCTCGGCATAAAGCCCTGACATGTCCGTGGTGAAGCTGTCGCAGCGACCGGCCTCATAGGCCTTCACGGATTCCTCCCCTGTGGGGAATGAGACAACTTTCAACTGCAGATTGTTGCTCCGGAAATAATCCGCAAGGTTCAGTTCACTGGTCGATCCCTGGTTGACGCAGATCGTGGCACCCGAAAGCTCCTTGGCCGACTTGGTGCCGCCGGACTTCTTCACCATGAAACCCTGCCCGTCATAATAATTCACTGGAGCGAAGTTGAAGCCCAGCGAGGTGTCGCGGGATGAAGTCCAGGTCACATTGCGCGACAGGACATCCACCTCTCCGGACTGCAGGGTCGTGAATCGGTTGACCGACGATGTCGGGATAAAGCGCGTCTTGGCGGGGTCGTTGAAGATCGCAGCAGCGATGGCGCGGCAATAATCCACATCCATGCCGCTCCAGTTACCCAGCCGGTCCGGCACGCTGAAGCCAGGCAGGCCAACATTCGCACCGCAGACAATCATGCCGCGCTGCTTCACCGTCTCTAGCGTTGGAGCCCGGTTCTGCGCGGTTGCCACGCTGGTGATCGCAATTGCCAATCCCGCAGCCGCAAAAGCATATGCCTTCATCGCAAACCCCTCCATCAGCCGACGAGACGTCGGCATCCCTCAGTCTTGATCATAGACACGATCACAATCATTGATCCAGCCACTCTTGACCTTCCCGTGACGACAAGGGCTGATAGGTTCAAGCATTGACGAATTGATGCCCCGCTTTTCGTAGAAAGTTTCTCCAGATGAAGAAAATGACCCCGGCGCGGCTGGCTCGCCTCGATCAGACCACCCGGATGATGCTGAGCGGGCGCAATACTGACGAGCAGTTCGGCTTTGTGAACACGCCGATCTATCGGGGCTCTACCGTCCTGAAGCCCACCGTTGCCGCACTGAATGATCGGCATCATGCCCGCTTTGTCTATGGAACCCATGGCACGCCCACCACCGAAGCGCTGGAAAAAGCCTGGACCGAACTCTCGGGCGCGGCAGGCACGGTGCTGGTCCCCTCCGGACTTGCTGCCGTCACCATCGCTTTCATGTCCTGCCTGAAAGCGGGCGACCACTTTCTTGTGCCGGATTCGGTCTATCGCCCCGCCCGCAATTTCTGCGACACGGTGCTCAAGCGCATGGGTGTCGAGACGACCTATTACGATCCGCTGATCGGCGCTGGCATCAAGGCGCTGTTGCGGCCCAACACGACAGCAGTCCATACCGAGGCACCGGGTTCGCAGACTTTCGAGATGCAGGACATTCCTGCCATTGCCGAGGTCGCCCATGCCCATGGCGCTGTGGTGCTGATGGACAACACCTGGGCCACGCCCTTGCTGTTTCCGCCACATGAGCGTGGCGTGGACCTGGCGATCGAGGCAGGCACCAAATATCTCGGTGGGCATTCCGATATCCTGCTTGGCATGATTTCGGCCAACAGTCGCTGCTTCAAGCCTTTGCGCGATACGTTCCTGGCCTTTGGCGCCTGTCCCAGTCCCGAGGATGTCTGGCTCGGCCTCAGAGGCTTGCGCACGATGGAGCTTCGGCTGCGCACGCAGGAGAAGAAAACGCTCGACATGGCGCGCTGGCTGCAAAAGCGGCCGGAGGTGCTGCGCGTCCTACACCCCGCTCTGCCGGATGATCCCGGTCATGCGATCTGGAAGCGCGATTTCAAAGGCTCGTCGAGCCTCTTCTCCATCGTGCTGAAGCCAGTCCCGCACGCTGCGGTGGAGGCCATGCTGAATGGTCTGGGCCTGTTCGGAATGGGCTTTTCCTGGGGTGGCTACGAGAGCCTGGCCGTGCCGTTCGATTGCGCGGATTACCGCACGGCGACGCCGTGGAATCCCGGCGGTCCCTGCATCCGGCTGCAAATTGGTCTTGAGTCGAACCGTGACCTCAAGGCCGATCTCGCCGGCGGCTTCCGCCGTCTCGCCAAAGCCGTGCATTGACGCTAAAAAGCCCCGGCGAACCGGGGCTTTGAAAGTTCTGAACGGGTTAGTTCCGGATCAGCGGACGACGACTTTCGCGCCTAGACCAACACGCTCTGCCAGGTCGATCACATCGACATTATGCATCCGGATGCATCCGAGCGACACGTTTTGCCCGATATACTCCGGCTCATTCGTGCCATGGATGCGGATGTAGGTGTCCTTGCCGTTCTCGTCATGCAGGTAGAGGGCGCGCGCTCCAAGCGGATTGTCCGGCCCGCCCAACACAACCTTTGGCAGGGCGGGATTGAGCTTGCGGGCTTCCTCCATGGGAACCCACTGCGGCCAATCAGCCTTGCGCCGAACGACCGCGTCACCACGCCATGTGAACTCCTGCGCACCGACCGAAATTTCGTAGCGCAGCATCGAGCCGTTGTCCTCGACGAAATACAGGAACTTCGAGTCGGAATCGATCACGATCGTGCCGGGTGCCTGGCCGGTGTTGTCTTTCATGCGCTGGCGTGCGCGGAAGGGATCCTGGTTACGGTTGAAGGCCGGCGTCAACGCCAGCAACTGCACATCTTTCGCCGACAGCGCAGGGTCAGGAAAGGTTTCAGTCTTGCAGCCCGCAAGAAGCGCTGAAAGGCCAAGGATGGTAACAAGAAGGGCGCGGCGCATGGGATATCCCGGTCAACTGTGATTTATAGTAAACAAATATGTAACAAAACCTGCGGCGAAAAGCGAGTGCAAATCGGCAACAGTCGGCCGTTGCTGCACTGCATCACCATCCGATAGGGAACGTGGTTAACGATTCAAGCGCGGCGGAAGCTGGCGCGTGCCGGGAACTGACACATGACAACATTGCTTCTCACCCATGATGCGTTCCTGCGCCACAGCGTTCCTGAAGGGCATCCCGAGCGCCCCGACCGGATGCGTGCGCTGCGCCAGGCGTTTGCAAGCGAGGACTTCACGGCGCTTGTCCGCACCGATGCCCCGCTGGCGGATGCAAGACTGGCCGAACTGGCGCATCCGGAAGCCTATGTCGAAACCATCCGGGGCCTCTCGCCCAGCCAGGGCTTCGCCGGAATCGATGCCGATACGCTGATGTCCGCGGGCACCTTCGAGGCGGCGCTGCGGGCGCTTGGCGGTGCTGCCGCCGCTGTGGACGCCGTCTTCACTGGTGCGACCACAAATGCCTTCCTTGCTGCCCGCCCGCCTGGTCACCATGCGGAAGCCAACCGCGCCATGGGTTTCTGCTTCTTCAACACCGCGGCCATTGCGGCACGCCATGCCCAGAAGGCCCATGGCGTGGAACGCGTGGCGATCATCGACTGGGATGTGCATCACGGCAATGGCACACAGGATATCTTCTGGAGCGATCCGTCGGTGCTGTATGCCTCCACACACGAGATGCCGCTTTACCCCGGCACGGGGGCCCGGTCCGAAACCGGCGAGCATGGCACGATTGTCAACGCGCCGTTGCGTGCAGGCGACGGCAGCGAGGCATTTCGTGCCGCCATGACAGCTGTGATTCTGCCGCGCATCGCGGACCATCGGCCTGATCTCATTGTCATTTCAGCCGGTTTCGATGCGCATCACCGCGATCCGCTGGCCAATCTTCGGCTAGAAGCGAAGGACTTCGCATGGGCCACGCAGGCGCTCATGGACATCGCGGACAAACACTGTGCCGGACGTATCGTTTCGGTGCTCGAGGGAGGCTATGATCTTGTCGGATTGGCCGAAAGTGCGGCTGCCCATGTCAAGGTGCTGATGCAGGCGTAGGACGATCAATCTGCGCCTGGTGGTAATTCCTGTGATTGATAGCGCGTCAAAAGCGCGTAGAATGGGCCTGTCAAACACGCCATGCGCACGCCCTACGCCTCCATTGCCGCCATCCTTGTGTCCGTCTTTGCCCTGATCTCGGGCAATGCGCTGCTGAACACGCTGGTGCCGCTGCGTGGCAAGCTGGAGAGCTTTCCCAGCCTTGCTCTTGGTCTGCTAGGTTCCGTTTTCTTCGCGGCCATGCTTGTCGGCACCCTGGTCAGTCCGCTCGTCATCAAGCGAATCGGGTATGTCAGGGGCTATTCTGCGTTCGCTAGCATTGGTGTCGCTGCGGCTTTGGCCTTTCCGCTGTTCATCGATCCAGCCTGGTGGATCGTCTTGCGGGCGATCATGGGGTTCGCGCTGGCTGGCCTGCACGGCATCATCGACGGCTGGGTGCAGGGCAAGGCTGACAACGAGAACCGCGGTCGCATGGGTGCGGCGTATCAGTTCGTGCATTTCCTGGCGGCCGCGATGGGGCAGATGCTGCTGAATGTCGCGGAGCCGCGAACCGCATCGCTGTTCATACTCGCTGCCCTCCTGTTCGCCGTCTCGACGGCTCCGCTCCTGCTGGCGCGATCCGAGCCTCCGGCGCGGCCTGAAACGGCCCGACCGGAGCTTGGCTGGCTGTTGCGCAACGCGCCAGTATCGGCTGTTGCCTCGCTGGGCGTCGGCGCTGCCAATGGCTCGTTCTGGGCATTGTTTCCGGTATTCGGGGTTTCAACCGGCCTCGGCAATGGGCAGATTTCAGCGTTCCTGGCCGCTACGGTCATCGGCTCTGCGCTGGCGATCTGGCCGATTGGTCGACTCTCGGACCGGATGGACCGGCGCAAGGTCATGGCGGTGCTGCTTCTGGCTGCCGTCGTGTTCGAGATGGGGCTGATGATGATCGGAGCCAAGTTGGGTTGGGCCAGACTCGGCTGGGCCATGGGGGCATTCGGCTTCCTGATCGGTACCGTGGCAATGACGATCTATCCGATCGCGATTTCGCACGCCAGCGACCGGGCCGGTCCCGAGCGCTCCGTGGCCATCGCATCAGGCGTCCTGTTCTATTATTGCGTCGGTGCCATTCTTGGTCCGGTGACCACGATTGCCCTGATGGACTGGCTTGGTCCGCAGGCCCTGTTCCTGTTTATGGCCATGACGCATCTTGTGGTGTTCGCGGTGGCCCTGCAGCGCATCCGAATGCGTGCTCCGGCGGCGAATATCGCGCTTGGCGAAGCCGGTTTGCCACCGTGAGGCAATGTGCCTAAAGCCAGTGACGGACCTGTTCAGACAAGGATAATGCCATGCAGATCGACGCTTCCATCGCAGCCATCATCACCGGGGGTGCATCGGGATTGGGCGAGGCGACGGCCCGTATGTTGCGTGCCAAGGGTGCAAAGGTTGGCATCCTCGACATGCAGGAAGCGCGGGGCAAGGCGCTTGCCGCCGAGATCGGCGCGGCGTTTCATGTCTGCGACGTCACCAGTGAAGCGTCTGTCGACACGGCTCTCGCGGCCTTGCGCGCCATCAATGGACAGGAGCGCATCACCGCGAATTGCGCAGGCATTGCACCGGCCAAGCGTATGATCTCGAAAAACCGCGAAACCGGCGCGCTGAGTGGTCATGACATCGGCTACTTTGTCAAAGGCGTGACGGTCAATCTGGTGGGAACCTTCATTGTCACGGCAAAATCCGCGCTTGGCATGGCCTCGCTTGTGCCTGTGGACGCCGACGGACAGCGCGGCGTCATCATCAATACGGCTTCGGTCGCGGCGGAGGATGGCCAGGTCGGACAGGCTGCCTACGCTGCCTCCAAGGCCGGCGTGAAAGGCATGACGCTGCCGATCGCCCGCGATCTCGCGCAATACGGCATTCGCGTCTGCGCCATCCTGCCCGGCATTTTCATGACTCCGATGTTCGATGGCCTGGACGATACGTTCAAGAAGTCTCTGGGGGCCAGCGTGCCATTTCCCTCACGCCTGGGCGAACCGGCGGAGTACGCCAAGCTTGTCGGTGCCATCATCGACAACGACATGCTCAACGGCGAGACGATCCGGCTCGACGGTGCCATTCGGCTGGCTCCGCGATAGCCGCCAGAACGATGCGCCATTTCACCGCCAGCCATCTGACCCGACTTGCCACCCAGGTGTTCGTGGCGGCAGGCTGGCCAGAGGACGATGCTGCTGAAGTGGCCCGCCATTTCGCCCTGGCCAATCTCTCCGGCCATGACAGCCACGGCATCGGCATGTTGCCGCTTTACATCCGGTCCTTCCGTGATGGCTGGCTGAAACCTTCCAATCAGCCGGTTATCCGCTCATCGGCAGCGCCGTTCCTGGTGATCGACGGGCAGATTGCACTGGGGCAGCCGACAGCAGCTCGGGCGGTGGCCCAGGCCGCCGAGATGGCTGCAACACATGGCGTCGCCATCCTCAACCTGATCGATGCGCATCATATCGGCCGTATCGGCGACTATGCCGAGCAGGCTGCCGAGCGAGGGCTGATCTCCATGTTCTGGGTGAATGTCGCGGGCCGCCCGCCCATCGTGGCTCCCCATGGTGCCAGGGAAGGGCGCTGGGGCACCAATCCCCATGCCGTCGGCGTGCCCTCTGCCGACGGTCTCCACCTCATTCTCGATTTCGCCACCAGCCGCATCGCCCATGGCAAGGTGCGTGTCGCGTTGAACCAGGGGGTCAGCGTGCCGGATGGCAACCTGATCGACGCAGAAGGGAAGCCGACCAACGACCCTGCCGTGGCCTTCGCTCCGGGGCCGCTGGGCGCCCTTCTGCCCTTCGGCGAGCACAAGGGAGCCGGGCTGGCCTTCATGGTGGAGATTCTCTCGGCGGGACTGACGGGCGGTGCTTTGATCAAGGACAAACCCGCCCGCAGCTGGATCATCAACAGCCTCTTTGCCGTCCTGATCGATCCGCAGCGGCTCGATCCCGATGCCGCCGCGCGGCAGGAACGTATTGCGTCAATCGGCGCATTCCTGCGCTCGGCACGCCCGCAGGATCCCGCAAATCCCGTGCGCGCCCCTGGCGATACGGAGCGCGCGCTGCGCGTCGAGCGCGAACGCGATGGCATACCACTCGATGACGAGACATGGCGGCAGATCGTGGAAGCCGCCGCAAGCTTCGGCATAGCGGCCGAGAGCGCCTGAGTTCTACCGGCTGTCCATCAGCCCGGAATCGATGAGGCGCCGATGGAAGGCAAGCACCGCGCCTTCGTCCGCGCAGGTATGGTACCGCCCGTTGCACTGGAGCATCAGCCGCTTGCGTTCGCGGTAGGCATCGGACAGCGGCAGTCCTGCTGCGTCGAGCAACGCCAGCCCAAGATAGGGCACATCCATCACCTGAAGGCTGTAGGGAGGCGGTGCCTTGAAGTTCTGGGTCATCACCGAATAATAGGTGATGAAGCCCGGCCCTTCCGCCGCAAGCTTGATGTCCTCGACCTCGGCCTCTTCCTTCTGGCCCAGCAGCATCCGGGTGGCGCTTGGCTGGTGATCACCATAGTTGACGATCACAAAGCTCTCGGCGGGAAATCGTCTCTTCAATTCACCCAGCAGCCATTGGTAATCCTTCGCCCCCAAGGAAATGCGGCGGAGATATTCGTTCAGTTCGGGGTGCGTTCCTGGCCCGCCACCCTTGACGTCCTGGTCCGGGAACATTTTCCAGTCATAGGGCCAATGGGCCGACATGGTCTGGATGAAGGTGAACAACGGCTTGTCGCTGGTCTTGAAGTGCCGGTCCATCTCGTCCAGCGCATTGCGGTAATAGAACTGGTCGCGCTCGTTGGTGGTGGGCGCCTTCTGGTCCTTCATGTCGAAGATTTCCTTCAGGCCGATCGACTCGTAGAAACGGGCATTCGACACGAAGTTTTTCATCATCGGATAGAAGATGACATTGCGGTAGCCGCAATCCGCCAGCACCTGCGGTACCGTCTCGCGGACCTTGCCTTCCATGAAAGCCTGCACGAACTGCCGCATCGAGCCAAAGGAATGCGTCGAGACACCGGCAAGCACCGAGAACTCGGTCAGCCACGAGGCTCCGCCATAGGTCTCCACCCGCATCTTGTGAAGCTTGCCATCGTGCGACTGGAAGAACGGATCAGCCGCGCGATCATAGTCGAGGCTTGGGAAATGCGAGGGCGGCACGACCGATTCCTGATGGATCAGGATGATATGAGGCTTCTTGTGTGGTGTCGCACAAGCGCTCAGGGGCGAGAACAGCGGGCCGCTGGCCTGCGGCGCGGCCTCCAGCATCTGCCCACGCCAGACCGTGCGTACAGTTTCCGGCATTGAGCCGTAATAGGTCGAGAGATAGCGGCCGCCATAGTAGAGGTGCATGTGGCGGCGTTCACCTTGCGCCTCAATGATCGCCACGCTGGTGGCACCCAGCACGAGGAATGCAAGGGCCGCCTTCCACCGAGCGATCCGTGCCCCATCCAGCCGATAGACCAGGAAACCCAGGATAACGCTCGTCGCAAGCGCGCCAAACAATCCGAAGGCGTAGAGTGGATAGGACGTGGCCAGGAACTCGATGGTCGACCACGACCGGAAATAGAAATAAAGATCATAGGCATGGACCAGCATGTCCATCGTCTTCAACTTGACGATGGCGGCAACGCAGACGATGCCGACCTGCGCGCCCGCAAGCACAGTCGCCAGCAGCACGCGCCCGGTCAGCAAAGCAATGAGGGCGATGATCGCGCCGGTCACGGCGGCAGAGTAGGCGAAGTTGCTCTTCGGCCACTCGTTCATCCAGAAAAAGCCGAGCATGACTGCCCAGATTGCGAGGGCGAGCGCCCACGAGACCCCGGCCGAGAAAACACCGGCGCTCTGGTCAACTGGCCGCAAGATCGCCAGTTTTTGCGCCGCAATGTCGGTCAATGTCGTTCCCTCGCCCGTCTTGTAACAATTATATGACATTACGCCGACTGAACAATGGGTGAAGAAGTGGCCTGAGAGTCATGAAAACGCTTATGCGTCCTTCCCGCGCGTACAAGGGAGGGCCATCCCTTGCGCGATCCCTCACGAGAATGTGCGAAGTCGAGACGCTTCAGTCTCACCGGATTCACTTTTCATGAACCCGTTTATTCTATAACGTTCATTCATCTGGCGTTCATCCTATCGGTCAAAATCCCGAAGGAGTGGAACGGTGCAGACAGGCTCCCCCTGTCCGCTCCGTCAAGACCAGCCCAATGATCGGCAGGCGAGAGGCGTCCGCAGCCGTCACATCCGTTTCGCATTCAAGAGCAGCGCTAGGTTGGGCGTTGAATAGGTCGTCATGCCTCAGGCACCGAGTATTGGTTTATCGGCAGTGCATTCAGTCGCACCAGTTGCGGTCAAGGTAAGGGTTCGTGACCTTCGCCTTGATTTCTTCAGGGGTTTGGCCTTGCTGATGATCTTCATCGATCATGTCTCGGGCAACCATTTCGCGGCCATCACGCTGCAGAGCATGGGCTTTGCGGATGGGGCAGAAGTGTTTGTCTTCATCGCTGGGATGGCCGGGGTTCTGGCCTATCACAAGACCTTTCTCGTCAAGGGCTTCTGGGAAGGATGTCGAGCAATCCTGCAGCGGATCAGGGTGCTTTACCTCGCCCATGTCGGGATGGTGGCGGGAGTTCTCGTTGTGGCGCTTGGCGCACATCTCTCTGGCACGCAGTTCGATATCATCGGCAAGCTGGGCCTCGCAGTGCTGCTTGAAACACCAATCGATGCGATGGTGCGACTGCCGGTGCTTGGCTTCATGCCGAATTATCTCGATATCCTGCCACTCTATGTCGTGCTGCTTGCGACCCTTCCGCTGGTACTGGCGGCACAACGCGTGAATGTGTTGCTGCCGCTGGCAGTTGCCGCGCTGTCCTACGGTGCCGTGCAGGTATCCGGCATCACGCTGCCCAATCTCGGCAATGCCAATGGCTGGTTTCTCAACCCCTTCGCCTGGGTGCTGCTGTTTGTGGCAGGCGCGACCGTCGCCCGCCTGACGCTTGATGATGTCTGGTCAAAACTTCCCCGCATAGCCATCGTTTCCGTCACGCTGGCAGCGGCTGCCTATTGCATCTTCGCTTTCCTCCATGCCGAGCCATGGCGGGTCTTCCCTGTGCTGGAACCTTATGTGGCGATCAGTTTCACGGTCGAAACGGACAAGGCGAACTTGTCGTGGCATCGGCTGCTCGATCTCCTCGCAAAGGTTTGGCTCGTCGCCCTTTTCATTCCCGGAAATGCGCGGTTCCTGTCGAGCGGACTGGGGGCTGCCATTAGCCGGGCCGGGCGTCATTCACTCCCGGTGTTCATATCAGGCACATTTCTCTCCCTGCTGGGATCAATCATCCTGTTCGAGGGAGAAGGCACAGCGTTCTGGCAGATCGTCGTGACGGGCACCGGCGTCATCGCCTTGCTGATTCACGCCAGATGGCTTGACATGGCGGCCCCCGGGAAGCGCCCGGTTGAGGTCCAGTCTGCATCCGTTCAGGTGCTGCCGGTTACCGCGAGCGTCACAAAGGGCTAACGTCGGCCTCTCAGAGGGTGGAGGTGATCATTTGGCCGTGATCATCTCGGCCAGCAGTTGCCCGACGCAGATATGCATGGCGTCCGTCATGTGCAGTTCATCCCGGTCCGTCATCTCGGCCATGGCGACGCTGTAGCGATCCGCCAACTGTTTCATGGCCGCGAAGCGCTTGAAGTGGAAGACCCGTCCCTTCGGTCCCGTCCTTGCCGCGCGATCGATCAGACCCTGCATCGGCAGGGTGTCGGGATCCTTGATGACCATCGGCGCATATTGCAGATCGAGAAGGACCACGGGGATGCCCTGGTCGGTCAGGATCTTGAGGCCGGACTGGATTTCCTCGTGGCGTCCTTCAAGCCCATCATAGCGCAGAACGTCATTCACGCCGAGCTGCCAGATCACCAGCGAGGGCTTGAGGGCAATCACGTCACTTTCGAAGCGGGCGATTGTCTGGGGCATGGTCTCGCCGCCACGGCCCTTGTTGAGAACCTGGATGGATGCCTGGGGCCAGAGCCGGGTGAGCGCCGTTTCCAGCGCGGCGGGATAGACCTTGTTGCGGGCATTGCGGATGATGCCTTCAGTCGAAGATGAGCCGATGGCCACGATGCGCAGCGATTGCGGGACCAGGGCTGGACCATCCTCGAATGCCGCCCCCCGCGCTGCATGGCACGTCGCATCATTCAGTGTTTCCGCCAAAGCCGGACGCAAGCCGAAAATGCACAAGCCAGCCGCGCAAATCGCAGCCGCGAGCATTCCGCTCGGGCGCATTCTTGTCTGGCGAATTCCTGACCTCACTCCCGAGCCCCGAATTTCCGGTGGGCAGACGGCTGCCCCCCTTTGAAGATGTCTTTCCAGTCCCTACAAGCGTCACCATCACGAGGGTTGCATGAATGTCCACTGAACAACTGAAGCGAGAGGCTGCGGCTGAGGCCTTGAAGCGCGTCGAGGACGGCATGTGCCTTGGTCTCGGCACGGGGTCTACGGCCAAGCATTTCGTGGACTTGCTGGGAGAGCGCGTGAAACAGGGACTGAGGGTGATCTGCGTTCCCACCTCCGAGGTGACTGCAGCGCAAGCGCGAAGTCTGGCCATTCCGCTGACCACGCTGGACGAGACGCCGGAACTCGACCTGACGATCGACGGCGCGGATGAACTTGACGCGCAGTTGCGGCTGATCAAGGGCGGTGGTGCCGCATTGCTGCGCGAGAAGATCGTGGCGGCTGCCAGCCGGCGCATGATCGTGATCGCCGACAGCAGCAAACGGGTGGATGTTCTGGGGGCCTTTCCGCTGCCCATCGAGGTCAATCCCTTTGGATTGCGGGCGACCCACCACCTTGTCCAGCGGGTGTGCGGGACAGACGCGGTTCACCTGCGCATGACCAGTGCGGGCAAGGCCCTGCTCACGGATGGCGGCCATTTCATTCTTGACGCACATCTGGTCAGGATTGCCGATCCGGATGCGCTTGATCTTGCCTTGCACAGGATACCGGGCGTCGTCGAGCATGGGCTTTTCATCGGTCTGTGTTGCGAGGCCTTCCTGGCATCCTCCAATGGGGTTGCTGTTATCCGCGGGACCGCGTAACGCTCCACCCATCACTGATTTGAAGGCATTCCGCTCATGATCACGCTCCGCTTGTTGGCTTTTCTCTCTGCCATACTGATGGCGTCCGGCCCTTCCTACGCCCAGCAGGCTCCTGCTGCGGCGGCCCCTGCCGCCGCCCCACAGATTGGCGAGGCCCACATGGCTGCCGCCCGTGAGGTGGTCACCGGGTCTGGTCTTGCCCGCACCTTCGAAGGTATGGTGCCGCAGATCGCCGACCAGATCAGGTCTGGGTACTCACGCACGCGGCCCGAGGTGATCAAGGACATGGAAGAGGCGCTCAAGCCGATCATCGTTGATCTCAATCGCCAGACCGAGCAGATGATCATTGCTTCCGCCAAGCTTTACGCCACGCGCATTCCCGAGGCAGAACTGAAGGAAATCGCAGCCTTCTTCAAATCCGCTGCGGGCCAGAAATACGTGAGTTCGCAGGGCCAGATCATGAACGAGCTGTTCTCCGAGATGCAGGTGTTCTCGCAGACCTTGGGCAACGTGATGATGGACCGGCTGCGCGAGGAAATGCGCAAGAAGAACATCCAGCTCTAAGCGATCCGACAGCGGATGCAGGCCGAACGCGTGTCCCGGTCCTGGATGCTGGGCCGAGCTGCGAGCCTGGTTCTGGGCGTCGCTCTTCCGTTGACCATGGCGTTCGCCAGCAAGTCGTCACCGCTGCTTCTCGCCATCGCTGCCCTGCTCTCTGCCTCGGCGGCGCTCGCCGTGGTTCCATTGGCGACAATCCGGTCGGGACTTGCAAGCACTGCCCGGTCGCTCCCGAGCATTGTGGCCCTTGCGCTGATCGTGCTGATGGCGGTGTCCTGTTTGTGGGCGCATGACACGGCCTCGTCGCTGAATCAGTTTGCACAATTTTTTCTCCCTCTGCTGTGTGGCCTGATCCTGGCGGCGTCCTTTCCGTTGATCGCCATGCGAAACCGCACGCTCTGGTGGCTCGCGGCGGCCGGTCTCACCGGCTTGATCGTGGTGATCGATATCAAGGCGGGCCTCGTGCTGCGCCATGTCACCGGTGGGCGCGTCATGGAGTATATTTATAACCGCACCATCGTGACCCTTGTACTGCTGACATGGCCGCTGCTGGCGCTGGTCGCGGCACGGGCAGATTGGAAGCTGGCGCTGCTGTTGCTCCCGGTGCCTCTTGCAGTCTTCACTGGGGAGAGCCAGACGGCGGTGCTGGGACTGCTGATCGGTATTGTCGTCTATCCGGTTGCGCGGTTTCTCCCGGGCCTGACCAACCGGCTGGGCCTTGCGGTCGTGCTGCTGGCGCTGGCGACCGCACCCTTTATCGGCACGCTGGCAAAACAGGGGCTTGGTGCCAGTTTCCACAAGACATTCGAGGCCGCACATTCGGATGATCGCGTGAGTATCTGGCTGAGTTTTGAAACCGTTGCACAGAAGAAATGGCTGCTTGGCAACGGTTTTGGCTCCAGCCTCAACATGCAGAACGCCGATGTGGCGAAGACGATTCCTGCTGAACGTGTCACTCTGCTAGGTGCCAGCCATCCGCACAATGCCTTCCTCCAGCTCTGGGTGGAACTGGGCGCGGTGGGGGCCGGGCTTGTGGCGGTGCTCTTCGTCGCGTTGTTTCGCGCCATCCGCCGTGCTGACCCGATGCTCCAGCCCACCGTGCTGACCTGGATCGCCGTTGTCTGTGGTATCGCGCTGGTCAGCCATGGGGCATGGCAGGCCTGGTGGGTCGCGGCCATCGCGGCATCGACGGCCGGTTTCCTGGCTGTCGGACGGGAGTTGCGTCCAGCTGGAGCCTCAGTCGCGCCGTTGTAAAGCGCGTGCCCGCAGCCTATCTGCTGGTCATCACGTCATCGAAAGCCTCGGCATGACTGCCCATGATATTGATCTTTTCGTAATTGGTGCTGGCTCCGGTGGCGTGCGGGCTGCCCGCATTGCGGCAGGGCATGGCGCCAAGGTGATGCTGGCGGAAGAATTCCGTGTTGGCGGTACGTGTGTCATCCGGGGCTGTGTGCCCAAGAAGCTCCTGGTCTATGCCTCGCGGTTTCACGAGGCCTTCGAGGATGCTGCGGGGTTCGGCTGGACCGTGCCTGTACCAAGCTTCGATTGGCCCACGCTGGTGCGGGCGAAGGAAAAGGAAATCACCCGCCTCGAAGGTCTTTACACGCAAACACAGGACAAGGCTGGCGTCACCGTGGTGAAGAGTCGGGCTGTCCTGGAGGATGCCCACGCGGTGCGTCTGCTGGCGGACGGGCGACGGATCACTGCCCGGCATATTCTTATCGCCACCGGAGGGCGGCCCAACATGCCGGTCGACCTGCCGGGTGCAGAGTACGCCATCAGCTCCAACGAGGTCTTTGACCTTCCGTCCTTCCCGAAGCGGATCGTGATTGCGGGTGGTGGCTATATCGCGGTCGAATTCGCTGGCCTGTTCGCGGGGCTGGGTGCCGAGGTGACACTGGTCTATCGCGGCGACAACATCCTGCGTGGCTTCGACGAAGACATGCGCAATGGCTTGCGCACGGCCTTTGAAAAGCGCGGCATTCGTTTTGTGTTCAATGACGTCTTCACATCCATTGAGAAGACAGCCACGGGGCTGATAGCCCGCACTGGCAGCGGACTGGCACTGGAAGCTGATCAGGTGATGTTTGCGATTGGGCGTTCGCCCAACGTGGAGGGGCTGGGCCTTGACAAGGCGGGCGTGCAGTGCGGCAAGGATGGCGCGATCCTGGTCGATGCGGCGTCATGCACGAACGTGCCGCATATCCACGCCGTGGGCGACGTCACCAACCGTGTGAACCTCACGCCGGTTGCCATCCGCGAGGGACACGCTTTCGCTGACAGCATCTTTGGTGGCAAGCCCTGGGTGGTTGACCATGCCGATATCGCCACCGCGGTGTTCTCAACGCCGGAGATCGGCACGGTTGGCCTGACAGAGGGACAGGCGAAAGACAACTTCGCCGCTGTCGACATCTACAAGGCAAGCTTCCGACCGATGAAGGCAACCTTGTCCGGCCGCGAGGATCGGATGATCATGAAGATCGTCGTGGATGGTGATACCGATCGCGTGCTGGGCGTGCATATCCTGGGCGAGGATGCAGGCGAGATGGCGCAACTCCTGGGGATCGCGGTCAAGATGAAAGCGCGCAAGGCGGATTTCGATGCAACGATGGCCCTGCACCCTTCGGCGGCGGAAGAGCTTGTGACGATGCGCACGCCGAGCGAGCGTTGGCGTCGCAGCGGTTCTTTCTAACAACGTCACGCTCTAGGACCGCAGTTTCCGCCACATTCTCCCGTCGATGGCGGCGAGGCCCAATCCGATGAACATCATGCCCATGATGTGCTGCACCTTCAGCGCCTCTCCCAACACGCCGATGCCCAGAAGGATGGCGCTGACGGGAATGAGGAATGTCACCAGCATAAGGTTTGTGGCACCAGCGCTCGCAAGAATCTGGAAAAACAGGATATAGGCCAGTGCCGTTGAGAAGATACCCATGGCAAGGATGCTGATCACGGGCACCGCGCCGGGCATGGGATTGTTCCAGGGCTGGCTGACGAGGCCCGTGATCACCGACATCATGATCGTGCTTGCGGTCAACTGTCCAAGCGCCGTCTGCATCGGCGTGATGCCCATTGCCTTGAAGCGGCGACCATAGAGGCTCGAAAAGCCGTAAATCATTGCTGCCGCAAGGCACGCCGCTTGCCCGAGTGCTCCGGCGCCAATGCCCGAAAGCACATCCAGCCCGATCATGATGGTGACCCCAACAAGGCCAAGCAGAACGCCCGCGACCTTCTGAGGCGTGGCTTTCTCGTCACCCGTGAAGAGATGCAGGACAATCACCGTGAACAGTGGTGTCGTGGCATTCAAGATGGAGGCAAGCCCCGCCGCAACACCCGCCGGCATCTGGCTTTGGCCCCAGAAGATCAGGCTGAAGGGGAGCACATTGTTGAGGAAGCCCATACCGAAAAAGGCAATCCAGGCATTGCGGTCGCGGGGAATGGCCACGCCAGCCGCCGTGAGGATGGCCAGCAGCGTGATCGCTGCGATCGTGACCCGCAGCCAGACCAGCACCAGCGGTGTCACGCCATTGCCTGCGCCCGCTGGCCAGCCTTTCAGCGCTATGGCCGAGAGCATGTAGGTGCCACCCCACAACAAGGAGAGCAGCAGAAGGCGGCTCCAGTCTTTTGCATTCATGTCTGCGATCCTGAATGGTCAGGCTTGTAGTCCGATAGACGCGATGCACCCACCTGAAACTTGCTACCCCGCAACATCCAGCGCGGCTTCAAGCACACGCACGACATGCAGCGCCTCGCGCCCCGTACCATGATGGATCTGATGCCTGCACGAGGTGCCATCCGCCACGATGAGATCGCCCGCATCCGCCTTGCGCACGGCTGGCAAGAGTGACAGCTCCGCCATGGCGAGCGAGACATCGATATGCTGCGCGTCATAGCCGAACGCGCCTGCCATGCCGCAGCAGCTTGATTCGATCATGCTGACGTCGAGTCCCGGCACTGCCTTGAGGCAGGCTTCCACTGCGCCCATCGCGTCCGCCGCCTTCTGGTGGCAATGGCCGTGCAGATGCGCCTTGCGCCCGCCTTGATGCTTCAGCGGCAACGCGACCTTGCCGGACGCCATATCGCCCGCCAGCAGTTCCTCGATCAGCAGGGCATTCTCCTTCAAGGGCAATGCCAGTGAAGACGGCAGCAAGACGGCAAACTCGTCGCGCAGGGTCAGGAGGCAGGATGGCTCCAGCCCCACCACCCTTGCCCCCCGCGCAATGAACGGCAGCAGCGCCTCAGCCGTGCGCGTTGCTTCCTTGCGCGCATCATTCACCTGGCCGCAGGAAAGATAGGTACGTCCGCAGCACAGGGCCCGGTTGCCATGGCCGGGATGCACGACATGCAGCCTGTAGCCCGCCGCCTGCAGCACCGTCTGCGCCGCTTCGAGGTTCTCACGCTCGAAAGCGCGATTGAAGGTGTCACCAAACAGGATGAGATCAAGGCCATCGCCAACCACATCGTCGGGCGAGGCCAGTTCCCCGGTCTCGCGCCACGGCCTGCGCCAGACCGGGAGTGACCGGCGTTGAGACAAGCCGAGCCACCGTTCCGAAAGCCATGCCAGGCCCCGCACCTTGTCCCGCAGGTTCAGCAGGGGTGCAAGCTTCGCGGCCAAGGCAGCATAGCGCGGCAGATTGGCCACGAGACGCTCTTGCAGCGGCAGGCCATGGCGCGCGTGGTAGTGGCTCAGGAACTCAACCTTCATCTTCGCCATGTCAACGCCGGTGGGGCATTCCCGGCGGCACGCCTTGCAGCCCACGCAGAGGTCCATGGCCTCTTTCATGGCAGGCGAGGTCAGGGCATCCGGGCCAAGCTGGCCTGAGATCGCCAGGCGCAACGCATTGGCGCGGCCACGGGTGACGTGGGTTTCGTCGCGGGTGACGCGGTAGGATGGGCACATTGCCCCGCCGGCAAGTTTCCGGCATGTGCCGTTGTTGTTGCACATTTCGATGGCGGCACCGAAGCCGCCGTCAGCGGACCAGTCGAGCGCGGCGGGAGCGGGCAGGGCAGTGACATAGCCGGGCGCAAAGCGCATCAGGCTGCGGTCGTCGAAGCGCAGAACGCCTTCCTTCCCCACCGGGGGAAGGTGGCCACCAGAGGCGGTCGGATGAGGGAGAATCCCTGAGGTCAGTGGTTCTCCCTCATCCGCCCTGCTCCGCAGGGCACCTTCCCCCAAGGGGGAAGGAAGTGGACACGCCACCTTCCCGGGATTGAGCATATCGCCTGGATCGAACGCCGTCTTCACCTCCCTGAACGCCCGTGCCAGCCGCTCCCCGAACAGCGGCTCGATGAACTCCGAGCGCGAGATGCCATCGCCGTGTTCGCCCGAATAAGAGCCCTCGAATCGCTTCACGAGATCGGCTGTTTCCTCCGCGATGGCCCGCATGGCCTTCACCCCATCCGCTGTTTTCATGTTGAGGATCGGCCGGACATGCAGGCAGCCCACCGAGGCATGGGCATACCAGGTGCCGCGCGTGCCGTGACGGGCGAAGACATCGGTCACGGCGGCGGTGTAGTCCGCCAGCCTGTCCAACGGCACGGCACAATCCTCGATGAAGGAGATCGGTTTGCCATCGCCCTTCATGGACATCATGATGTTGAGGCAAGCCTCGCGCACCTCCCAGACCTGGCGTTGGCGAGAGGGTTCCAGAACCTCCACCACAGCATGACGAAAGCCATGATCGGCCATGCATTGGTCGAGGCGCTTCAAGCTGCGCTTCAGGTCGACCAGGCTGTCTCCGGCAAATTCCACCAGCAGCAGGCAATCCGGCTTGCCCTTCGTGATATCCGCCAGCGTCCGCTTGAACAGGGGGATATCGGCGCCCATGACCAGCACATTGTTGTCCACCAGTTCCACCGCCACCGGACCAAGCGCCACCAGATGCTGGGTAGACACCATGGCCGAGCGGAAATCCGGGAAATGACAGACTCCCATGACCCGGTGCTGCGGCAGTTTTGACAGTTTCAGCGTCACTGCGGTGAAAGCTGCCAGCGTGCCTTCGGAACCCACGAGCAGATGCGACAGGTTGGGACCAGGCTGAATGAGCGAATCAAGATTGTAGCCCCCGACGCGCCGCTGCACCCGGGGATAGCGCGCCAGGATCTCGGATCGCTCGCGCTCCGCCAGGCGCACCATATCCTGTGCCAGTTCTTGTGCCGTCGTGGCGTCGTGCGTGGCGAAATGCACGGATGTGCCGGTTGGCAGCAGCGCATCCACGGCCAGCACATTGTCCACCATCTTGCCGTAGCGGATGGACCGGGCCCCGCAGGAATTGTTGCCCGTCATGCCGCCGATGGTGCAGCGGCTCGCAGTCGACGGCTCGACCGGAAAGAACAATCCCTCGGACCGCAGGCGCGTGTTGAGTGTTTCCAGGATCATGCCGGGCTGCACTGTCACGGTCTGGGCAGCGGGATCGTAGGCCAGGGTCTGGTTGAAGGCCCTGCTGCAATCCACGACGATGCCGTGACCGATGGGCTGGCCGTTCTGCGATGTGCCGCCACCGCGCATGATGACGGGGACGCCACGGTCTTTTGCGATGGCCAGAGTGGCGGCGACATCGTCCGCGTGTTGTGGATAGACCACGGCCTGTGGAATAATCTGATAGATCGAAGCATCCGTGGCGTAGCGACCGCGCGTGAAGGCGTCGAACCGCACCTCTCCCTCAAGCGCTTTGGAAAGCTGGCGCTCAAGGCCAAGATCGCGCGTGAGGGCAGACGTCATGGTTGATCTTGTACCACGCGGCAATTTATAATACAAAATACAAAATCTCGAAACATCACTCTCTCCTCACCTCGATCGGAGCCTGGCATGATCCATACTGGCCGCCATTTCCTGCAGCTACCTGGGCCATCGAACACGCCCTTGCGTGTTCTGGCCGCCATGGCAATGCCGACAATCGACCATCGCGGGCCTGAGTTTCAGACGCTGGGACGCAATGTGCTGGATCGTATCAAGCCGATCTTTGGAACCAAGCATCCTGTCATCATCTATCCCGCGAGCGGGACTGGTGCCTGGGAGGCTGCGCTCGTCAACACCTTGAAGCCGGGTGACACGGTGCTGATGTATCGGACGGGCTGGTTTGCCACGCTGTGGCACAAAATGGCGACGAAGCTCGGCCTCAAGACCACTTTCATCGACAGTGACTGGCGCGGCGGCGCGGATCCATCTGCCATCGAGGCGAAGCTGCGCGAAGACAAGGGACATCGGATCAAGGCGGTCTGTGTCGTCCATAACGAGACCTCGACGGGTTGCGTCACGCACATCGCGGCGGTGCGCAAGGCCATTGATGCGGCGGGCCATCCAGCACTCCTGATGGTCGACACCATCTCCGGCCTTGGCTCCATTGCGTACAAGCATGATGAGTGGGGCGTCGATGTCTCGGTTTCTGGGTCGCAGAAAGGCTTGATGCTGCCGCCTGGTCTGTCGTTCAACGCGGTGTCGGAAAAGGCGCTGAAAGTGGCAAAAGCTGGCGGCTCCCCGCGTGCCTACTGGGATTGGGAGGAGATGATCGCCATCAACGCGAATGGCTATTTCCCCAGCACGCCTGCAACGAACCTCCTGCAGGGCCTGAAGGTGGCGCTCGACATGCTGGAGGAGGAGGGCATGGTGAATGTCTTTGCCCGGCATGACCGGGCGGCGGAGGCGACACGAAGGGCCGTGAAGCACTGGGGCTTTGCGACGGTGTGCCAGGATCCCACGGCCCATTCCAGCGTGCTGACTGCCGTGATGTTGCCCCCAGGACATTCGGCGGACGCCTTGCGCAGGATCATTCTGGAAAGTTCCAACATGTCGCTGGGCAACGGGTTGGGCATCCTGGCGGACAAGGTGTTCCGCATCGGGCACCTCGGTGATTTTCATGATCTCATGGTCACTGGAACGCTGTCTGGCGTGGAGATGGGGCTTGTGGCGGCCGGCATTCCGCACACTCCAGGTGGCGTGCAAGCCGCCATGAGCTACATGCAGGGCAACAAGGGGCCACAGCTCGCAGCAGCGGAGTGAGCGGATTGACAGGAGCTGACCTGCGACGCCACAACCGGCGGCATGAGCGTCCCTGAAGTTCTCTGCCTTGGCGGCGCGACGCTCGATCGCAAGTATCGCGTGTTGCACACACTCCAACCCGGAACGTCCAATCCCGCAGTGGGTGAGCTGACCTTCGGTGGGGTCGCCCGCAATGTCAGTGAGATGCTGGCGCGGCTTGGCGTGCGCGTGGCACTTGCAACACTTGTCGGAGATGACGAGAGCGGACGCGCCTTGGTCCGGCAGCTCGCCACCGCCGGTGTCGACATCAGCCCTGTCACGACCCAGACGGCGCACCGCACGGCGGAATATATTGCTGTCCTGGACGGGGCGGGTGGCCTCGCCTTCGGCTTGGCGGACATGGCGATCTTTGACGCTTTCGACGTGTCGAAGATCGACCGGCTGGCGGCGAATTTTGCTTCGGTCAGCTGGGTCTTCGCGGATTGCAATCTTTCGGCAGATGTCCTGTCGCATCTGGTGCAGCGGGCCCGCGTGTCATCCTTTCGGCTGGCAGTTGACCCTGTTTCCGTCGTGAAGGCGGCACGCTTGCCAGCTGACCTGACGGGTATTGATCTGCTTGTGCTGAACCGCGACGAAGCCGCAACAATCTTAAACAGGACATGTGCGCCTGATGAGGCGTCGAAAGTCATTCACATGCGTGGTGCTGCAAGTGTCATCATCACGGATGGAGCCAATGGCCTGCTGGCCACAGACCGCAACGGCATTGTCAATGTGTCAGCCCACAGCGTGTCGGTAAAGGATGTCACGGGTGCGGGAGACGCATTGATTGCCGCTGTGTTGGCAGGGCTCATCGCCGGGGCGACGCTTGGCGAGGCTGCGCGCATGGGCGCATACGCCGCCGCATTGACGGTGGCATCAAGCGCCACAGTGCGCGATGATCTCACCTTCGCCATGCTATGGCCAAAGCGACAGGCATCCGGATGAACCGCGCACTTTTCCAGATCGCACCCGAGGTGAAGGCCGCGCTCCAGGCGGGCCGCGCGGTCGTGGCGCTTGAATCCACCATCATTACCCACGGAATGCCCTATCCCCAGAATGTGGCGACCGCCCGCGAGGTCGAGGCCGCGGTGCGAGACAGGGGCGCCATTCCCGCCACCATCGCCGTGCTGGATGGCCTGATCCGTATCGGCCTTGGAGACGCGGAACTTGAAGCGCTCGCCAAAGCAAAGCACGTCATGAAGCTCAGCCGGGCCGATCTGGCCTTCGCTGTCGCGGCTGGCAGCACCGGTGCCACAACGGTCGCGGCCACCATGATCTGTGCCCATCTCGCAGGTATCGGTGTCTTCGCCACGGGCGGCATCGGCGGGGTGCATCGGGGTGTGGAGCAGACGCTCGATATTTCCGCCGATCTTGATGAACTGGCCCGGACGCCGGTGACTGTAGTCTGCGCCGGGGCCAAGGCCCTGCTCGATCTGCCGCGCACGCTGGAATATCTCGAAACGCGGGGCGTACCGGTGGTCTGCTACCAGTCGGATGCATTTCCCGCGTTCTGGAGCCGGGACAGTGGGTTGCCCGCACCGTTGCGGCTGGACACGCCCGACAGCATCGCCCGCTTCGTCATGGCGCGAACGGCGCTGGGACTGGACGGCGGCATGGTGATCGCCAATCCGGTGCAGAATGCCAATGAAATTCCAAGGTCGGAGATCGACGGGCTGATTGCGCAGGCCGTGCGCGAGGCAGACGCCAAGGGCATCACCGGCAAAGCCGTCACGCCTTTTCTGCTGCGACGAATGCTTGAATTGACGGGTGGGCAGAGCCTGGCCACCAACACCGCCCTGGTGAAGAACAATGCCAGTCTTGCCGCTGACATCGCGCTGGCACTTTGCGGTTAATCCGCGAATTGCCGCTTGTGAAGGCCGGCATAGATGCCACCCTTGCGCTTGAGCAGCACGAGATGCTGGCCTTCTTCCGCAACCTTGCCCTGATCAAGCACCACGATGTGGTCGGCATTGCGGACAGTGGAAAGCCGGTGGGCGATGACGATGGACGTGCGCCCTTTCATCAGCTTGCCAAGTGCTGCCTGCACAAGGGCTTCAGATTCGGCATCCAGTGCCGATGTCGCCTCGTCCAGCAGCAGGATGGGGGCGTTCTTCAGAAAAGCCCGCGCCAGTGCCACGCGCTGGCGCTCGCCGCCCGACAACTTGCCGCCACGGTCGCCCACGCGGCTGTTGTACCCCTCGGATAGCGCCATGATGAAATCGTGTGCCGCTGCCGCTTTGGCGGCCGCCTCGATCTCGGCATCCGTGGCATCGGGCTTGCCGAAGGCGATGTTGGCACGGACCGTGTCGTCGTAGAGCACGATATCCTGGCTGACCACGGCGACCTGATCACGCAGTGAATTCATCGTCACGTCACGCACGTCCTGCCCGTCGATGAGGACAGCGCCCTGGCCTGCATCCATGAGGCGTGGCACCAGCGACAGCAGGGTCGACTTGCCGGAACCTGAACGCCCGACAAGCGCAGTCGTCTTGCCGCCTGCTGCCGTGAACGTCGCGCCGGAGAGCGCGTCATTGCCCTCGCCGTAGGAGAAGGTGACACCGTTGAACGCGACTTCGCCCTTTTTTACTGACAGCGGCAATGCATTCGGCTTGTCCTGCACTGCGGGCTTCTCGTCGATCACAGCGAAATAGCGCGTGAGTGCGGCCAGCGCTTCCTGCACGATGGCATTGAGATTGCCCAGTGTGCGCACCGGCTGTGCTGCCATGATCAGCGCACCGCTATAGGCCGCGAAATCCCCAAGCGTCGTGATACCCGATTGCAGGCGCCAGCCCACGAAGATGATGACCAGCGCGATGGCAAAGCCTGCGCCGATCTCCAGGATCGGGTCCATCCGCGCCCGCGCATTGGCGGCCTTCATCTTGAGTGCGCGAATCTCGTCGAAGGTGTTGGCCGCGCGGTCCTTCAAATAGCCTTCGAGCTGATAGGTCTTGGCCACCCGTGCCCCCGCCAGGCTCTCCGAGACATTGGCTGCCATGATGCCGACCTGTTCCTGCGTGGCCGTCGCCACGCGGCGCAGTTTCTTGCCTATCCTGGCGATCGGCGGCACCACGAACGGCGCGACAACGGCGGCCACCAGCGTGCTTTGCCAGTCGATGTAGAGCAGCACGGCCACCAGCGCGATCAGCATGGCGATATCGCGGAAAAACACCGTGAACAGCCGCGTCAGCGCCTCCTTGATGAAGGCGAAATCGGTAGTGAAGCGCTGCGTCAGTGAGGCCGGGCTTTCGCGTGACAGGCGCGCCAGATCGGCATCGATCAAATGTCCGTAGAGCGCGGCCTGCATGTCCGCCTCCACCCGTGTGACGAAGCGGTTGGTGAGATGCGTCTGCGCCCATAGCGCCAGCCCCTTGATCGAGGTCACGACGATGACGATGACCGGGGCCCAGCGCAGCGTATCGAAATCCTTCTTCTCCAGCAGGTCGAACGCGCCCTTGACCAGCAGCGGATAGGCCGCGCTGGCCATGGCGGCGACGGCGATCAGCGCGAGCACAAGCACAATCGTACCGCGATGCGGGCGCACCCAGTCGCGCCACAGGCGCTTCAGCAGGGGATAAGTGTCGGAGGGAAGGGATTTGGCCATGGTTTTACAAGCGCACCCATAGCGGGGCCGGGAGCGGATGCCAATTCCATTCCAGCCGATCTGCCCCTTCTCCCGCGAGGGGAGAAGGAAAGAACCATGTGTTCAATTGCTCTGGCTTCTTCCCAGCAAATTGCCGTGAAGGGCTTTCACGTCACGCGAAAGCGGGTATGTCAGGGTCAGCTCATTCAGGATATTGCCCATGCTCCCCTACGCCATCGCCGTTGCCGTCGTGACGGCCCTTTCCCTGATCAGCGGCATAGCAGGCGGTGACAGGAGCGCCCTGATCCTCGCCGTGGTGGGTGCGGGCATCACGTGGTCGGCCTACAAGGGCAGCACCATCTCGCCGTTCCTTAGGGTGTTCCTGGTGATCTTCTCGGCGGAGTTCGTGCTGACCGGGTTGTGCTATCTCGCGGGCAAGAACGGATTGTGGCCCGAGGCGCTGAGTGCGCTCACGATTCCATTTGAATTGCCGCTGACGGTTGGGCTGTTCGGCGTGCTCGTCTATGCGATCTCGTTCATTCCTGTGGTGCGAACGATTGCAGGGCTGGCCGATCCCTATTTCGCGGACAGCAACGACAAGGCGCAGACCTTGCCATTGCTGGGCATTGTGCGCGAACGACGGTTGGCCTGGGGCCTGGTGATTGCGCTGGTCGTGATCAACCAGTTGCAGGTGGGCATCAGCGTGCGGTTGAGCTTCTTCAACCGCGATTGGTTCAACGCCATCCAGAACAAGGATCAGGCGGCGTTCTGGAGTCTGCTGCTGACGGTTTTCATGTTCTGGGCGGCCATTGCAGTCATCTCGAACCTGATCGAGTACTTCATCGAGAGCGTCCTCAAGATCCGCTGGCGTGAGTATCTGGTGGATCGCTACGGTGCGCGGTGGCTGGGCAAGGGCGCCCATTATCGCATGGGCTTTGGCGACGGCGCGGACAACCCGGATCAGCGCATCGCGGAGGACGTGAGGGGTTACATCAACAACACCTACGCCTTTTCGATCAGCCTGATCTCGACGCTTTCAAACCTCGTGTCATTCTCGATCATCCTGTGGTCGATCCCGGCGCAATTCGCCATTCCCGGCACGGATATCATCGTACCTGGCCTGCCATTCTGGGTCGCGCTGATCTACTCGCTTGTCGGCACATGGCTCACGCACCTCATTGGTCGACCGCTGATCAGGCTCGATTTCAAGCAGGAAAAATACGAGGCGGATTTCCGCTACACGCTGGCCCGATTGCGCGAGTATGGCGAGCAGGTGGCGCTGCTCAACGGTGAGCGGGCCGAGCGCCAGCATATCGGTCGGCGCTTCCAGGCGGTGGTCGAGAACTACTACGGCATCATCCGCCAGAATTTGAAGCTGAACACCTTTGTCTCGACCTATTTCCAGGCCAGCGTGGTGTTCCCGTATATCATCATGGCGCCTGCGTATTTTGCCGGGAAACTGACCTTGGGCCAATTGACACAGACCGCTGGTGCCTTCGGCCGCGTGGAATCCGCCATGCAGTGGTTCATCGCAAGGTACCAGACGCTGGCGTCCTACAAGGCCGTGGTGGACCGCCTCACCACCTTCGGCGATGCCATAGGCAAGGCGGAGGCCCTGCAACAGGACTCCGGTATCAAGCTGCCCTCGCAGCCCGGTTCTGATGTCTCGGTTCCGGCCCTCTCGCTTGCCATTCCCTCAGGCGAGACCATCGTCACCATCAAGGCCCTCACCTTCAAATCCGGCCAGAGCACACTGGTCACAGGCCCTTCGGGTTCGGGAAAATCCACGCTGTTCCGGGCGATTGCGGGCATCTGGCCCTTTGGCCAGGGCGAAATCCGCGTGCCCGATGGCAAGGCGGTGCTGCTGTTGCCGCAGCGGCCCTATATCCCGATGGGAACGCTGCGCGAGGCGGTGCAATATCCCGGCCTTTCCGGCGATCATCCTGACGCTGCCATCAACGCCGCATTGGTGGCCGCCCGCCTGCCCAAGCTGGTCAACCGCCTCGACGAAGAGCAGATGTGGGCGCAGGTGCTGTCGCTGGGCGAACAGCAGCGCCTCGCCATCGCCCGCGCGCTGCTGACCAAGCCGGATTGGCTGTTCCTCGACGAAGCGACGGCGGCGCTGGATGAAACGACCGAGGCCGCGATCTACGCCGTGATGAAGGAGAAGCTGCCGGCCACCACCATCGTCTCCATCGGCCACCGCTCCACCCTGATCGCCATGCATGATCGGCAGGTGGAACTGACAGCGGGCGACAACGGCGTGTTCACCGTGACCGATGCGAAGAAGAAGGCGCGGGCGAAGGCAAACTAGGCTTGGTTTCATCCTCCCCGAAGGGGGAGGGAAGAAACCTCACTGCGCCGTCCAGCCGCCATCAATCGAGTATGTGCTTCCCGTAATCGCACCCGCGGCATCGGAACACAGGAACAGCATCAGCTCTGCCACCTGCTCGATGGTGACGAATTCCTTGGTGGGTTGCGCCGCCAGCAGCACGTCGCGCTTCACCTGTTCCTCGGTGAGGCCACGCGCCTTCATCGTGTCGGGGATCTGGTTGGCCACCAAGGGCGTCCAGACATAGCCCGGCGCGATGGCGTTGACCGTGATCTTCTGCTGCGCCACCTCCAGCGCCACCGTCTTGGTGAGGCCGGAAATGCCGTGCTTGGCCGCCACATAGGCCGACTTGTAGGGGGAGGCCACCAGTGCGTGCGCCGACGAGAGGTTGATCACCCGACCCCAACCCCGCGCCTTCATCGATGGCAGCGCGGCCTTCACCGCATAGAACGCCGAGATGAGGTTGATACGGATGATCGCCTCCCATTTGTCATCGGGGAAGGTGTCGATGGGCGACACATGCTGGATGCCCGCGTTGTTGATCAGGATATTGACGCCACCGAAGGCTTTCACCGCCTCGTCCACCATCGCGGTGATCTCCGGCCCATGCATCATGTTGGCGGGGGAATAGAGCACGGTGACGCCGTGATCCTTCGCCAGGCCAGCGCGGATCGCCTCGATCTCGTCGGCCTTGCCCAGGCCGTTGATCATGAGGTTCACACCCTGCGCCGCCAGCGCCTTGGCGAAGCCCAGGCCGATGCCCGAGGTGGAGCCGGTGATGACGGCGGATTTGCCTTTAAGGGCCATGGGTTGGTTTCCTTTCCAAATTGAACGCCCGCTTCTCCCTTGGGAGAAACTGTCAGGCGGCCCCTGACTGATGAGGGAGAACCACCGAGGTCAGTGGTTCTCCCTCATCCGTCTGCCTCCGGCAGCCACCTTCCCCCGAGGGGGAAGGAAGAAATCAACCCAACGCCTCGCGCACCTTCGCCACCAGGTCGTCGCGCTTCACGGCATACTGCACCTCTGATTGGCGGGCCAGATACACCTCGCGGTCAGTGATGGTCTTGGCGATGGCGGCAAGGGCGGCACCCTTCACCAGATCCTTGATCTGCACCTCGCCCTTGGCATGCTCGTCACCGCCCTGGATGATGGCGAGCGGGCTGTTGCGGCGGCTGCAATATTTCATCTGCGCCCCGAAACCGGCGGCATCGCCGAGATAGAGTTCGGATGCGATCCCAGCATTGCGCAGTTCCGACACCATCTGCTGGTAGTCGGCGATGCGCTCGCGGTCCATCACGGTGACCACGACCGGGCCTTGCGGGGCCTCGCTCTTCAGCTTGCCCAGATGCGTGAGTGCTGCCTGCAACCGCGACACGCCGATGGAGATGCCGGTGGCGGGCACGTCCTCCGCGCGGAAACGGCCGATAAGGCCATCATAGCGCCCACCGCCGCCCACGCTGCCGAAGCGCACGGGCTTGCCGTCATCGCCGGGGATATCGAAGGTGAGTTCGACCTCGTAGACCGGGCCGGTGTAGTACTCGAGGCCGCGGACGACGGAGGGGTCGATGCGAATGCGGTCGGGGCCGTAGCCCGAGGCTTCGACTATTGCGCGCAAATCAGAAAGTTCTTTAATTCCAATCGCTAGAGTTTCGTTGAACTGTAATTTAGCCACTTCATATGAAATCGACGCATAATTCTCGTGTGTACCACTCACTATAGAGGTTACAAATTGAGCATCAGCTACCTCCAGCAATGCGCCCGCTGTGAAATCACCGCTTTCATCCATTCGACCAACGGTCAGTAGCTTCATGATCTCCTTGACCGGAAACTTGTCCATTTTATCAATAGCCCGCAGCACAATCAGCCGCCTTCGCGCATGCTCCGGCCCACCAATCCCAATCGCCTCCATCACCCCATCCAGCACCTTGCGGTTGTTCACCTTCACCACATAGCTGCCGCGCGGAATGCCCAAAGCCTCCATCGCATCCGCGAACATCATGCAGTTCTCGGCATCCGCCGCCACGGAACTCGCCCCCACCGTATCGGCATCGAACTGCATGAACTGCCGGAAACGGCCCGGCCCCGGCTTCTCGTTGCGGAACACCGGTCCGACACGATACGAGCGATAGGGCTTGGGCAGCTTGTCGAAGTTCTCCGCCACGTAGCGCGCCAGCGGTGCCGTCAGGTCGTACCGCAGCGAAAGCCACTGCTCGTCATCATCCTGAAAGCTGAACACGCCCGCGTTGGGCCGGTCCTGATCGGGCAGGAACTTGCCCAGCGCCTCGGTGTATTCCATCAGCGGTGTCTCCACCGGCTCGAAACCGTAGCGCTCATAGACCTGGCGGATGGTCTCCAGCATCTGGCGTGTGGCATTGATCGCGGCGGGGCCACGATCCTCCAGGCCGCGCGGGCGACGCGCTTCGGTCAATTTAGGGTTGGTCAATTTAGGATTGGACATGGTGGACAATCACTTGGCTAAAGGCTTGCTGGGTTGTTAGGGAAGGAAGCCGATCAGGACAAGTGCCGCATGGATCTTCCTTCTCCTCTTGCGGGAGAAGGTGGCAGGCGGAGCCTGACGGATGAGGGGTTTCGCAAACGCCTCGAACCTGAGCCACCCCTCATCCGCCCGCCATCAGGAGGGCACCTTTTCCCGCAAGGGGAGAAGGAGATCACAGGGACACCATGCCAGTCGCCTCGCCCGAACAGCTCACCGCCGCCGACCCAGCGAACTCCGTCTGGGTCAGCGCCAACGCGGGTGCGGGCAAGACCACCGTGCTCACCAACAGGGTGGTGCGGCTGCTGCTGGCCGGGGCTGACCCGGCGCGCATTCTGTGCGTCACCTTCACCAAGGCGGCTGCTGCTAACATGCAGAACCGCATCTTCGAGGCGCTGGGCAAATGGGTGGCGCTGGAGCCGAATGCGCTCGGCCAGGCCATTGCCGAGGTGACGGGTGCTGCGCCCCGGCCCGGCGATCTCGACACGGCGCGGCGGCTCTTCGCGCGTGCGGTCGAAACACCGGGCGGCCTGAAAATCCAGACCATCCACGGCTTCTGTGAGCGATTGCTGCATCTTTTCCCGTTCGAGGCAGCGGTGCCTGCCCGCTTCAAGGTGCTGGTGGACCGCGAACAGAACGCAGCCACCGAGGCCGCGATCAACGCCACCTTGCGGGAGGCGCTGAAGCACCCGGACAGCCCGCTCGGCCAGGCGCTGCGCATTGCCACAGGCGAGTCGGGCGAGGATGGTTTCCGCAAGGCGCTGCAGGCATTCATGGCGCATCGCAAACAGGCGGATGGGCTGGAGCGCAAGTTCGCGCTGTCGCCTCTCAGGGCCAGGCTCGGGCTGAAACCGGGCGAAACCATCGCCACCATCGAGCGCAAGATTCTCAACCAGGGCTTCTACGGGGCGAACTGGCAGGAGATTCATGATTGGCTCGCCGGTGGCTCAAAGACGGATCGTGAGCGAGCCGAGAGCCTGAAGGCCGCCCGTCGCACGCAGGGCAACGAGGATCTGGAGGCCTATGTCCAGATTTTCCTGACCAAGGCCCTGGCGCCGCGCAAAGCGCTGGCGACGGACAAGCTCGTCAAGGCCGATCCCGCGCTGGCCCAGGACATGCTGGACGAACAGGAGCGCGTGCATGAACTCGTGCAGCGCCTCAGTGCGCTGGCCGCAGCCGAACGCACCGAGGCCATCACCTGGCTCGCCGACGCGGTCAACAGCCGCTATCGCGCCGAAAAGCGCCGCCTGGGTCGCCTGGATTTTCCGGATCTGATCAGCAAGGTGGTGACGTTGCTGAAGGCGGACACCGCGAAATGGGTGCTCTTCAAGCTCGATCAGGGGCTTGATCACGTGCTGGTGGACGAGGCCCAGGATACGAGCCCCGAGCAATGGGAGATCGTGAAGGCGCTCAGCGATGATTTTTTCGCCGGCGAGGGCGCCCGTGCCATCCGCCGCACCATCTTCGCCGTGGGTGACGAGAAGCAGTCGATCTACGGTTTCCAGGGTGCAAAGCCCGAGGAGTTCGACCGGGCGCGGCTGCATTTCAAAAGCCGCATCGAGGCGCTCAACAGCGATGTGGCCCGCCCGCATCCCTTCGAGAAGGTGGAGCTGCGCCAGTCCTATCGCACCGTCGCCGACGTGCTGTCCCTGGTGGATCAGGTGTATTCTCTGGAGGAGCATTACCGGGGCCTGGACAGCGAATTGCGCCCGACCATCCATGAGAGTCAGCGCCTGGGTGAACCCGGCCTGGTGGAACTCTGGGACGCCGAGACAACCGAATCCGTGCCGGAAAAGGATGCGTTCGCGCCGGTCGATCAGGTGCCGCAGGAGGCTTCGCCGCTGCGTCTTGCGCGCCGTGTGGCGCGGCGCGTGAAGTTCTGGCTCGACCGGGAAACCCGGTTCGAGGATGATGGCCTGCCGATCACCCCGGGCGATGTGCTGATCCTGGTGCGCAACCGTGGCCCACACTTCACCGGCGTGATCCGCGAGCTGAAACGGCTGGGCGTGCCGGTGGCCGGTGCCGACCGGATGCGCCTCAATGAGCAGATTGCGGTGCTCGACCTGCTGGCGCTGGGTCGGTTTTGCCTGCTGCCGGAGGATGATCTCACGTTGGCGGCGCTCTTGAAGTCGCCGCTGATCGGGCTGGATGAAGATGACCTGTTCGCCATTGCCCAGGGGCGTGGCCAGGCCAGCCTGTGGCAGGTGTTGCAGGCGCGTGAAGGCGAGCGTTTCCTCCACGCTGCCCGAAAGCTCAGCGGATGGCGTGACAAGGCCCAGCGGCTGGACCCGTTTTCCTTCTTCTCCGACGTGTTGTCGGCGAGCCACGGACGGCGCGATCTGCTGGCCCGGCTGGGCCGCGATGCCGATGAGGCGATCACGGTCTTCCTCGCCACGCTGCGCCAGTGGCAGGCCTCCAATCCACCCTCGCTGCTCGGGTTCATCGAAGCCATGGCAGCGGACGAGTCCGATGTGAAGCGCGACATGGAGGAGGCACATGGCCGTGTCAGGGTGATGACGGTACACGCCTCGAAAGGACTGGAGGCCCGGATCGTCTTCCTGATCGACACGACACACAATCCCAAGGGCAGCAGCAACAGTGGGCCGCGGCTGCTGGAAATCGACGAGAGCGATGCCGAAACTGCCGTGTGGACCAAGGGCAAGGCCAGTGATCCGCTTGCGTTGGGGCCAGCCCGCGACCGGCATGACGAGCGCGCCTTGGCGGAGAGCCGCCGCCTGCTCTATGTCGCGCTGACCCGCGCCCGCGACCGGCTCTATATCGGCAGCGCCTACAGCAAGCAGGCGGCCGTTGCTGGCCATTGGCGCGGCCTGATCGATGCTGCCGTTGCCGGACATGCCCATCTTACGGTGATCCCAGCTGAGGATGGCGAGGGAGAGGTCGCGCAATGGCGCAGCGTAGATGCCAAACCTGCTTCGCCGAAAGAATTGCCTGCGGTGGAACCTGAGGCGGCCCTGCCGACCTGGCTGAAGACGCCGGCGCGCAATGATCTGCCGCGCCCGCCGCCACTGCGCCCGTCCCGCCTCGCGGATGCCGCCGAGCCGCCGCCACAGCGCGATGGCACCACTGCGGCAGCCGATGCCCGGCTCAGGGGTGATCTGATCCACCACCTGCTGCAGCATTTGCCGGATGTTCCGCCAGGTGAGCGTGCAACGGTCGGGGCAAGGCTCGCCTTCGCGCGGTTTCCCGCCTTGGGGGAGGGCGTCGCAAGAGAGGCGCTCGCAGCGGCCATCGCATTGATGGCTGATCTACGCTTCTCGTTGCTCTTCAGCGGGACGGCGCGGACAGAGGTCGATATCGCAGGCGTCGTCAGCATTGGTGGGAAACAGGCCGAGGTCGCCGGCCGCATCGACCGGCTTGTGATCACCAAGGATCAAGTGATCCTCATCGATTATAAAACAGGGCGCCCACCGCGCGATCCCTCCGACGTGCCAGACACGCACCTGCGCCAGCTGGCGGTTTACGAGGCGCTGCTGTGTGATCTCTACCCCGACCGGACCATCCTGACGGCGGTTGTCTGGACGGCTATCCCCGAGATCGCAGTGGTGACGGCGCAGACGTTGGCGGACAGTCTGGCATCCATCACCCTGGTGTGAAGAGGTGAGCGCTCTTGTGTGAAGAGACGCGTCTTGAATTTCGCTGCTGAAGCGCCCATTCCTTTTGCCAGCGTCATTTTTCGATTCTGCACGGATGAAAGACACCTCCCATGGGCAACGCCACGATCAAGGTCACCGACGCCACCTTCCAGAACGACGTTCTGGACTCCTCCACACCTGTCGTTGTGGATTTCTGGGCGGAATGGTGCGGCCCCTGCCGCATGATTGCGCCGCATCTCGACGCCATTGCCACTGAACTGGGCGGCAAGGTGACCATTGCCAAGGTCAACATCGACGAGAACCCCGAGATCGCCAGCCAGGTCGGCATCCGCTCGATCCCCACGCTGATGGTGTTCAAGGGCGGCAAGCACGTGAACACCAAGGTGGGCGCGGGTTCCAGGGGCGATATCCAGAAATGGATCGAGGCCTCGATCTGAGGCAAGTGAGCTATAGCCAATAATCAAAGATCTGGTATTTCCCGGTTCTTTTTCAATGCGCATCGTCCCAGTTCGCTGCCGCCCGCGCATCCACCTGCAATGGCACGGACATCAGAAGCGCCGGTAACGGCGCGTCGATCATCACCTGCTTGATCACGGGCAGGGCTTTTTCAACTTCGGCTTCCGGTGCCTCGAAGATCAGTTCGTCATGCACCTGCAGCAGCATCTGGCTCGACAGTTTCGCGGCTGCAAGTGCGCTCTCCATGCGGATCATCGCCCGGCGGATGATGTCGGCGGCAGAACCCTGGATCGGCGCGTTGATTGCGGCGCGCTCCAGAAACGCGCGTTCCGACGGGTTCTTTGTGCCGATCTGCGGATAGTGGCATTTGCGCCCGAAGATGGTGGACACGAAACCGTCGCGGTGAACAGCCTTCTTGGTGGCTTCCATGTAGTCCCTGATGCCTGGGAAGCGCTCGAAATACGTCCGGATATAAGTTCCCGCTTCTTCGCGGCCGATGCCAAGCTGGTTGGCAAGGCCGAAGGCTGAAATGCCGTAGATAATGCCGAAATTGATGGCCTTCGCGCGGCGTCGGACTTCAGAGGTCATCTCCTTGATCGGCACGCCGAACATTTCGGACGCTGTCATGGCATGGATGTCGAGGCCGTCGGCAAAGGCCTTTTTCAGTTGCGGGATATCCGCCATGTGCGCCAGGACGCGCAATTCGATCTGGCTGTAGTCGGCGGAGATCAGCTTGTGGCCAGGTGCAGCCACGAAGGCCGTGCGGATCTTGCGGCCCTGCTCGTTGCGCACCGGGATATTCTGGATGTTGGGATCCGACGAGGATAGCCTTCCCGTGGTCGTCGAGGCCATGGCGAAGGAGGTGTGAACCCGGTTGGTCTGGGGATGGACGAAGCTTGGCAGCGCATCGGTGTAGGTCGATTTCAGCTTGGCGAGTTGCCGCCAGTCCAGGATGCGTGCTGGCAGCTCATGGCCCTGCTCGGCCAGGTCTTCCAATGCGCCGGCACCTGTTGCCCATTGTCCCGTCGCGGTTTTCTTGCCGCCCGGCAGGTTCAACTTGCCAAAGAGAATATCGCCGAGCTGTTTGGGCGAACCCAGGTTGAACGGTTCTCCGACCATGGTCTGGATCTCGTCCTCCAGCGCGGCCATGCGCTGGGCGAACTCGCCAGACAGGCGCGACAGGATTTGCCGATCGATGGAGATGCCCCGGCGCTCCATGCGCATCAGCACGGGTGCCAGTGGGCGCTCCAGTGTCTCGTAGACAGTGGTCATGGCTTCGGCCGCAAGGCGGGGCTTCAGCACACGCCACAAGCGCAAGGTCACGTCGGCGTCTTCGGCGGCATAGGCTGTCGCCTTGTCCAGGGCCACGCGATCAAAGGTGATGCGGTTCTTGCCGGTGCCTGTGACCTCGTCGAAGCTGATCGGTGCATGACCAAGCCATTTCATGGCGAGTGTATCCATGCCATGCCCGCCGGAATTGCCGGAGGTCGCGCCGCCATCCAGCGCATAGGACATCAGCATGGTGTCGTCGATATTCCGGACCTCGATGCCATGCTGACGGAACACCAGCATGTCGAACTTGAGGTTCTGGCCGATCTTGAGGATCGCCGTGTCTTCCAGCAGGGCCTTCAGTTTCGCCAGGGCGGCGCGAGCCTCCATCTGGCCCTCGACCAGATTGCCGCCACCAAACAGATCACCTGTTCCCTCGCCCTTGTGCAGCAGGGGGGCGTAGGCTGCCTTGCCTGGCGCAAGGGCGAGAGAAAAGCCCACCATGTTCGCCTGCATGGCATCAAGACTGTCGGTTTCCGTGTCGATTGCCAGGAAGCCTTGATCACGGGCAGCGGCGAGCCACGTGTCGAGCATATCAAGCGAAAGGATGGTTTCGTAGGCTGTGCGATCAATCTTGGTGGCTTCGGCTTCTGCCTTGCGGGATGCGGCGAGGGCGGCGGGCGTGTTCCTTCCCCCTTGGGGGAAGGTGTCAGGCGGAGCCTGGCGGATGAGGGAGACTCCCGGCGCTTGTGGTTCTCTCTCATCCGGCCCGTTTCGCGGGCCACCTTCTCCCACGGGAGAAGAAGAGGCGGCACGCCGCCCACCATAGTTGCCCACCTTCAGCCGCTCCTCGGCCTCGACATCGTTCACATCGATCTCGGCCTTCTCGGCGATGCGCTTGGTGATGGTCGTGAACTCCATCGCCTTCAGGAACGCGATGAGTGTGCGGGGTTCCAGTGGCGGCAGTCCCAGATCGGCGAGCGGCGTCACGAGCGGCACGTCGCGCACCAGTTCCACCAGCTGCTTCGAGACACGCACCTTCTCGATCACTTCAGGGTCGGTCAGCGTCTCGCGCTTCTTCGGCTGCTTGATCTCGTTGGCACGGGCCAACAGCTGGTCGAGATCACCGAAATCCTGGATCATCTGCGCTGCGGTCTTGATGCCGATCCCGGGCGCTCCCGGCACGTTGTCGGTCGAATCCCCCGCCAGCGCCTGCACATCGACCACGCGCTCCGGCGGCACGCCGAAATAGGCGATCACCTCGTCGCGCCCGATCTTGCGCTCGTCGCGCGCACCCTTGGCACCCGCCACTCCCGATGCCGGATCATACATCGCCACCCCAGGCTCGATGAGCTGCATCAGATCCTTGTCGGCGGAAACGATCAACACTTCTGCACCCGCATCCACAGCCTGACGGGCATAGGTCGCAATCAGGTCATCCGCCTCGTAGGTGTCCTGTTCCACAGGGATCATGCCGAAAGCCCTCACGGTTTCGCGCATGAGGGGAAACTGCGGCACCAGATCCTCGGGAGGCTCAGAGCGGTTGGCCTTGTAGGCGGGGTAGAGCGCCTTGCGGAAGGAGTTTTCGGATTTGTCGAAGATGATGGCGAGGTGTGTCGGTCGCACGCCAAGCACACCCTCCGTCACGAATTGCAGCATCTTGACCGCGAACAACCGCACTGCGCCCGTCGGCAAACCGTCGGAGCGGTAGAGATAGCGTCGGTCCTGGTTCATCGATTGGAAATAGGCCCGAAAGATGAAGTTCGAACCGTCCACCAGGAACACGCGATCACCTTTGCCGATAGGTCTGGCGGTCATGTGGGTCTGGCTGTCATGGGACGCTCCTCCTGCAACACGTTACACCGCTTGCCCCGCGCCTGCCGGTTTTGCAAGATGGCAGCGCAAGCAACGAGGGTGTCATGGGGCGTGTCGCGTATCATCCGCTGGAGTTTCAGCACCACACAGAGAGCGCCATGCTGGCCGCCGCGGAAGCCTTTCGCACCAGCATGACGCAACGGCGCACCGTGCGAGACTATGCCGAGCGTGCCGTTCCCCGATCCATCATCGAACACGCCATCATGACAGCGGGAACCGCACCCTCCGGAGCCAACCTGCAGCCCTGGAGTTTCGTGGCGATTGCCTCTGCCGCCATCAAGCGCCGCATCCGCGAAGCTGCGGAGGAAGAAGAAAGGGCGTTCTATGAGGGCCGTGCCGGAGCGGAATGGCTCGATGCGCTCTCACACCTGGGCACGGATTGGGAAAAGCCTTTCCTGACCGAAGCGCCCTGGCTGATCGCCATCTTCGCCCAGCGCTGGGGCGAGGCGCTACAGGCCGATGGGTCTGTTAAGAAGGTTAAGCACTACTACGTGCCCGAATCGGTCGGAATCGCCGCAGGCTTCCTCATCGCGGCGCTGCATCAGGCGGGGCTAGCCACGCTGACGCACACGCCATCTCCCATGGGTTTTCTCAACACGATCTGCGGCAGGCCCGAGAGCGAGAAGGCGGTGATCCTGCTTGTCGTCGGCTATCCCAAGGAGGGCTGCCTGGTGCCGCGCATCAGCAAGAAGCCGCTGGACGAGACCACGACATGGCTGTGAACGCGGTCAGCCCCGCAGCACGGCGCCTGTCTTCTTCGCGGCCTCCGCCACGAGCTTCTGCGCCAGGGCATCGATCTCGGCATCGGTCAACGTGCGGTCCTTCGGTTGCAGCGTGACGGCAATCGCGAGCGATTTCTTGCCGGGATCGACGCCCTTGCCTTCATAGACATCGAACAGCGTCACGTCCGAGACCAACGCCCGATCGATGCCGCGCGCCACCTTGAGCACATCGTCTGCCTTCACCTTGCCGTCGACGATGAAGGCGAAATCGCGCGTCACAGGTTGGAAAGCCGAGAGATCCAGCTTCGGCCGCATCTTCGTCGGCTTGGCCTTGGGCGCAGGGATCGTATCGAGCAGAACCTCGAATGCCACCAGCGGCCCCTTGATATCGAGCGCCTTCAGGAGAGCCGGATGGACTTCGCCGAAGCAGCCGATCGGGTTTTGAGGGCCGAACTGCAATGTGGCGGAACGGCCAGGATGCAGCCAGGTCGGACCGCCCGAAACCACCTGCAAGCCACCCAGGGCAACGCCAAGACCTGCCAGCAATGCCATCACATCCGCCTTGGCATCGAAGACATCGACATCAGCCGCGGTGGCGGACCAATGCCGTCCTTGGCCCGACGCCTTGGCTTGGCCGCGGCGCACGCCCGCCGCCGCGATCTTCTGGTCGTTCTCGCCATCGCCTTGGTAAATCTGCCCCACCTCGAACAGCGCGACATCACCGAAGCCGCGATCCGCATTCTTCTGCGCGGATGTCAGCAGGCCGGGCAGAAGCGAGGGCCGCATATCGGAGAGGTCAGCGGCAATCGGGTTCGACAGTTTCAGGGCGGGCAGCGTGTTGGCACTGCGGCCAAACAGCAGTGCCTGTTTTTCAGATATGAAGGTCCAGGTCACGGCCTCCATCATGCCGCGTCCGGCGAGCGTGCGCTTGGCGGCCCGGGTGCGGCGTTGCAACAGTGTCAGCACGGGTCCGTTGACCGCAAGCTGTGCGGGAAGCGGCTCCGGTTTCACCTTGTCGAGGCCGACGATGCGGATCACCTCTTCCACGAGATCAGCTTTGCCCTCGACATCGGGACGCCATGACGGCGGAGATACCTTCACGTGATCGCCAGCCTTGCCGATCACTTGGCCGGAGACATGGAAGCCCAGTGTCTGCAGGATGAGCTTCTGTTCCACGGGATGGACGGCAAGGCCGGTCAGACGCTTTGTCTCGGCCCAGGGGAAATCGATCACCTTGTCGGTATCAGGGATTTCTCCCGCCACGATCATTTCGGAAGGCGTGCCACCGCACAGGTCGATCACCAGCTGAGTGGCCATATCGCAGCCCGGATTGTTGAACTGGGGGTCCACGCCGCGCTCGAAACGATAGCGTGCGTCGGTGATGATGCTAAGCTTGCGCCCGGTCTGGGCGATGTTGAATGTGTCCCAGAGCGCAGACTCGATCAGCACATTGGTGGTGTTCTCGTCACAGCCTGAATGCGCGCCGCCCATGATGCCCGCGAGTGATTCCACGCCGTTGTCATCGGCGATGACAACCATCGCCTCATCAAGGCCATAGGTCTTGCCATCGAGGCACAGCAGTTCCTCGCCGTTCTTGGCGCGGCGCACCACGAGGTTGCCCTTCACCTTGTCCGCATCGAACACGTGCAAGGGGCGACCGCGATCAAATGTCATGTAGTTGGTGATATCGACCAGCGCCGAGATGGGCCGCAAGCCGATGGCCTTGAGCCGCTTCTGCATCCACTCCGGTGATGGGCCGTTCTTTACGCCCCGGACGAGCCTGAGTGCGAATGCCGGACAGAGGTTCTTGTGATTGGCCGTGAAATCGAGGGTCACAGAAACAGGGCATGGAAACGCACCCTTGATACCCTTGACCACATTGCCCTTGACCTTGCCGAGGCCCGCTGCCGCGAGATCGCGCGCGATGCCGTGAACCGAGGTGCAATCGGGCCGATTCGGCGTCAGGTTGATCTCGATCACGGGATCGAGCGATTCTTGCCCAAGACTTGCCAACCAGTCCACATACACTGCGCCCAGCGGCGCTTCGGCAGGCAGGTCGATGATCCCCTCATGATCCTCGGACAGCTGCAATTCTGCCGCCGAACACAGCATACCGGCGGATTCGACACCGCGGATCACGCCTTTGCCGATGGTGATGTCCTTGCCCGGGATGTAGGTGCCGGCGGGCGAGAACACGCTTTTCATGCCGGTCCGCGCATTGGGTGCGCCGCACACGACCTGCACGGGATCGCCCGTGCCGGTATCAACGGTGCAGACCCTCAGACGATCCGCATTGGGATGCTGCTTCGCCTCGATCACGTAAGCAATGGTGAAATCGCGCAGCTTTGCGGCGGGGTCGGTAACAGCCTCGACCTCAAGGCCGATGCGCGTCAGCGTTTCGGTGATGGTGCCGAGCGTGGCATCGGTGTCGAGGTGGTCTTTGAGCCAGGAGAGGGTGAATTTCATGATTTTCGCTCGATCTCAACCAAAATTCACTGTCGCGCTAGGCATTCCAGCTGCGCTGCAGTGCTTTGTAAATTTCATCGTCGTTGCATTTGCCGATGAGCCGGACCTTGAGAAGTTCGCCCTCGACTGCGAATACGATCCGGAACTCGCCTGCCTTGACGCGCCGCAAGGGGGCATAGCCCTTAAGCATTTCACTCGGCAAGCCTTGCGGATCATCACAAAGGATTTTCAGCTTCTCCGCGATCTGGCGGCCTTGCTTGGCCGGGAGTCCGGAGAGGAAGCCGAGAGCTTGCTTTGAGAGATCAAGCCTCAGCATTCAAAAGGCGCTTCATGAGTGTTTCACTGGCTTCCACACCCGCATAGCCCTCGGCATGAGCCTTCAACGCTCTTTCGCCCCAGATCGTATCCTCCAGATCAGCCAGTGACAGGAATACGCCGACTGGCCGATCATTCTTCGTGATCAGCACGGGCTCGCGCTGCGCCATGTCGAGAAACTTGCCGAAGGAATTCTTGGCATCGGCGGCGGTCATGGTTTTCATGGCATGGTGTCCAAAATAGCTATTTTAGCTAATATAACCAAAGAAATTCACGAACTCAATCCCCCCGCCAGGGTCGGCAAATCCAGCGGCCTGAACCCGTAATGCTGGATCCACCGCACATCCGCATCCATGAACGGGCGCAAATCATCCATGCCATATTTCAGCATGGCGATGCGCTCGATGCCCATGCCCCACGCGTAGCCCTGGTATTCGTCCGGATCGAGGCCGCAATTCCTGAGCACATTGGGATGCACCATGCCGCAGCCCAGAATCTCCATCCAGTCCGTGCCCTGACCGAACTTGATCTCGCGGCCCGAGCGGTCGCACTGGATGTCGACCTCCACTGACGGCTCCGTGAAGGGAAAGAACGAGGGGCGGAAGCGCATCTCGACGTTGGGAACCTCGAAGAAGGCCTTGCAGAATTCCTGCAACACCCATTTGAGCTGGGCGAGATTGGCCGTCTTGTCGATGACAAGACCCTCAACCTGATGGAACATCGGCAGATGCGTCTGGTCCCAGTCGCAACGATAGGTGCGGCCGGGGCAAATCACGCGGATCGGTGGTTTTTGCGCCAGCATGGTGCGGACCTGCACCGGGCTGGTATGCGTGCGCAGCAGCTTGCGCTTGCCGTCAGCACCGGGCGGGAAGAAGAACGTGTCGTGCATTTCCCGCGCCGGATGTCCTTCGGGAAAGTTCAGCTTGGTAAAGTTGAGATCATCGCTCTCGATGTCCGGACCTTCAGCGACAGCGAAGCCGAGATCGGCGAAAATGGCGGTGAGTTCATCGATGACCTGGCTGATCGGGTGGATGCGTCCCATGTCGAGTGCGCTGTCACGCATCGGCAGCGTGACATCGACTGTCTCCGCCGCGAGCCGCGCATCGAGCGCTGCGGCTCCCAGCATCTCCTTGCGGACAGAAAGCGCCGACTGCACGCGGTCTCGCAAGGCATTGAACGCCTGCCCTGCCGTCTTGCGCTCGTCGGGCTGCATCTTGCCCAGCGTGGCCAGCAGGCCCGATACAATGCCCGCTTTGCCCAGCGCTGCGACACGCACGGCCTCCAGGCCAGCCTCGTCAGTGGCCGCCGCCACGCGGGCCAGCACGTCAGTTTCGATTTGGGCAAGATCGGTCATGTCACGCTTCCGGACGGTCTGCGTGGCTTTTGACGAGGATGCTCAGGGCCGTCAAGCACCATCGGCCACCCAGTCCGGTCAGGCGCAACACTGAAACAGCGCTTGACCCTGACGGAGAGTTGCCCCTGAAAGAACGCTATCATCAATTCACCGCCTTTCCAGAAACCCATCGGATGCTTCCATGCCAGCCTATGCCTTCCTGCCCAAACCGCCCGTAGGCCTGTCGGTCATGGGCTCCGCCAAGCTCTTTCCGGCCCGCCGCGTGTATTGCATCGGGCGCAACTACGCCGCTCATGCGAGAGAAATGGGCGGCAATCCGGAGCGCGAACCCCCTTTCTTCTTCATGAAACCAGGCGACGGCGTGCAGGCCGTGACCAACGGCAAACTTGCCCGTCATGCCTATCCGCCGGGAACCTCGGATTATCACCACGAGCTGGAACTTGTGGCGGCGCTCCGCAAGGGCGGACGGGACATCAAGGAAGCCGACGCGCTCGGCCACGTCTTTGGCTATGCCGTCGGCCTCGACATGACGCGGCGCGATCGCCAGACCGAGGCCAAGAAGCTGCAGCGGCCCTGGGAGATCGGCAAGTCGGGCGACAATTCCGCCATCGTCGGACCTCTGACAACGATCGCCAAGGCTGGCGATATCCTCAACGCCGATCTCGAGTTGACCGTGAACAACGCGACGCGCCAGACGGCGGACACAGCCGACATGATCTGGTCGCTGGCCGAACAGATCGCCATCCTGTCGCAGTATTTCACACTCGCTCCTGGTGACCTGATCATGACGGGGACGCCGGACGGCGTGAACGCTGTCGTCAAGGGCGATGTCATGGAAGGCCGGATCGGCATTCTCACACCGCTGCGGGTGAAGGTGGTGTGAGGATGCAGGCGATCTTTGCCATGGCCGTTGTGAGGGGCTATCGTGATAAAGCTGGATTGACGGTTTAACCGGAGAACACAGGCGGTGCTCCAGAACTGGATGGTGGTGCTGGCGGCACTGGTCTATCTGACCGCGCTTTTTGCCATTGCCCATGTCGGTGAAAACCGTGGCCGTCGGCTGATCAATGGCCCGCTGCGACCCGTGATCTATGCGCTGACGCTGGGCGTCTATTGCACGTCATGGACCTTTCTGGGTTCGGTCGGGCTGTCCTCGCGCACGGGCTACGATTTTCTTGCGATCTATCTTGGTCCTGTCCTCGTCGTCGGCCTGGGCTCATTTTTCGTTGCTCGCATTGTTCGCCTGGCGAAGGAGAACAATATCGCGTCGATCGCCGATTTCGTCGCCTCGCGGTATGGCAAGAACCAGGCTGTTGCGGCGACCGTGACGCTGATCGCGGTCATCAGCGTGCTGCCTTACATAGCACTCCAGCTCAAGGCGATTTCGGCGTCGCTGGAGGTGTTCATCGGGGGCAGTCGCGGCGTCGCTGGCGCATCCTCGACAGCCCCTTTTCTGGGTGACATGGCGCTGTTGGTGGCGGGTATCCTGGCGTTTTTCGCAGTCGTCTTTGGAACGAGGCAGGTCGACACCACGGAGCATCAGGATGGGTTGATGATTGCCGTCGCGGTTGAATCCGCGATCAAGCTCCTGGCTTTTCTTGCTGCCGGCATTTTCGTCACGTGGTGGCTGTTCGATGGTCCATGGGATTTGCTGGCGCAAGCGTCCGAGCGGGCAGATATCACCGCGATCTTCTCGAAGCCCCCTGACTGGGAGCTTGGCCTCACCATGACGATCCTTTCGGCGGGTGCCATCATCATGCTGCCGCGCCAGTTTCACGTCACTGTTGTCGAGAACCGGGACCAGTCCGATATCCGGCAGGCCGCATGGATGTTTCCGGCCTATCTTCTTGCGATCAACCTGTTCGTCATCCCCATTGCGGTCGCTGGCCTGCTGATCTTTCCTTCCGGCGTCATTGATCGTGATCTCACGGTCTTGTTGCTGCCGTTGCGCGATGGTGCCGGAGTGATCGCACTCATCGTCCTGATTGGCGGTCTGTCGGCGGCAACCGCGATGGTCATCGTGGAATGTGTGGCACTCGCCGTGATGATCTCGAATGACTTGTTCATGCCGCTGGCGCTGCGGCGGCGCACGAAACCGCCGATCCAGGACATGAGCGGCATGATCCTGCTCGTCCGGCGCATGGCCATCGTGGCGGTCCTCCTGCTGGGCTATGCGTATTACAGGGCGGCAGGCGAGGCAGCGCTGGCGTCCATAGGCCTGCTGGCCTTTGCCGCCATCGCGCAGATCGGCCCTGCCTTGCTGGGCGGTCTCTATTGGCACCGGGCGACCGCGCGGGGAGCCATCGCCGGCTTGCTCGCCGGAATCGCGGTCTGGGCGTTTACCCTTCTGATCCCCAGCTTTGGCGTGGAAAACGCCCTGTTCGGCGCAATCGTGAAGCATGGCCTGTTTGGTCTGGCCGCGCTCAAGCCGACGCAACTGTTCGGCGTCGAGACGCATCCACTCGTGCATGGCGTGCTGTTCAGCCTTTCCGCCAACACAGCGGCCTTTATCGGCATCTCGCTGACCCGCCAGCCCAATGCCATCGAGCGCGTCCAGGCTGCGCTCTTCGTCAACCATAACGCGGCGACACCGGGCCCGACCTTCCGGCTCTGGCGTTCGACAGTCACGGTCGACGAACTGCGCCAGACGGTGGCCCGCTATCTTGGCGAGGATCGTACCCGTACTGCGTTCCAGACCTTCGAGGCCAGCCGCGATGTTGCCAATACCGGCAAGCAGGAGGCGGACCCCCAGACCATGCGTTTCGCCGAACATCTGCTGGCTTCGGCCATCGGTGCGTCCTCCTCGCGTCTTGTGCTGTCGCTGATGCTGCGACGCCGCAACCTCTCGTCCGATGCGGCGCTGCGTGTGCTGGATGAAGCCTCGGCGGCGATCCAGCAGAACCGTGCCCTGCTCCAGCACGCGCTGGATCATGCGCAACAGGGCATGACCGTCTTTGACAGCGACCTTCGGCTTCTGGCCTCAAACCGGGCTTTCCGCGACATCTTCGATCTTCCGCCGGAGTTCGTGCAGCCCGGGACGACGCTGGAGAGTATCGTATCTTTCAATGCGGAGCGCGGATTTTACGGTGATTCCACGGGCAAGGAGGTGGTGGCGGAACGGCTGCGCAGCTATGTCTATGACACCGATCCCGTGCGCCTGCGCCTGCCGACGCGGGGCATGGTCATCGATATCCGTTCCAACCACCTGCCGGATGGGGGGCGCGTCACAACCTACACCGACATCACCGCCAGCGTCTCCGCCGAGGAGGCGCTGGCCAGCGCGAATGAAACGCTGGAAAAGCGGGTGCGAGAGCGGACGGAGGAGCTTACAGGCGCCAATCTCGCGCTTGGCCGTGCGAAAGCGGATGCGGAGGAGGCCAACCTGTCCAAGACGCGTTTTCTGGCTGCCGCCTCGCACGATATCCTGCAGCCGCTCAATGCCGCCCGCCTCTACACTTCTTCGCTTGTCGAGCGTGTCTCCAGCGAAGAGGAGGTATCGCTCGCCCGCAATGCCGATGCATCGCTGGACGCGGTCGAGGAGATTCTCACCGCGCTGCTTGATATCTCGCGTCTGGATTCAGGCAGCATGAAGCCGGATATGAGCGTCGTGCGGGTTGATGATCTTTTCCGACAGCTGGCCATCGAGTTTGGCCCCATGGCCGGGGCCAAGGGCCTGCCGCTCACCTTCGTGCCCTGTTCGCTGTCGATCCGCACCGATCGGCGCTTGCTGCGCCGCCTGTTGCAGAACCTCATCTCAAACGCGATCAAGTACACGCCGCAAGGGCGCGTGCTCGTGGGGTGCCGCCGCCGTCGCGGCAAACTCCGGATCGAGGTCTGCGATACCGGCATCGGAATCCCTCGCAATCGTCAGAGGCAGGTGTTCCGCGAGTTCCAGCGGCTGGATCAGGGTGCATTGATTGCACGGGGCCTTGGCCTTGGCCTGTCGATCGTCGAGCGCATCGCCCGCGTGCTCGATCACCCCGTCGCGCTCTACTCCCTGCCAGGCAAGGGTTCGATCTTCACCCTTGAAGTGCCTCTTGCTGCCTCGCTCGTGGTCGTGGCAGTGCCAGACATCGTCCAGCCTGCACCATCGACAATCAGCGGCCTGAGAATCCTCTGCCTCGACAATGAGCCGACCATTCTCGAAGGGATGCGGCTGCTGCTGGAAGGATGGGGTTGCGAGGTTGTGACAGCAGCGGATGATCGGGCAGCCATCGCTGCGCTCAAGCGGTTCAAGGGCGTTCCCGATGCGATCATCGCGGATTATCACCTCGACCATGGCAACGGCCTCTCCGCCATCCGGGCCATCCGCAAATCCGTGAAGCGACCTGTGAAAGCCATCCTGCTGACGGCGGACCGCACGGCTGAGCTCAGGGAACTGGCGGCAGGCAACGATGCACAGGTCTTCAACAAGCCGCTGAAACCAGCAGCGCTCAGGGCCTGGCTGTCCATGATCGGTGTGCAGCGCATCGCTGCCGAATAGCTGACACCGCATTAACCTCTCTCAGCAGCGAATGGTTAACCATCCGCCGCATTTAAGCCCTTTTGAGACAGGAAAGCAGGGTTCTGGAAAGGTTGACGAGGGATTTCGTTAACCCGAGCGAGTTTAGTGTTTTCCTCAACAAACGCAGGGCGGCTGACACTGACCTGACAGGAGATATCCATGATTTCGCGTGACATAACACGCCGGAGTTTCAAGCTTGGCATGGCGCTGACGGTCGCTCTGGCCCTGGGTGCTTGCGCCCGCAACAACCAGGACGGGACGGGTGCGCAGGGCACAGGGTTCGGCCCCGGCGGTGCCGCGACACCCGGTTCGCAGCAGGACTTCGTGGTGAACGTGGGAGACCGCGTGTTCTTCGAGTCGGACTCGTCCGAGCTTAACTCCACCGCCACCGGCACACTGGAGAAGCAGGCGCAATGGCTGGCCCGCTACGGCCAATATTCCTTCACAGTGGAAGGTCACGCCGACGAGCGTGGCACCCGCGAGTACAATTTCGCGCTGGGCGCACGCCGTGCCGAGTCGATCAAGAACTATCTTTCCGCCAAGGGTGTATCCGCCTCACGGATCCGCACGATCTCCTACGGAAAGGAGCGTCCGGTGGCGGTTTGCGACAATATCAGCTGCTGGTCGCAAAACCGGCGCGGTGTGACCGTGCTGGGTGGCGGGCAATCCAGCTGACGATATTGCCGGGCTGACGGGATCCGGTTCACCCTCCTATGCCTCCGCGGGTATGCCACCTGCATCGCAGGTTCATGGGGTGAGCCGAGATACCTCTGCCAGAAGCTGCGCCAGGCGTGGCCGATGGATCAACAGGGGTGTAGGGATGTCCACGGGCATCGTCAGGCGTTTTGTTGCGCCTGCGATGGGGACAAGGAAATGGCCGGTGTTCCGTTGGGAGCACCGGCCTTTCTTTTGGTGCCAGATCGCTTTTGGTGCCAGATCGCTGCTGGGAAATGCGGCCCCGGCCTATTTCAGGATTCCCGCTTCCTTGTAGAAGCGCTCGGCACCGGGATGCAGCGGAAGGCCCAGGCCGGTCAGCGCCGTGGCTGGCGTGATGGCCTTGCCCTTGGCATGTCCGGTATCGAGAGCCGTGCGCGTCTTGGCGCTCCACATTGCCTTGGTCACTTCATACACAACATCCGCCGAAACCTTGGAGGATGTGATCCACTGCGCGCCCACCGCAACGGTCGATACCGCGCCGATGTCCTTGTATGTCCCTGCCGGGATTTCATCGGCCGCAAAGAACTTTGCCGATTCGCGCAGTTTGGCGGCTTCTGGGCCGGCAATAGGCACCAGCTCGATACCACCGCCAGCCGAGGCCAGCTCCGTGATGGCACCGGCAGGATACCCGCCTGTGAAGAAGAAGGCATCGACAGAGCCATCACGCAATTTTTCAGCCGCCTGGTTCGGTTTCACGAATTCCGGCTTGATATCCGCCTCGCGGACACCGTAGGCCGCCAGAATGGCGCGGGCATTGACCAGAGTGCCCGATCCCGGCTCATCCAGTGACACGCGCTTGCCCTTGAGGTCCGCTGGTGACTTCACGCCAAGGCCCTTGCGCACCACGAGATGCACGCTTTCAGGATAGAGGTTGGCGATGGCTCGCAATTCATCCACCTTGCCGCGACCTTCCCAGATGCCAGTTCCGGTGTAGGCCCAGGTTGCAACATCGGCCTGGCTGAAGCCTGATTCCATGGAGCCGCCGACGATGCCGTTGACGTTGGCCACCGAGCCGTTGGTGGCAACGGCGGTCGAAACCAGCTTGTCGTTGGAGATCGCGTTGGCGATCATGCCGCCCACGGGATAATAGGTGCCCGCCGTGCCGCCTGTGCCGATGCGGAAGAATTGCTGCTGGGCGAGGGCCACGCCCCCCAGAGCTATCGCTGCAGTGAGCACGGTCGAGGCAAGAAGAAGGCGACGGTTCAGCATGGTTCACTCCCGGTGATCAACAGCGCTGGTGCTGTTCGTGATCAAAATCATGGCAGGAAACATCGGGACGCGCCAGTCCCGGTCTGAGTCAGTGCAACCTGCTGCAGTCCAACCTGCTCGGTTCAAAGCTTCACAGGCCGTAGATCGAAGCCAGGGTGAGCAGCGGCGGCATACTGGTCTTGAAAAAGATCACGGCAAGAAATGCGGCCTGCAGAAGTTCCAGGCGCGACCGTGTGCCCCGGTAGGGCATTGGTTCGCCGCGCTCCGCGGCCTGGCGCATCGATGGCAGCATGAAGCTCTCGGCAATCTGGAATGACACAGCGACGGCGATGAAGCCTGCGAATGTGCCCCAGCTGAAGGAAAAAGCTGCGATGGCTCCTATGCTCGCAATGATGGTCACGAGCTGGTAGGTCCGGTCGGTATGCGCGATGTCGTAGGCCGCGGCCTGGGCATGGGCTACGGGAAACTTGCCGCGCACCAACATCGTGGTCAGCACCACGCCAAACGCCGAAGCGGCGCAGAGCAGGGCGACAACGATTTGTAGGACCGTCCAGGCGGCGGAAGGCATGGTGGTTAACTCCCTGTCCACCATCCCAAGCACGGCCAGCGGCGTAACGAAATGTTAACCTTGATGATTGGTTAACGCCGTGGCACTCCGACACCATGCTTGGACCTGACGAACTTGAGCGTTACGCCCGCCACATCGTGCTGCGCGGGGTGGGCGGTCCCGGCCAGGCGAAACTGCGCCGGGCCCGCGTGCTGGTGATCGGCGCGGGCGGCCTGGGCTCACCTGTGATCCAGTATCTGGCGGCGGCAGGCGTCGGCGTGATCGGCATTGCCGATGACGACACCGTTTCGTTGTCCAACCTGCAGCGTCAGGTGCTGCATGGCACGGACGATATCGGCCGCCCCAAGACAGCGAGCGCGCAAGACGCGATTGCCCGGCTCAACCCGCATGTCGTGGTCGAGACCCATGCGCTGCGCCTCAACGAGGACAATGCCGATGCCTTGATCCGTGGCTATGACATCGTGGCGGACGGGTCGGACAATTTCGATACGCGCTACACGGTGTCCGATGCCTGCTTCCGGCAGGAAAAGCCGCTGGTGACGGCGAGCGTCAACGCATTCGATGGCTCGATCACCACCATCCGTGCCCATGAGACCGCGGCGGACGGGACACATAACCCGACCTATCGCTGTCTGTTTCCGCACAAGCCACCTGGCGGCATGATCCCAACATGTGCGGAAGCGGGTGTGCTGGGTGCGCTGACGGGTTTGGTCGGTACGCTCCAGGCCATGGAGGTGATCCGCGAGATCGTCGGTTTTGGCGAGGGGCTTGTCGGGCGCCTGTTGCTGGTCGATGCGCTCTACCTGCGCTTCGAGACCATCTCGTATGCCTGGGATCCGGCCAATGCCTTGACGGGAACACAGAAGCCGACGCGTCGGCGATGAACCGTAAATAACAGCTTGGAACTTGGTATGACCTCATCCTGAGCCTGTCGAAGGATGGTCCAATCAGCGCCGCAACCACCCCTGCTGGCCCTTCGACAAGCTCAAGGTGAGGACTGTTGCCGCGATCAGATTTTGGTGGATCAAACCTGCACCTGATCGGCCCATCTCTATTTCTTGGCTTCGAGCTGCGCTTTCAAGGCTGCAAGCTGGGCAAAGGGTGAAAGCGGGTCGGCTTGACGTTCCCTTGGCTTCTCGCTGGCGAAAGCTGCTGGCTTGCGGTCGCGGTTGGAACCAGGTCGATCATTCCGATCGCGCGGAGACCGGTTGTCTTCGCGTGTCCCGTCTGAAGGCCGGTTGCCGTATGGCCTTCTGCCTTCGGTCGGCGTGTTCTGTGAAGCGCTGTTGCTGGAAGGTCTGCCTTCTGCTCCGCCCTTCCTGTCGCGGTCCTGCCATGGCTTCCTGCCACCACCTTGCTGCCGGTCCCGGCGAGGCTCGGTGGGGACGGCAGACGGATCGCCTGCAGCGGCAAGCGTCTCTCCTGGTTTGGCCGCTTCCCGGCGACCTCGACCCCGGTTGCGATCCCGCCCTTGACCTTGGCGCTGGTCGCGCTCGAAACGGACCGGGCGCCAGACCTCGACAAGTTCGGGTTCGGCTGGCGCAACTGTGTCAACGGGTTCAGTGGCTACAACTGGGCCAGCCGATTCGGGTGTTGCCTCGCCCGCAACATCGGAAACCGGTGGCTCCTCAGCGGGCGGCAACAGCGCTTCCACTGCGGCAACAGGCTCTGGCTCGGAAACGACAGGATCGATTGCTTCGGCTGCACTGCCCGGATCCGTGACCACCTGGTCAACAACGGCCGCTTCCTCCACCGTTTCTGACTGCGATGGCTCCTCAACAACCAAGGGAACCAGCGGTGCGGCAACCGAGATCACCAGTGGGATCACCGGCACATCGCGCATGACAGGCCGCTTCTCCATGCGGTAGCCCAGCCCCTTCAGAACAGAGGCGAAATCTTCGCCTGCGCAACCCGCAAGCGAGGTCATGGCACCCGTCACCGTGAAACCATCGCCCATGAAAGCGCCGGCGGGTGGTGCGCCTGGAGTCTGTCCCGGACGGAAGGCAATGGCGGGGCGGATCAGATCGGCCAGCCGTTCCAGGATATCCACGCGAATGGCGCGCGGACCACAGACACGGAAACCTGCCGCTCGGTAAAGTGTCTTTTGGATGGTCTCGTCGACGGGGATCGAGGTCCGACCGGAGGCCGCGAGGTGGGCCAGGTCATCGAGACCCTTGACCTCGCTGCCGCCATGCTTCAGCGCCCACAATTGCGCTGCCAGCGCACGCGGTGCGGGCTTGAGCAGCATCGGTGTCGTGAGGTGGTAGGCCCCGAACCGCACGCCAAGCTTGCGAAGATTCGCGCGGGCGTCCTGTTCCAGTGTCTTCATTTCGGACTGAACCACGGCGCGATCCAGCACGCCCAGATGTTCTGCCAGCTGATAGGCGATACCACGGCTGATTCCCTCCAGGCCAACGCCGCTTTCCAGCGTCAGAAGAGGTCCAAGAAGCTTGTGTACATGTGCCTTGAGCCACAGTGTCAGGCGGGCCTCGACGCTTTCTCTTGCTGCGCCGGCCAGTTGTTCATCGGCGAGAAGGACGAAGCGAGGTTCCAGCACCTTCTCTCCGGCTTGCAGCTTGGCGACGGGTTCACCGATCCAGCGGATGGCCCCATCAAGTGCCAGCGCAAAGCTTTCGTCAGGAGCCGCCGCGAGTTTCGCGGCCCGCGCCTCGATTTCGCTGGCGAGTGCCTTCAGCGCCGCCGCAGACAGTGCCTTGGCTTCCGCGCCCGTCGCACCCGCTTCGGGCGTGAAGCGGAATCCCTGCAAGCGCCCCACAGGCTGGCCTTCCACGGTGACGTCACCGGTTGCGGTCACTTCGGCTTCAAGCATCTTATTCTCTCTCAGGCGGCGCATCAGGACGCTGGTGCGTCTGTCGACGAAACGCGCTGTCAATTTCTCGTGCAGCGCGTCCGACAACTTGTCCTCTATCGTGCGCGTGACGCCCTGCCAATGGAGGGGATGCGCCAACCAGTCTCGATTGGCACAAAAAGTCCAGGTCCGTATCTGCGCAATGCGGGCGGAAAGCGTATCCATGTCGCCATCGATGCGATCACACAGGTTGACCTGCCGCTGGAACCAGTCCTCCGGGATCGCACCTTTTTCATGCACGAAGCCGAAGACCTGGCCCACCAGCTCGGCATGGGCATGGGGCGCGACCTTGCGATAATCCGGGAGCGCGCACAGTTCCCACAGCTTCGCCACGCCGTCCCTGCTCTGGATCAGGGCGCGAATGTCGGAATCCGCTGCGGCCAGGTCAAAGACGGTCTCGTCATCGGCGCGAGGGGCCCGGACAAGCCCATCCTCCTCAGGAGAAACCGCCAGGCTTTGCCGCAGCGTGTCGGCGGTCCTCAGGTCTATGTCGGGATTGCGCCAATGGATCATCCGCACAGGATCAAAGACGTGATTCTCCAGATCCTCGATCAGGGGCGCATCGAAGGGGCGGCAGCGGCCAGTGGTGCCGAACGTTCCGTCTCGGAGATGCCGTCCGGCGCGGCCCGCGACCTGCCCGAATTCGGCTGCGGTCAGCCGTCGATGGTAATGTCCGTCGAATTTGCTGTCGCCGGCGAAGGCAACATGATGGATGTCAAGGTTGAGGCCCATGCCGATGGCGTCCGTTGCGATGATGTGATCGACATCGCCGGACTGGAACAGCTCGACCTGCGCGTTGCGGGTGCGGGGACTGAGCGCGCCCAGCACGACAGCGGCACCGCCACGTTGGCGGCGGATCAGTTCGGCGATGGCGTAGACCTCTTCCTGCGAAAAGGCCACGATGGCTGAGCGCGGGGGCAAGCGCGTCAGCTTTTTCTCTCCGGCATAGGTCAGGCTGGACAGGCGGGGGCGGGCGACGATCGTGGCACCGGGCATCAGGCGTTCCACCAGGGGCTTCATCGTTGCGGAGCCGAGCAGGAGCGTTTCTTCCCGCCCGCGACGGTTCAGAAGGTGATCGGTGAAGACGTGACCGCGATCAAAATCCGCAGCAAGCTGGATTTCATCCACCGCCACGAAAGCCACATTCAGATCGCGCGGCATCGCTTCCGCCGTGGCGACCCAGTAGCGGGGATTGGCGGGCTTGATTTTCTCCTCGCCCGTCACGAGCGCCACTGCGTCGGCGCCCACCTTCTCGACCACGCGGTTATAGACCTCGCGCGCCAGAAGCCTCAGCGGCAGGCCGATCAAGCCGGAGGAATGCGCCGTCATGCGCTCGATCGCCAGGTGCGTCTTGCCCGTATTGGTCGGGCCCAGAACGGCGGTAACGCCTCGGGTGCGCAAGGCAGGAGCAAGCGAGAGGGACGGCATCTTCACTTTCAGCGACGCGGGAGGACTACTCCGTCCCCCGATGGCACAGCTCCTTAGCGGGAAACGCCGCCTGCGAACACCGGCGAATTGAAGCGTGGCGTCAGGAAATCCCGATTGGGGACAGAATGCAGGTGACGGGAAGCTTTGCACTTCACAGATCGTCTGAACCGGGAACAGAGTGGCGACGAATCAGCCCTGAGCGATTCGCAATGCTGAATTCTCGTGATCGGAGGGCCTTGCGGGACGCCCCGGAATGGGCGGGAAAGTTATAGTCTTTCGGTATTTGGAGCCCCGTCTTAACCAAAGGCTTGCGTCAAGGTCGCACCCTTTCCTGACGATTCATGAACAGTGCAGTCTACGGCAGGCCGCATAGCATTCATGATTGGAACCAGAACCGAACAAACCATGTCCGAATCGCTATCGTATGATTCGCAGGCGCATTCATCGTCATCAGCAATGATGATAATCACTGGTTTCTGTGAGACGAGGACGCACCGTTGGCGTAAACCGGTGGCAGGTCATTGCGACGCAAGAGGATACCGGCATGGGACTGCTGCTTCGGATTCTGACTCTTTTGGCCGTCTGCGGGCAGTTTCTTGCTGTTCCGGCACTGGCGCAGGCGATCGCGCAGAAAACATTGCGCGTCGTGCCGTTTGCGGACCTGCAGGTGATCGACCCCATCAACACCACGGCGGGCAACGTGCAGAGCCACGCTATGCACGTTTATGACTTCCTGTTCGGCAGGGATGCCAATCAGGAGCCGAAGCCGCAGATGATCGAGACGTGGAGCGTCAGCGATGACGGCCTGGCTTGGACTTTCACGCTCAGGGACAGCCTGAGGTTTCACGATGGCCAGCCCGTGACGACGGAGGATGTCATTCAGTCCCTGAAGCGCTGGGGTGCGCGCGATCCTTATGGTCGCCAACTCGTGGCCCTGACCAGGGACATGACCGCGACAAGCGCCAAGACCTTCACCTGGACACTGACGCGGCCCTTCTCACTGATGCTGGAGGCGCTGTCGAAATCCACCAGCAATGTGCCAGCCATCATGCCGAAGCGCATCGCGGAGACGGACCCGTCGAAGAACATCACCGAGACCATCGGGTCTGGTCCCTTCATCTTCGTGCGCGAGGAATGGGTTCCGGGCGCCAAGGTCGTCTATCGTCGCAATCCGGATTATGTGGCGCGCAGCGAGCCGTCCTCCGGTTCCGCCGGGAGCAAGGCCGCCAAGGTCGATCGCATCGAATGGCGGATCATCTCCGATCCACAATCCGCAGTGTTCGCGCTGATCAATGGCGAGGTGGATTTCCTCGAAAACCCGCCCACCGACCTGATCCCCGATCTGAAGGCGCGGGGTGCTGCCTTCACCACCACCAATGCGCTGGGTTTCCAAGGCATGATTCGCATGAATCACCTGCACCCGCCCTTCAACGATGTCAGGGCGCGGCAGGCGCT
>JANNEO010000026.1:0-61250 GCA_031378805.1 Hyphomicrobiales bacterium
TTCCCTGGGCCTTGCCGCGGCCATCCTGTCGCCCGTGACCTATGCGCTGGCGATGGTGCTGCTGCGGCGGCAGGCGGGCAACGAACCGGCTGTGCGCATCGTGTTCATGCAGTCCGTCCTGATCAGCGCCGTGATGGTTCCGTTGATGGCGCTGTCAACGCCGTTGCCGCAGGGACTGGGCCTGCTTCAGGTACTGGCGGTGGGAATGCTGGGAACGGCGGGAAACCTGCTGCTGACCACGGCGTTCCGGAAGGCCGAGGCGGCCAAGGTCGCGGTGGCCGAATACACCGGCCTGATCTGGGCGGCGCTGATCGGTTTTGCCTTCTTTCAGGAGGTGCCGCGCAGCATGGTCTGGATCGGCGGCCTGCTGGTGATTGCAGGTTGCCTTGCTGTGGCCTGGGGCAAGAAGCCGGTGGCGCAGCCCGTTACCGCCGCAGACGCTGCCTGATCTGATCGCGGCATCCGCCGAGATTGCAGGCGATCAGGACGATCATGCACGCCATGCCACCCACTGCGATGCTGGAAAGCAACGTCGCCCAGCCCGGACCCAAGGCACGGATCGGCCAGACTGCCAGAACCATGGCCAGCATGGCCGCCAAGACCGCCAGAACGTCACGGGGGCGCGGCCAAACCTTCATGGTCCGTAGCGCCAGGCCGACTGCAATCGCAAAGGCGATGGCATAGCTGACAGCCTGGGCCGTCGCATAGGCCGTGATCGGTGCCGTGGCGCCAAGGCTCCAGGTGATCACTGCATTGGCGAGAAGCCCCGCCGTCGCGGCCACGACCACGGGCCAGGTCTGCTGTGTCAATTGGAAAACGGGGGTCACAGCGGCCTGGATCAGTGCGAAGCAGACAAGTCCTGGCAGCAGCAGCGTCGTGACCGTGGCAAACGGCCCCCGGAAGGCTTCAGGCACCAGCAATGCCTCGAAGGACGGCAGCACGAGCCAATAGCCGATGGCGACAGCCAGCACCGCGGCCAGGACAAAGCCCATGTTGCGGGAGAGTTGCTCGCCGGCTTTGTCCCGCCCTTCGCTCGCGTCGATCCTCAGCGCGATCTGGAACAGCATGATGTCAAGGGCGGAGCCGATGGTCTGAACCACCCGGATCGCCAGATCGTAGGCCAGCGAGAACTGGCCGGACGACGCGAACCCCAGGGACGAGGCGATGGCCGTGCGGTTCCACAAGGGGATCAGGAAATAGATCATGGCCGCCAGGATCACCGGAAAGCCGTAGAGAAAGTAGCGCCGGGCTTGTGCCCAATCCGGTCGCAGCAGCGTGACGCCCGGATCGACCAGTCGCCGCCGACCGATCATCAGAGAGGCGAAAATGCTGAGGACAAAGCCTGCCGCAACCACAGTCGGTGACTGGAACCACCACGCGCCGCCCACCATCAGCAGCAGGGAGAGCGCATTCTTGAGGATGACCAGAAGGCTGTAGGTCCGCTCTTCGAAACGTGCCCGCGCCAGCGCCGTGTGATAATCGAACAATCCGTTGCAGATCGCCATGGTTGGTGCCAGGGCCGCCAGCATGACCATCAGGCCAAAATCCAGGCCAAGCAGGATCGCGGTGGCACTCATGACAGCAACACCCAGAGACGACAGGATGAAGATCGCGTCGAGCGTGCCACGCACGGACGGATCCTCCGAGCGGGTCTGGTCGGAATAATAGCGGGTCGCTGCCAGCCTGATCCAGTCGAGAAACAGCGTGTTGAGCACCACTGCGACGGCTGCGGCAATGGCATATTGCCCGAAGCCCAGCGGGCCCAGGAAACGGGCAATCAGCAGCCCCAGCGCCAGGTTGAAGGCGGAATTGATCAGAAAGGTTGCGGTGACCAGCATATGCGGGAGTGCAATAGCCCATTCCGGCGAAGGAAGCGTTAAGCCTCTGCTTTCGGTCGCCCCGGCATGTCGAAAATGAGGCAGGTCTCGGTGCCATGGGCCAGCAGCGTGCCGGCGCCATCATAGAGCTTGCCCTCGGAGGTGGCGGCGCGACGCCCGCGGGACAGGACGTAGCCTTCGGCCCGCACGAGACCCGTGGAGGGCAGGATGGGGCGACAGAAATGCAGTTTGAATTCAAGCGTCGTATAGGCTTCGCCCGGGGCCAGCGTGGAATGCACGGCGCAGGCCATGACGCTGTCCATGATGGTCGCGGTCCATCCCCCGTGGATCGATCCCAACGGATTGTAGAACTCCGCCTTTGGCTCACCTTCGAACACCACTTTGCCTTCGTCGGCGCTGACCAGCGTGATGTTGGTCGTGACAGCGAAAGGGGGCGCAGGCAGCGTGCGCTCGATCATGCCCCGCAGCATGTCCAGTCCGGACATGTGGGTGATGTCCTTGAGCGGCAGCGGGCGGATATCCATGATGCACTCCTTGTCATGCAATGGCGCTGCAGGCGCTTGTTCGTCCTATAGCGTTGCCAAAGTGACGCGACAATTGGCACTCCCCCTCCCCAAGCTCCTTCGTCGCTGCCATATAGGGAGCATGTCGAAGTCCCCGCAGATTCGTGAGCCCAAGCCCCAGCGCACCTCGCGCGGCGTTTCCATGGGCATGAATCAGGAAGCGCCCGTCCTGCCGCAGACCCGCAAGGACGGCTCCGGCAAACCTGGCTTCAAAGCCACCAAGGCAGAGCTGAAGCCGCTGGATGCCGCGATGAAGCGCTTTCTCGCGCCTGTGGGTTCGGATGCCTATTTCGATGAGCGCAGTGCGCCCGAAAGCGTGCCTTTGTCCGGTGGAGGCTTCGGCGAGATTCCGCAGGCGGCCTATGCCGCCCAGGCCAATCCGGTGGCGGATGGGCTGGACGAAGCCATGTCCGCTGCGCTCGGCCTTTATGCTTCCACGGGTGTCTCGGAAGGCGATGGCGGCGTCGATGCCACCCAGAAGGCGTTGGAAAGCCTGATCATCCAGGGCCATCCGGCGTTTCGCGGCAAGGTGGCCTGGGAGCCTCACCGGCCGCAACGCCCTGAGAAATGGGAGGGCGGCAAGCCCTTCGTCATGCACTCCCCCTTCGAACCAAAGGGCGATCAACCGACCGCCATCGCCGCGCTCGTCGAGGGCATCCGCAACAATGACAAGGACCAGGTGCTGCTGGGTGTCACCGGCTCCGGCAAGACCTTCACCATGGCCAAGGTGATCGAGGCGACGCAGCGCCCGGCGGTGATCCTGGCACCCAACAAGACGCTGGCGGCACAGCTCTACGCCGAGTTCAAGTCGTTCTTCCCCGAGAACGCGGTGGAGTATTTCGTTTCGTACTACGATTACTATCAGCCCGAGGCCTATGTGCCGCGCTCCGACACCTACATCGCCAAGGAATCCTCGATCAACGAGCAGATCGACCGGATGCGCCACGCAGCCACGCGCTCGCTTCTGGAGCGCGACGACGTGGTGATCGTGGCCTCGGTGTCGTGCATCTATGGCATCGGCTCGGTCGAGACCTACACCGCCATGACCTTCGGCCTGAAGGTGGGCGAGAAGATCGAGCAGCGGCAACTGATCGCGGACCTTGTGGCGCTGCAGTACAAGCGCACGCTGGCGGATTTCACCCGCGGCACCTTCCGGGTGCGCGGCGACACCATCGATTTGTTCCCGGCCCACTACGAGGACCGGGCTTGGCGCATCCAGCTCTTCGGTGACGAGGTGGAATCGATCCAGGAATTCGATCCGCTGACCGGCCAGAAAATCTCGGACCTCTCTTTCGTCAAGGTCTATGCCAACAGCCACTACGTGACGCCCAGGCCGACGCTGCAACAGGCGATCAAGGGCATCAAGGAGGAGCTGAAATACCGGCTGGATGAGCTGAATCGCATGGGCCGCCTGCTGGAGGCGCAGCGGCTGGAACAGCGCACGGTGTTCGACCTCGAAATGCTGGAGGCCACCGGCTCCTGCCAGAGCATCGAGAATTATTCACGCTACCTCACGGGCCGTAAGCCAGGCGAGCCGCCGCCGACATTGTTCGAATACCTGCCCGACAACGCGCTGGTCTTCACCGACGAGAGCCATGTGACGGTGCCGCAGATCGGCGGCATGTATCGGGGTGACTTCCGGCGCAAGGCCACGCTGGCCGAGTATGGCTTCCGCCTGCCCAGCTGCATGGATAACAGGCCGCTGCGCTTCGAGGAATGGGACGCGATGCGCCCGCAATCCATCCACGTCTCGGCCACGCCGCAGAAATGGGAGATGGACCGGGCCGGCGGGGTCTTTGCCGAGCAGGTGATCCGCCCCACCGGCCTGATCGACCCCACGGTGATCATCCGGCCGGCCCGTGCGCAGGTCGACGATTTGCTGGGCGAGGTGAAGGAGGTGGCACTCAAGGGCTATCGCTCGCTCGTCACCGTGCTGACCAAGCGGATGGCGGAAGACCTGACGGAATACCTGCATGAAAACGGAGTCCGTGTCCGCTACATGCATTCCGATATCGAGACGTTGGAGCGCATCGAGATCATCCGCGATCTCCGGTTGGGCGCGTTCGACGTGCTGGTCGGCATCAACCTGCTGCGCGAGGGCCTCGACATCCCGGAATGCGCGCTGGTGGCCATTCTCGATGCGGACAAGGAGGGCTTCCTGCGCTCCGAGACAAGCCTGGTGCAGACCATCGGCCGCGCCGCCCGCAACGTCGATGGGCGTGTGATCCTCTATGCCGACCAGATGACAGGCAGCATGAACCGCGCCATCGCGGAAACCGACCGCAGGCGCGAGAAGCAGGTGGCCTACAACACCGCCAACGGCATCACGCCGGAAAGCGTCAAGCGCGACATCTTCGACATCATGAACTCGGCCTATGAGCGCGACCGAGTGACGGTGGATGCCGGGATCGCGGGCGAAAACAACGACGCCGCGACCGTCGGCCACAATTTCGAGGCGGTGGTGTCCGATCTCGAGAAGCGGATGCGCGAATCCGCCGCCAATCTCGACTTCGAGGATGCAGCGCGGCTGCGCGACGAGCTGAAGCGTTTGCGCGAGACCTCGCTGCTTGTCTTCGAGGACAGCGGCATCCGGCAATCCTCGGTGAAAGCCAAGGCGGGCGGGTTCAGCACGGCGGGCAAGGCGGGAAGCCAGAAGGGAAAGTTCCGGGGCAGGAAGCGGTGACTTTCTCCCTTCTCCCCTTGCGGGAGAAGGTGCCTGCCGGATGGCGGGCGGATGAGGGGTCGCGCTGACCTCTGAGAATTGTGCGACCCCTCACCCGTCAGGCTCCGCCTGCCACCCTCTCCCGCAAGGGGAGAGGGAAGGCTACGGCGTTCGTTCGGGGATAGGTAGTACCAGAGCGGCAATGATCTTCTGGGTCGCCAGTTCAGGATCGCCGACGACCTCATTCGCCGTCAATCTGAGCACACGGAATGCTGCGTTCCGAAGCCATAGATCGCGTTCACGATCCCGCATGGCCTGAACCGGATCATCATGATGCGGCCCATCGACTTCCACGATCAAACGCCGTTCAAGACAGATGAAATCAGCGATGTAAGCGCCCACAGGCATCTGGCGGCGGAATTTTGCCATGATGCGGCGGTCGCGCAGGATCGTCCACAACAGGGCTTCGGACGCAGAGGGATCGATACGCTGGCCCTTGGCGAGACGGCGCATGATGGAGCGGGGTGGCGCGTTTGGCATTGGGCAAGAGTGCGTTGACGGCACAGTTCCGTGCAACCCCTCATCCGACCCTTTGCAAGGGCAACGGGCCACTTCTCCCGCAGGGGGAGAAGGAAAAAGCTCGCGCTTATCCGCAAATTCCCTTGTTCCCTCCATACCACTCCCCCTAAAGTCATCCTCCAACAAATCACAAGAACCTTCGGGGGAATTGCCTTCATGCCTGCCTTTGATCCCAAGACACGCCGTGGACGCCCGACATTCACGGATCAGGAGGCGCTGGATTTCCATTCGCGCGGCAAGCCGGGCAAGCTGGAGATCGTGCCGACCAAACCGATGGCGACGCAGCGCGACCTGTCGCTGGCCTATTCGCCCGGCGTTGCGGTGCCGGTGCTCGCCATCGCAAAAGACCCATCGCTCGCTTTTGACTACACGACGCGGGGCAATCTCGTGGCGGTGATCACCAACGGCACGGCCATCCTCGGCCTCGGCAATCTGGGTGCCTTGGCCTCGAAGCCGGTGATGGAGGGCAAGGCGGTGCTGTTCAAGCGCTTTGCGGATGTGGATTCCATCGATCTGGAGATCGATACGGAGGATACCGACGCCTTCATCAACGCCGTGCGCTATCTCGGGCCGTCCTTCGGCGGCATCAACCTGGAGGATATCAAGGCACCGGAATGCTTCATCATCGAGCAGCGGCTGCAGGAACTGATGGACATCCCCGTGTTCCATGATGACCAGCACGGCACCGCGATCATCGCCGCAGCGGGCATGATGAACGCACTGCTGCTGACCGGACGCGACGTCAAGCAGACGAAGCTCGTGGTGAATGGCGCGGGTGCGGCGGGCATCGCCTGTCTCGATCTGGTCAAGGCCATGGGCTTCGCGCCGGAGAACGTGCTGCTGTGCGACACCAAGGGGGTGATCTATCAGGGCCGTACCGAGGGCATGAACCAGTGGAAATCCGCCCATGCGGCCAAGACCAAGGCGCGCACGCTGGCCGATGCCATGCAGGGCGCCGACATCTTCTTCGGCCTCTCTGCCAAGGGTGCGCTGACCAAGGACATGGTCAAGTCGATGGCACCCAATCCGATCATCTTCGCCATGGCGAACCCCGACCCCGAAATCACGCCGGAAGACGCGCATTCCGTGCGCGACGACGTGATCATCGCCACAGGGCGCTCGGATTACCCCAACCAGGTCAACAACGTGCTGGGTTTCCCGTTCATCTTCCGGGGTGCGCTGGATGTGAGGGCGACCGCCATCAACATGGAGATGAAGGTGGCGGCGACCAACGCCATCGCCGAGCTGGCCCGCGAGGATGTGCCGGACGAGGTGGCGGCCGCCTATGGCGGGGCGCGGCCCAAATTCGGCAAGGGTTACATCATTCCCGCCCCCTTCGATCCGCGCCTGATGGCGTCGATCTCGTCAGCCGTGGCGCAGGCCGCGATGGAGACGGGCGTGGCCCGCAAGCCGCTTGCCGATATCGAGGCCTACCGCCGCGCGTTGCACGCCAGGCGCGATCCGGTGGCGGGTGTTCTGGCCCGGGTGTTCGAGCAGGTGCAGCGTCGGCCCAAGCGCGTGGTCTTCGCCGAGGGTGAGGAGGAAGCGGTAATCCGCGCGGCAGTGACCTACAGCACGCAGGGGCTGGGCAAGGCCATCCTGGTGGGGCGCGAGGAGCGCATCCGCGAGGCCGCCGAGGCGGCAGGCGTGGAGATCAAGGACGGGATCGAGATCCACAACGCCCGGCTGTCCAAGCGCAACGGGGCCTATGCGCAATATCTCTACGACAAGCTGCAACGGAAGGGATACCTCTTCCGCGATTGCCAGAGGCTGATCAACCAGGACCGCAACCATTTCGGCGCGGCCATGGTGGCGACGGGGGATGCCGATGCCATGGTGACCGGCCTGACCCGCAATTACTCCGTGGCATTGGAGGACGTGACGCGCGTCATCGACCAGAAGCCCGGCCATCGCATGATCGGCATCTCCATCGTGATTGCACGCGGGCGGACGGTCCTTGTCGCCGATACCGCCGTGCATGAAATGCCGACTGCTCCCGAGATCGCGGAAATCGCCATCGAGGCGGCAGGCGCGGCCAAGCGGCTGGGCTATGTGCCGCGCGTGGCGCTGCTCTCGTTCTCGACCTTCGGTTACCCCGAGGCCGAACGCTCCAAGCGCGTGCAGGAGGCAGTTGAAATCCTCGATCGGCAGAAGGTTGATTTCGAGTATGATGGCGAAATGGGAGCCGATGTGGCGCTCAATCCTGAAATCATGGCGCAATATCCGTTCTGTCGTCTCACGGGGCCCGCCAATGTGCTGGTGATGCCGGCGTTCCATTCCGCCGCCATCGCCACCAAGATGCTGCAGGAACTGGGCGGTTCCACCGTGATCGGACCGCTGCTGATCGGTCTCGACAAGCCAGTGCAGATTGTCTCGATGGGCGCCAAGGACACCGACCTGCTGAACATGGCGGCGCTGGCCGCCATGGGCGTGGGCGGCTGAGATGGTGCCCGCAGCGGCGGAAGCGGAGACCTTCGACTACGTCATCGTCGGCGCGGGTTCGGCGGGCTGCGTGCTCGCCAACCGCCTCTCCGCCGATCCGACGAAGACGGTGGCCCTGCTGGAGGCGGGCGGCGATGACAACTGGATATGGTTCCACATTCCTGTCGGCTACCTCTTCGCCATCGGCAATCCCAGGGCTGACTGGATGTTTCGGACTGATCCGGAGGCGGGCCTCAACGGACGGTCCCTGAACTATCCGCGTGGCAAGGTGATCGGTGGATCGTCGGCCATCAACGCCATGATCTATATGCGCGGGCAGGCGGCGGACTATGACGGCTGGCGGCAGCTTGGCCTCGACGGCTGGGGCTGGGATGAGGTGAAGCCGCTGTTCCTGCAGCAGGAGGATCATGTCGCGGGCGAATCGGTTCACCATGGGGCAGGCGGCGAGTGGCGCGTGGACCGGCCGCGTATGCGCTGGGAGATTCTCGATGCCTTCATCGCAGCGGCCCAAAGCCGTGGCATCCCTGCAACGGATGACTTCAACACCGGCAGCAACGAGGGTGTCGGCTATTTCCAGGTGAACCAGAAGAACGGTCGGCGCTGGAGTGCGGCGCGGGGCTTCCTGAAACCGGTGCTCAACCGGCCGAACCTGCGGCTGATCAAGCGGGCCGAGGCCACGCGCATCCTGTTCGAAGGCAAGCGGGCCATCGGCGTCGAGTATCTCGGACCATCGGGCAAGGCGAGCATCAAGGCGGGGCGTGAGGTCATCCTGTCGGCTGGTGCCATTGCCACGCCCAAGCTGCTGCAACTTTCCGGCATCGGCCCGGGCGCGGCATTGCGCGAAATGGACATCCCCGTGGTCACTGACCTGCCCGGCGTGGGGGCCAACCTGCAGGATCACTTGCAGTTGCGCACGGTCTTCAAGGTGCAGGGCGTCCAGACCATGAATGTCATGTACCAGTCGTTGCTCAGGCGCGGGTTGATGGCGGCGCAATATGCGTTGTTGCGCAAGGGACCGATGACGATGGCCCCCTCGCAGCTTGGCTGTTTCACGCGGTCGTCGCCTGATTTCGCCACGCCCAATGTGCAGTTTCACGTGCAGCCGCTGTCGCTTGACAGGTTTGGCGAGCCGCTGCATCCGTTCGGAGCCTTCACGGTCAGCGTCTGCAATCTCAGGCCAACGAGTTCCGGCTTCGTGCGTCTCGCCTCGCGCGATGCGAAGGCCGCACCAACCATTCATCCCCATTATCTGAGCACGCTGGAAGATCGGCGCGTGGCGGTCGATTCGATCCGGCTGGCCCGACATATCGTCTCATCGGATGTGCTGGGAAGGTATCATCCCGAGGAATATCTGCCCGGTGCGGACCTGGCGACCGAGGCCGAACTGGAGAAGGCGGCGGGGGACATCGGCACCACGATCTTCCATCCCGTCGGCACCGCTAAAATGGGCGTGAAGCAAGACCCGATGGCCGTGCTCGACGAGCGGCTGCGCGTGCGCCATGTGCCGGGCTTGCGCGTCATCGATGCCTCCGCCATGCCGCGCATCACGTCTGGCAACACCAACTCGCCCACGATGATGATCGCCGAGAAAGGTGCGCAAATGATCCTCGAGGATGCGAAGGCGTGAGCCTCGACGATGGCCGTCAATCCGAACGTGCGCTGGCCATCCGCCGAGGCACGCTGCGCCTGTTGGTCAGCCATGATCTCTTTGCGCTGCCGGAAGTCTCGCTGGCGTCCGGACGCCGGGCCGATCTGCTGGCGGTGTCGCGCGCGGGTGAAATATGGATCATCGAGATCAAGTCCTCGAAGGAGGATTTGCGGGCCGACTGCAAATGGCCGGATTACAGGGCATCCTGCGACAGGCTGTTCTTCGCCACGGCACCGGATGTAGACGATGCGCAATTTCCCGCTGATGCCGGGTTGATTGTGGCGGACGCCCATGGCGGTGCGATGATCCGCGAGGCCCCTTTGCATCCTCTGCCCGCCGCGACACGCAAGGCCCTGCTCATCCGACTTGCCCGCCTGGGGGCTGCCCGCTGGACCGCGCTTGCCGATCCCGAGGTGATGCTGCCAGAAAGCCTGTGACGCAGGATGGTCAACAGGCTTGACGGGCGAAACGATCCTACCGCCCGGTTTTCACCCGCGTCCATATCCGTGTCACGGTGCGCTGCAAGCGATCATCATAGGCGGTGTTGGTGAACAGGCGCTTCATCACCTCTTCTGTGGGATAGACACCGGGGTTGTTCAAGATCTCAGGCTTTATCAGGGCGCGCGAGGGCAGGTTGGCGTTGGCGTATTCCACGAGGTTGGAATTCGCGGCGGCCACATCGGGGCGCAGCATGTAGTTGATGAACATCAGCGCATTCGCGGCATTGGGCGCATCCTTGGGAATCACCATCGAGTCGAACCACATCTGCGCCCCTTCGCGGGGAATGATGTAGTCGATCTCGACGCCGTTGCCGGCCTCCTTGGCGCGCTTGCGGGCCTGCAGGATATCGCCGGAGAAGCCGAGCGCCATGCAGATGTCGCCGCCGGCCAGGGCATTGATGTACTCCGAGGAGTGGAACTTGCGCACGTTGTCGCGCACCTTGAAGACTGCATCGCCCGCTTTCTGGATATCGGCAGCATTCTTGGAGTTGGGATCGAGCTTCAAGGCGCGCAGGACGTTGGGCAGCACATCCTCTGGGCCATCGAGCACATGGATGCCGCAATCCTTGAGCTTCGAGGATTGCCTTGGGTCCAGCAACAGATCCCAGCTCGGCGCGATATTGCCACTCAGGCGCTCCTTCACCTTGGCGACATTCACACCTAGGCCCAGTGTCCCCCAGAGATACGGCACGGAATGCTTGTTGCCGGGATCGTAAAGCCTCATCCGTTCGAGGATCTCAGGCCAGAGATTCTTGTGGTTGGACAGCTTGGAGAGATCAAGCGGCAGGAACAGGTCAGCCGCCACCATGCGTTGCAGGAAGGGCGCGGAGGGCACGACGATGTCGTAGCCCGATTTGCCCGCCAGCATCTTGGTCTCGACGATCTCGTTGTTGTCGTAGTTGTCGACGACAACCTTGATGCCCGTCTCGCGCGTGAAGTCCTCCAGCACCCTTGGATCGAGATAGTCGTTCCAGATGTAGAGATTGACGACCTTGTCCTGGGCCATGGCTGCACAATGCGAGGCTGCAAGCCAGAGCAGTGCTCCTGCAAGCGTCATGGTCAGTCTGGACGCAGTCAATTGGGTCATGGGCCGATCCAAAAAGGGAGAAACGCAAGAGCACAAACTTTTCAACGTCTCACGCCAAACATCAAGAGAGCAGACGCTGAAAAAGAACGCGAAACCAGGGGATTCCCAAGCGGCTTGTTCCGCGTCATCATCGGGTGATGTCAAAATCCTCTCTCGCCACCATGATCGCGCAAGGCGCAGGCCGTGAACCGGCTGATCTCGTGATCCGCGATGTGCAACTCTATGACCTTGTCACGGGGGTACTGACGCCAACCGATATCGCGGTTTCAGGTGATCGGATCGTTGGCACCTATGCCGCCTATCGCGGCGTCAAGGAGATCGACGGCGGCGGCCGCATTGCGGTGCCCGGCTTCATCGATACGCATTTCCATGTCGAATCCTCGTTGCTAACGCCACTGGAATATGATCGTTGCGTGCTGCCCCATGGCGTCACCACGGCGATCTGGGATCCCCACGAGATTGCCAATGTCCTGGGCGCGGAGGGCATCCGCTATGCGCTGGATTGCGCCTCGGCCACGATCATGGACCTGCGCGTGATGCTCTCGTCGTGTGTGCCCGCGACCGGTCTGGAGACATCGGGTGCGCGGCTCGACGCATCGGACCTGCTGCCGTTCCGCACGCACCCCAAGGCGCTTGGCCTGGCCGAGTTCATGAACTTCCCCGGGGTTATTCACACCGCCCCCGAGGTAATCGCCAAGCTGGAGGCCTGGGCCGATGGTCATATCGACGGGCACGCGCCGCTGTTGTCCGGCATGGCGCTCAACGCCTATCTGGCGGCACGGATACGCACGGATCACGAGACGACCGCCCCCGCCGAAGCCATGGAAAAGCTGAGAAAAGGCATGGCGATCCTGATCCGCGAAGGGTCGGTCTCCAAGGATCTTCACGCACTTGCTTCGATCATCGGGGCCGAAACTTCGGCGTTCCTGGGGTTCTGCACGGATGATCGCAATCCGCTGGACGTCGCGGAGGAAGGGCATCTGGACTTTGTCATCCGCGAGGCCATCCGCTGCGGTGCGCCCGCGCTGCATGTCTATCGCACGGCGACCATCAGCGGCGCTCGCATTTTTGGCCTCACGGATCGTGGCATGGTCGCGCCGGGCTATCGCGCCGATATCGTGCTGCTCGACGGTGCCCTGGAGGATTGCCGCGTTTCCCAGGTGATCTCCGCAGGCAGGCCGGTGACGCCAGAGTTGTTCGCCTCACGCCCGGGCGTGGCTCCCGTCGGCCTCACCAGCATGAAGGCACGCACGGTTTCCAGTGATGATTTCAAGACGCGGTATCACGGTACGGATACCCCGGTGATCGGCGTTATTCCGGGCAAGATCATCACGGCGTATCTGCGCAAAGCCGTGCCCCAGACAGGCATCGATCTGGCGCAGGACATCATCAAGCTTGCTGTCATCGAGCGCCATGGCAGGAACGGCAACATCGCGGTGGCTGGCGTGCAGGGCTTTGGCCTCAAGCAGGGCGCGATTGCCTCCTCCGTCGGACATGACAGCCACAACATTACGGTGGTCGGCGTGGATGATGCCGACATGGCGCTGGCCGCCAATCGCTTGGGCGCCTTGCAAGGCGGCTTCGTCGTGACGGCGGGCGGCAAAGTGCTGGCAGAGCTGGCGTTGCCGGTGGCGGGCCTGATGAGCCTGCTCGATTTCGAGGGCGTGCGCGGCAAGCTCATCCCGCTCAGGGTTGCGGCGAAATCCCTGGGTTGCACCCTTCCGGAACCCTTTTTGCAGGTGGCGTTCCTGCCGCTGCCGGTGATTCCTCACCTGAAAATCACGGACAAGGGGCTGGTGGATGTCGATCAGTTCAGGTTGATCGGCTGACGCAGAAATCAACCACGTCGATCATCGCTGCCTTCAGAGGCGAGTCGGGGAATATGCCGAGTGCATCCTTGGCCATGGCACCGTAGTGGCGTGCGCGCTCCACTGTATCGTCCAGTGAGCGGTGCTTGCGGTGCAGGCCGATGGCCTTGTCCAGGGCGGCATCATCGCAGAGGCCATCCTCAAGCGCGGCTTTCCAGAAACTGCGTTCTGTCGCATCGCCTCGGCGATAGGCGAGGACCACTGGAAGGGTGATCTTGCCCTCGCGGAAATCATCACCGACGTTCTTGCCGAGCTTGGCTGCAGTGCCCCCATAGTCGAGCACATCGTCCATGAGCTGGAAAGCGATGCCAAGGTTGGTGCCGTAGCTGCGGCAGGCCGTGATGGCTTCCTTGCCTTCGCCCGCCACCAGCGGGCCGACCTCGCAGGCCGCGGCAAACAGCGCTGCCGTCTTGGCGCGGACCACAGCGAGGTATTCATCCTCGGACGTCGTGAGATTCTTTGCCGCCGCCAGTTGCATGACTTCGCCCTCGGCGATCACTGCCGCGGCTGTGGACAGCACATCGAGGCAGGGCAGCGAACCGACTTCCACCATCATCTTGAAGGCCTGCCCCAACAGGAAATCACCGACGAGCACGCTCGCTTCGTTCCCCCACACCGTGCGGGCCGCAGGCTTGCCACGGCGCATGTCGCTGTCATCGACGACATCATCATGCAGCAAAGTTGCGGTATGCATGAATTCAACCGAAGCAGCGAGCTTCAGGTGACCCTCGCCTTCGTAGCCGCAGAGTTTCGCCGCTGCGAGCGTGAGCATGGGGCGCAAGCGCTTCCCACCCGATGAAATTAGGTGATTGGCCACTTCCGGGATCATCGTGACATCGGAACCCGTCCGCGCCAGAATCGTGGCGTTGACCCGCTCCATGTCGGATTTCGTGAGGTGAACGAGTGCGTCGACGCCAGTGGCGGATGCCTTGTCCTCAAACGCAATGACAACGCCCAAAGCTGCCTCGTTGTTGTTTGTTCTTGGTTGCTTGTTCATGCCTGAAAATCAGGCATCGGCTACTGTCGCACCGCAGCATACGCGGTGCAACGCGCCCTGTTGCCGCAAGGTGGCTGGCATGGCAAGCCAAGAGATGCATGGCCAAACAGGAGTTGGTCAAAAGGATGTGCCGTGTCCGCCTCGTTTTCCATGGATGCCTGTTCAGATGACGCCTATCTGGATGGCCGCCTGCTGCTGCGCCAACCCCGGACAGGTCACCGCATCGGGACGGATGCACTGCTGCTTGCGGCCGTAACGCCTGTGTCGGGCAGAATCTGTGATCTGGGCAGAATCTGTGATCTGGGCAGCGGCGTGGGCGCGGTCGGTTTGGCGTTGGCGCTGAGGGGTGCGCGCGAAACTGTGCTGGTCGAACGCGACCCCGCCTTTGCAGCCTGCGCCCGTCACAATGTGGAGACGAGCGGGCTTTTGGGTCGGGTCGGCCTTGTGGAAGCGGACATCTTCGACCGCCGGTCTTTCCTGCGCGATCCTGCGTTGGCGGATCAGAGCTTCGACGCCGTGGCCACCAATCCGCCCTATGATCAGGTCTTGCGGGGGAGACCCTCGCCTTCAGCCCTGAAACATGCGGCTCATGCCATGCAGGGCGGCGATCTGGCGGATTGGCTGAAGGTTGCGGTGCGGTTGCTGCGCGATGGCGGTGTTCTCACGCTCATCCACCGGGCGGACCGGCTCGGCGATGTCCTTGCGGCACTGCCCAAGCGTGCGGGCGCGGTCACGATCCTGCCGGTGCAGCCGCAGGCGGAGTTGCCAGCGTCCCGCATTCTGGTGTCGGCCATCGCAGGCTCGAAGGCGCCTTTGACGCTGCTGCCGCCCCTGGTCCTGCATGGTCGGGACGGCGCTTTCACGCCCGAGGCGGAAGCCATACACAAAGGCCGGGCCACATTGTCCATGCGGTCCGGCCCGGTTGGTTAGCCTATGTGAGCGATCAATAGCGGCAGACGCGCCGCGCCCGGCGCCATTCATGGCCGTAGGGTGTCATGACCCAGCGGCCAGGACGCCAGAAACAGGCCGGTCCGTAATTGGCCGGGCCAAAATAGGCCGGGCGAGCATAATACGGGCGGTAGCCATAGGCGCGGTAGGGACGATAGGCCCGGTAAGGCCGATAGAACCGAGGGGGCCGATTGTAGCCACGCCGAAAGCCTCGCCCGCCGCCGCGCCAGCGCACCTCTTCCGTCACAGCCGGAACGGTTGCACGGATGATCGCTCCTGAGCCTGCAAAGGACGCTGCGGCCTGCGCCTGGGGCAAGGGTGCCATGGCGATCACCAGTGCGGCCAGTGCGGCGTAGATCACGCTGAAAACCCTAGTCATGTGAATGCCCTCCCCGAGAGACTGCCGGGCACACGGCTCCTTGCCGTCGATCCCGTGTCTGAAGTGTGCGCATCCTTGATTTACCGGAGGGCAACTGTTGAATTAAGATTTTGTCATGTTGCCGTCGGGGTCCATCGCCTGCAGGCTTCTGGCCTGCTCCCGCAGCACGAATTTCTGTATCTTGCCGGTCGAGGTCTTGGGCAATTCCGCGAAAACGACAGTGCGCGGCAATTTATACGCGGCCAGATGTACCCTGCAGAAGGCGATGATCTCGGCCTCCGTCGCGCCGTGGCCCGGCTTCAGTTCGACAAAGGCGCAGGGATGCTCGCCCCATTTCGTATCGGGCCGGGCCACGACCGCGACCATGGCCACGGCGGGATGCTTGAAGAGCACATCCTCCACCTCGATCGAGGAGATGTTTTCGCCGCCTGAAATGATGATGTCCTTCGAGCGATCCTTGAGCTGGATGTAGCCATCGGGATGCATGACGCCAAGATCGCCTGAATGGAACCAGCCGCCTGCGAAAGCCTCGTCCGTTGCCGTCTGGTTCTTGAGATAGCCCTTCATGCCGATATTGCCCCGGAACATCACCTCGCCCATGGTCTCACCATCGGCAGGAACGGGGATCATGGTCGCGGGATCCATGACAGCGAGATCTTCCTCACCTGGATACGGAACGCCCTGGCGCGCCTTCAGCCGCGCCTGCTCCGCCGGGGGAAGTGCATCCCAAGCCGTCTGCCAGGTGTTGACCACGGCGGGCCCATAAACCTCGGTCAGGCCATAGACGTGGGTGACATCAAAGCCCGCCTCGCGCATACCGGCCAGCACGGCTTCGGGTGGCGGCGCAGCGGCGGTGATGAAGCTGACGCGACCCGGCAACGGCCTGATCTCGTCTGGCTTCGCCGCCAGCAGGGCGCTCATCACGATGGGTGCGCCACAAAGATGCGTCACGCCTTGGTCGGCGATGGCATCGAACATCGCCTTGGCCCTCACCCAGCGCAGGCAGACATGGGTGCCGCCAACCGCCGACAGCGTCCAGGGAAAACACCAGCCGTTGCAATGGAACATCGGCAGCGTCCACAGATACACCGGATGCTGCGGGATGGCGGCGGCGAGCGTGTTGGCGAAACACATAAGATAGGCCCCGCGATGCGAATAGACCACGCCTTTGGGATTGCCAGTGGTGCCTGACGTGTAGTTCAGCGACAGCGCATCCCATTCGTCCGAAGGCCAGATCCAGGTGAAATCTGCGTCGCCCTCGGCCAGAAGGGTTTCGTAATCCGTTGCGGGTTGTGCGCCTTCAGGGCCGAAGGGGTTTTGTGGAAATTCCGGATCCGCATACTCGATCAGCAAGGGCTTGCGCGTGGCAAGCTGCAAAGCAGCCTGGGCGACGCCTGCGAATTCCCGGTCCACGATCAGCACATGCGCTTCGCCATGGTCGATCTGGAAAGCGATGGTCGCGGCATCCAGCCTTGTGTTGATGGCATTGAGCACCGCCCCCAGCATGGGAACGCCGTAGTGCGCCTCCAGCATGGGTGGCGTGTTGGCGAGGATAACCGCGACCGTATCGCCCTTGCCAATACCGCGCCGTTGCAGCGCCGAGGCCAGGCGGCGGGAGCGGGTGTAGAACTCCCGGTAGGTCACGCGCATCATGCCGTGAATGATGGCCACGTGGTCCGGCCAGACCCTGGCGGCACGCTGCAGGAAGGACAGGGGCGTCAGGGGTTGAAAGTTGGCCGGATTGCGATCAAGGCCAGTGGTGTAGATGGACATTGATGGATCACTCCCTGACCATTCCATGGCAAGCACAGGGCGAATTGGCAACCGAACAGCGACAATGAGACATTTTATTTCGTGCCAGAAATATTTTCTTTCACGCTGGCTCCCATTCAACACGATGGCAACTATGGTTTTCGCGGTATTCTAACAATCGAAAATAATTTTTCTATTATACGTAATTTAATTTCAAAAAATGTCTTCTCTTTATAATCTTAATGCGAGCCATAAATTTCTACTTGCCAGCGGCTCTCCGAAGTGACATTGAACACACTGCAATAGGACAGGAATGTTGACCAATATAGGTTCGCATCCCGTGCTGGTTATGAAGCTAACACTCTTCCGCCCCAAGGGAGGTCATCATGTCAAAGCCGATCGCATCAGACTGGATCATTAAGTCGGAACTGGAGACGCTCGCCGTTCCCGCTTCAGCACCGTCCATCCGCGATGCCCTCCACCGCGACCTCGTCGTGCGCGACCCCGGCCTTCCTGCTGCAACCGGCTCTTACAACCCTGCCCATGAAAAGGATGCCTGCGGCGTCGGTTTTGTTGCCGATATGAAGAATCGCCGCAGCCATTCCATCGTCACCAAGGGACTCGATATCCTCCGCAACCTCGTGCATCGCGGCGCAGTGGGCGCGGACCCCAAGGCCGGTGACGGCTGCGGAATGCTGGTGCAATTGCCGCACCGCTTTTTCAAGGACGAAGCATCCAAGCTCGGCTTTTCCATCCCCGAGCCCGGACATTATGCCGTCGGACAGTTTTTCCTGCCGCGCGATCCGGATGTGGCGCAGATCTGCTGCGACATCATCGAGAAGGCGATTGCCGACGAGGGCTTTCGACTGCTCGGTCTCCGCGTGCCTCCGACCGATCCGGCTGATCTTGGTATCTCGGTGAAGCCGACCGAGCCGCGCCATCTCCAGGTCTTTGTTGGCCGTGACAGCCAGTCCATCGACGAAGATACGTTCGAGCGGCGTCTGTTCATTCTGCGCAAGGTGATTTCCAACGCCGCCTATGAGCAGAAGGCCCCGCGCGAGATGGGCTTCTATCCCGTGTCGATGTCCTGTCGCACCGTCGTCTACAAGGGCATGTTGCTGGCCGATCAGCTCGGTGGCTATTACCGTGACCTGGAAGACCCGCGTTTCGAAAGCGCCATCGCGCTCGTGCATCAGCGGTTTTCCACAAACACCTTCCCGACCTGGTCGCTGTCCCATCCCTACCGGATGGTGGCGCATAACGGCGAGATCAACACGCTGCGCGGGAACGTCAACTGGATGGCGGCGCGGCAAGCCTCCGTCGACAGCGAGGATTATGGCAACGACATCGGCAAGCTGTGGCCGATTTCCTACGAGGGGCAATCCGACACGGCGTGCTTCGACAATGCACTCGAGTTCCTGGTGCAGGGCGGCTACTCACTGACCCACGCGATGATGATGCTCATTCCGGAAGCCTGGGCTGGCAATCCGCTGATGGATGACACGCGGCGCGCCTTCTACGAATACCACGCCGCCATGATGGAGCCGTGGGATGGCCCCGCTGCCGTCGCCTTCACCGACGGCCGCCAGATCGGCGCAACGCTCGACCGCAACGGCCTCAGGCCTGCCCGCTATTTCGTGACCAAAGACGACCTCGTGGTCATGGCGTCCGAGATGGGTGTCTTGCCGATCCCTGAAAAGGACATCATCAGGAAGTGGCGGCTGCAACCCGGCAAGATGCTGCTGATCGATCTTGAAAAGGGCCGCATCATTGCGGACGAGGAGATCAAGCAGGAGATCGCCACGGCAAACCCCTACAAGGAATGGCTGAAGAAGACCCAGCTGGTGCTGGAAGATCTCAAGCCGGTCGAGGCCCGCGCTTCGCGCACCGATGTCTCCTTGCTCGATAAGCAGCAGGCCTTCGGTTATACGCAGGAAGATGTCACGCTGCTGATGTCGCCGATGGCCGTGACAGGCCAGGAGGCGGTTGGGTCCATGGGTACGGACACGCCCATCGCCGCCTTGTCCGACCGGTCGAAGCCGCTGTTCAACTATTTCAAGCAGAACTTCGCGCAGGTCACCAACCCGCCAATCGATCCGATCCGCGAGGAACTGGTGATGAGTCTGGTGTCTTTCATCGGACCGCGCCCCAACATCTTCGATCTCGAAGGCAGCTCACGGCGCAAGCGGCTGGAAGTGCGCCAGCCGATCCTCACCAACGAGGATCTGGAGAAGCTCCGCTGCATCGGCCATGTCGAGGACAGTTTCGACACCAAGACGCTCGACATGACTTACCCAGCCGAAAAGGGCGCGGGCGGGATGCAGGATGCGCTGGACCGGCTGTGCGAGCGGGCGGAAGCCGCCGTTCATGGCCGCTATAACATCATCATCCTGTCGGACCGTCTGGTCGGCCCCGACCGGATTCCGATCCCTTCGATGCTGGCGACTGCGGCTGTCCACCACCACCTGATCCGCAAGGGCCTGCGCACGTCGGTCGGGCTTGTGGTGGAAACCGGCGAGCCGCGCGAGGTGCATCACTTTGCCTGCCTCGCGGGCTATGGGGCGGAGGCCATCAACCCCTACCTTGCCTTCGATACCGTGCTGTCGAGGTGGGAAAAGGGCGAATTTCCCAAGGAAGTGGACGAAAAGGAAGTCGTCAAGCGCTTCATCAAGTCCGACGGCAAGGGCCTGCTCAAGGTCATGTCGAAGATGGGCATCTCGACCTATCAAAGCTATTGCGGGGCCCAGATCTTCGACGCGCTCGGCCTGACACGCGCCTTCGTGGACAAGTATTTCTTCGGCACGCACACCACCATCGAGGGTGCAGGCCTGACGGTGATCGCGGAAGAGGCCATGCGGGTCCACCGTGTCGCCTTTGGCGACTCGCCGGTTCACCGCAATGTGCTCGATATTGGTGGCGACTATGCCTACCGCCTGCGCGGCGAGGACCATGTCTGGCGTCCCGATACCGTGTCCAACCTGCAACATGCCGTGCGTGGCAACGCCCCAGACAAGTACAGGGACTACGCCCGCGCCATCAATGAGCAGGAGAACCGCTTCACCACCATTCGTGGACTGTTCAAGGTGAAGCCCATGGGCAAGCCCATTGCGCTGGAGCAGGTTGAATCAGCCAAGGCTATCGTCAAGCGCTTTTCGACCGGTGCCATGTCCTTCGGCTCGATCAGCCGTGAGGCGCACGAGACGCTGGCCATCGCCATGAATTCCATCGGCGGCAAGTCCAACACCGGCGAAGGCGGCGAAGAGGCGCAACGCTTCAAGCCGATGGCGGATGGCCGCTCCCGCCGTTCCGCCATCAAGCAGGTGGCCTCAGGCCGGTTTGGCGTGACAACGGAATATCTCGTCAACTCCGACATGATGCAGATCAAGATGGCACAGGGCGCGAAGCCCGGTGAAGGCGGGCAGCTTCCTGGCCACAAGGTCGATGCCGTCATTGCCAAGGTGCGCCATTCCACACCGGGCGTCGGCCTCATTTCGCCGCCACCGCACCATGACATCTATTCCATCGAGGATCTGGCGCAGCTGATCTTCGATCTGAAGAACGTCAATCCTGCCGCCGATGTTTCGGTGAAGCTGGTGTCGGAGGTGGGCGTCGGCACAGTTGCCGCAGGCGTCGCCAAGGCGCGGGCTGATCACATCACCATTTCCGGCTTCGAGGGCGGCACCGGCGCAAGCCCCCTGACCTCCATTAAGCATTGCGGCAGCCCTTGGGAAGTGGGTCTGGCCGAAACGCACCAGACGCTGGTGATGAACGGTCTGCGGGGGCGTATTGCGCTGCAGGTCGATGGTGGCTTGCGCACGGGCCGCGACGTGGTGATCGGTGCATTGCTGGGGGCCGACGAGTTCGGCTTCGCCACGGCACCCTTGATTGCAGCGGGTTGCATCATGATGCGCAAGTGTCACCTCAACACCTGCCCCGTGGGCGTGGCGACGCAAGACCCCGTGCTGCGCAAGCGCTTCCAGGGCCTGCCCGAGCATGTCGTCAACTTCTTCTTCTTCGTTGCCGAGGATATCCGGGTGCTCATGGCAGAGCTGGGCGTGGCGAAGTTCGACGATCTTGTTGGCCGTTCGGACCTTCTGGACAAGAAGGACGCGATCACCCACTGGAAGGCCAAGGGTCTGGATTTCGGCAATCTTTTCGCCGTGCCCAAGAAGGACAAGAACGTCGCCACCCGCCATGTCGAACGGCAGGAACATCCGATCGACAACGTGCTGGACCGCAAGCTGATCAAGAAGGCTCAAGGAGCGATTGACGGCGGTGCGCCTGTCGTCATCGAAAGCCGCATCACCAATGTCGACCGTTCGACTGGTGCGATGCTGTCGGGCGAGATCGCCAAGCGCTATGGCTATGCAGGCTTGGCCGATGACACCGTGACCGTGAAGCTGACCGGAACCTCCGGCCAGTCCTTCGGGGCATGGGTGATGACGGGTGTGACGCTCGATCTCACCGGAGAGGCCAACGACTATGTTGGCAAGGGCCTTTCGGGCGGCAAGCTGATCATCCGTCCCGCGCCTGATTCAGGCATCGTGGCAGAGGATTCAATCATTGTCGGCAACACGGTGCTGTACGGGGCGATCTCCGGCGAATGCTACTTCCGCGGCGTGGCGGGCGAACGCTTCGCGGTGCGCAACTCAGGTGCCATCGCGGTGGTCGAGGGCACGGGCGACCACGGCTGCGAATATATGACCGGCGGCGTTGTCGTGGTGCTGGGCCAGACCGGCCGCAACTTCGCGGCGGGCATGAGCGGCGGCATCGCCTATGTGCTGGATGAGGACAACTCGTTCCGCAAGCGCTGCAACCTGTCGATGGTCGATCTGGAACCGGTGGAGGAAGAGGAGGAGCTGTCGCGCAACCTCTACCACCACGGCGGCGACATGGAGACCAAGGGCCGCATCGACATCATGAACAACATGGGCAGCCATGACGAGGACAGGCTGGTGAGCCTCATCACCAACCACCTGACATACACAGGCTCGGCGCGCGCCAAGCATATTCTCGACAACTGGGCCGATTATCGCGGCAAGTTCGTCAAGGTGATGCCGGTGGAGTATCGCCGCGCACTCAAGGAAATGGAAGCGGAGCAGCGGCTGATGGCGGCGGAGTGATTTGATCGGAACGACAAATTGGCATATGTCCTGCCATATGCCAGAAGGAGATTGCATCATGCTTGCTCGCAAAGTCAGCCTTTTTCGCAACGGCCGCAGCCAGGCGGTCCGGATTCCCAAAGAACTTGAGTTCGCCGGGAAGAATGTCCTTATGCATAAGGAGGGTAATCGGCTGATCATTGAACCTGAGGAGCAGAAAGATTTGGTTGCTTGGCTCAAAACGCTGGAGCCGATGATCGAGGAATTTCCAGAAATTGATGATCCGTCACCCCGCGATATCGTGATCTAAAATGACCTATCTGCTTGATACCAACATATTGTCGGACATCATCCGTAATCCGGGAGGGCTGACTTCACAGCGGATCGAACGCGCCGGTACTGGCCATGTCTTCACGAGTATCGTGGTGGCGGCCGAACTCCGGTTTGGCGCGGTCAAGAGTGGCTCCCTCGGGTTGGCGGAGCGCATTGAAAAGCTTCTTCGTCTAATTGACATCGCACCATTGGAAATGCCGGTGGATCAGTTCTATGCGAAGGCGCGCGCAGCGGTCGAGAGGATCGGCACGCCGATCGGTAGAAACGATCTGCTGATTGCTGCTCATGCTCTGGCGACAGACAGTATCCTGGTTACCGACAATGTTCGTGAATTTTCCCGCGTGCCGGGACTGAAGATCGAAAACTGGCTGCGCTGACAGCTGCAGTCAAAACACCAACACGGAGTGGCGTCACATGGGCAAGGTCACAGGCTTTCTCGAAATCGACCGGCAGGACCGGAAATACGCTCCTGCGTCGGATCGCATCCGGCATTACAAGGAGTTTGTCCTGCCGCTGTCGGAAGCGACGGTGAGGGACCAGGCGTCGCGCTGCATGGATTGCGGCATTCCGTTCTGCCACAACGGCTGCCCCGTCAACAACCAGATCCCGGACTGGAATGACCTCGTCTATCAGGATGACTGGGAGGAGGCGCTGCGCAACCTGCACTCCACCAACAATTTTCCTGAGTTCACGGGCCGGGTCTGCCCTGCGCCCTGCGAGGCGGCCTGCACGCTGAACATCGAGGACACACCCGTCACGATCAAGTCCATCGAATGCGCCATCATCGACAAGGGTTGGGAGATGGGCTGGGTGAAGCCCGAGGTGCCCAAGCACAAGACGGGCAAATCAGTGGCTGTCATCGGCTCCGGCCCTGCCGGATTGGCTGCTGCGCAACAGCTCGCCCGTGTCGGCCATGACGTGCATCTCTATGAGCGGGCGGCGCGTGCCGGTGGCCTGCTGCGCTACGGTATTCCCGACTTCAAGATGGAAAAGCGCCATGTTGATCGTCGCGTCGAACAAATGGAAGCCGAGGGCGTGACGTTCCATTACAACGTCAATGTCGGCGTTGATGTTTCAGCGAAGGAACTGGCAGACAAGCACGATGCGCTGGTGATGACTGGCGGCGCGGAAAAGCCGCGTGATCTGCCGATTCCGGGCCGTGATCTCGTCGGCGTGCATTTCGCCATGGATTTCCTGCCGCAGCAGAACCGCCGCGTCTCCAACGAAGGCGTGACAGTGGAGCCGATCGTGGCGGCTGGCAAGCATGTCGTGGTCATCGGCGGTGGTGACACGGGCTCGGATTGCATCGGCACCTCCGTGCGCCAGGGTGCGCTGTCAGTGACGCAGCTCGAGATCATGCCGCAGCCTCCGGAAAAGGAGAACAAGGCGCTGATCTGGCCAAACTGGCCGCTGAAGCTGCGTACGTCATCATCGCATCAGGAGGGCGCCGAGCGGCAGTTCGCCGTCGCCACGGTTCGCCTCGAAGGGGATAGCAAGGGCGTGGTGAAAAAGCTGATCTGCGCCCAGTCCGGCAGCGACTTCAAGCCTGTACCGGGGACGGAGTTCGAGCTTCAGGCCGATCTTGTGCTGCTCGCCATGGGCTTCATCCAGCCTGTCCACGAGGGCATGGTGCAGGAACTCGGTGTTGGCACCGATGGACGTGGCAACGTCAAGGCGACAGACCGCGACTACAAGACCTCGATGGGCAAGGTCTTCGTTGCGGGCGACATGCGGCGTGGCCAGTCCCTCGTGGTCTGGGCCATCCGCGAAGGCCGCCAGGCCGCGCGCTCGGTCGACGAGTTTCTGATGGGCGAGACGGTTCTGCCACAGTAGTTCAGTGGTAGCGATAGGGGCACAACGGTCAGTTCAGCCTGCTCTGTCGCCGCGGCCAGGCAAAGTCATCGGCACGTCCCGCCTTGGCAGGCGGCAGGCGTCCGTAGGCCATGGCCTGTTCCACGAGAATGGTCATCTCGTTGGCGGGTGTGAGAATCCTGCCGCTTAAAAGCCGCCCGCCTGGAGACTGGGGGATACCCGTCAGCTCGAGGATAGGCCCTGACAATGGGCGCAGACTGATCACCGGAAGTTCCGGCAATTCGGTCGGCAGCGGGATGGCCGTCTGCAGCCCTTGCGGAACCAGTCCGGGCGCATCACGCCGGATCTGCTCGGACAGATCGGAGGGCAGGGCCGCGATCTCCACGGCTGGGCGTTCCCGGCCCAGCTGCTGGCTTACTTCCTTGCCAACGAAGAAGCCAAGCTTGCGCGTGCCTGCCTTGGTGAAATGGATGCCATCGGCGGTGCGCAGACGCACGATCACGCCATTCACATCAGGACCACTGGCATTGTACTGGCCCTGCTCGGTGGTGAAGGCATCCCAGATATCGACATAGACCGCACCGTTGCGGGTGGACCGCTCTCGAAACAGCGTGTTGAGCATCAGCATGTCGGCCGAGAGGCGCTGACTTTGCATACTGGGCATACCGACGACAACAAAGGGGATGCGTTTCTCGCGGGCCAGCGCCACCAGATCGTCCAGGCGCTTCAGGTATATTTCGCGCCATCGCTCCGATCCGAAGTCGTGGCTTCCCGTTTCGTCGCGCAGGGCCTGCCGGTCATTGGAACCGAGCATCATGACCACCATGTCAGTCGTCTCGGTGCCAGCCAACAGCTCCTTCAGTGCCTTGTTCCAGTCATAATAATCGTCGCGGACCAGCCCTGAGGAAGAGCGGGCACGCTTGACCACGCCAACATCCGGCTTTGTCTCCGCCAGTTGGTCTTTCAAGCCTTGGGACAGAAGGTCACCAAGCGAGTCGCCAATGACATGCACGAAGGTCGTGATTGGAACCTCGGGCTTTTCGGGCTGAACCACTGTCTCGCCCTCGGGCGGAGCGACTGGCCTTCTGCGGGGCGCGGCATAACCCGCTTCGCTTGGCGGGCGCACAGCCCGGCGCGGTGGTGTGCGCACCTCGGGCTGGCTTCGGAACAGCAATCTGCTGGGGTTCTGCTGAAAGAAACGCAACGCGTCTCCCTCCTGGGCGATCACGACTGGGCCTCCCGTCAGGAGCAGGAACAGTCCGACCGCACACAAGGAGAGCAGGCGCCTCATCGACATGACCGTGAGAATAGCCATTCGCACATAAAATCGCCAGCATCGAATCTCCGCGCTTCATTCCGGGCGGAACTCAGGCTAGCCTTCCGTCATCATCATTTCCTCCACACTCGCCTTCACCCGATCCGGAAAGTGACCCGCCCTGTGACCACCCAAAACCCAAGCGCGCCTCAGGACATGCCGAAATCCCATCAGGATCTGGCCAAGCTTGAGGCGGAGCTTGATCCCGAGATGCAGTTTCGCCCGCTGTTGCCGACGGCCGCGTGGATCGTCGCGGGCCTGCTGATGGCGCTGTCGCTCTTCCACTATTACACGGCAGGTTTCGGGCTGCTGCGGGAAACGACGCACCGGGGCATCCACATGGCTTTCGTGCTGGGCCTGATCTTCCTGGTCTTCGCAGCCAGCAAGAAACGGAATGCCACGGCTCCCGTCGCCGGACTCCTGGCGCCCTTCGGCATTCCCATCCTTGACTGGCTGCTGACTTTCGCGGCAGCGGTCAGCAGCCTCTACGTGCCTTATATCTTCGAGGATCTGGCCTTTCGTGTTGGCAATCCGATGCCGGTGGATGTCATCATGGGCACCATGCTCATCGTGGTGCTGCTCGAGGCGACGCGGCGCTCTGTCGGGCTGGCCCTGCCGCTCATCGCCGTCTCGCTCATGCTCTATGCCATGTACGGACAGAGCTTCCCGGGCGTTCTCGTTCACCCCGGCAACACCTGGAAGGGGGTGGTCAACCACCTCTATCTCACCAGCCAGGGCATCTTCGGCATCGCGCTCGGCGTGGTGGCGACCTACGTCTTTCATTACGTGCTGTTTGGCGTGCTGGCGACGCGCATCGGCCTTGGCAAATTCTTCATCGACCTCGCCTCAGCCGCGTTCGGGCGCTTTGTCGGTGGACCAGCCAAGGTCTCGATCTTTGGCTCGGGCCTGTTCGGCATGATCTCTGGCTCGTCCATCGCCAACACCGTGACAGTGGGGTCGCTGACCATTCCTGCGATGATCCGGCTCGGCTACCCCCGCCATTTCGCGGCGGCGGTCGAATCCACGGCATCGACCGGTGGACAGATCACGCCACCGATCATGGGTGCGGCCGCGTTCCTGATGGTGGAGTATCTCAATGTCCCCTACCAGACGGTGATTCTGGCAGCCATCGTGCCGGCCTTCATGCATTTCTTCGGCGTGTTCTGCCAGGTGCATTTCGAGGCCAAGAAGAATGGTATGCGTGGCATGGAGCCCCACGAAATTCCACGTGTCGCTGATGTGCTGAGGCACGACTGGCCGACCTCCATTCCGCTCTTTGTGCTCCTCGCGGTGCTGTTTTCGGGCTACACGCCCTATCTTGCGGCATTCTGGGGCATCACGGCCTGCGTGGTGATCGGCTTGACGGACCGCAACCCCGCAGTCGCGGCGGCCACGGGCATCGCCATGATCCTGGCGGCGGTGTCGGGTGGACTGGCTTCCGGTCCGCTGACGTTGGCTTTGTTTGCAGGCTGCGCGGCTGTCTCGGCAGGCTTCGCCGTCCGTAACGGCAATGGTCGCCGCAACGCTGCCGAAATCGCCGATGCCTTCGTGGTGGGTGCCAAATACGCCATTGCCGTGGGTGCAGCGGCGGCAACTGTCGGCATCATCGTCGGGGTGGTCACCCTGACAGGTGTCGGGTTCAAGATATCGAACATCGTGACGAGTTCTGCAGGCTCGCTGGCGATGATGGCCAGCCATGTCGTTCCGGCGTTTCTTTTCGACATGAAGGCGATGACGCTGTTCTTCACATTGATCATGACAGCCATCGTCTGCATCCTGCTGGGGTGCGGGGTGCCGACAACGGCGACCTACATCATCATGGTGACGGTGGCCGCTCCGGCGCTCAGCCAATTGGGCACCGAGCCGATCGTGGCGCATTTTTTCGTGTTCTATTTCGGCGTGCTTGCCGACATCACGCCGCCCGTGGCGTTGGCGGCCTATGCCGCCGCCAGCATGGCGGGGGCCGACCCCTTCAAGACGGGCAATACGGCGTTCCGTCTCGGCATGGCGAAGGCACTGGTGCCGTTCGTCTTCGCCTACGCGCCAGCCATGCTGATCGTCACCAAGGAGTTCACCTGGCCTGCCTTCATCGAGGTGACCTTCACCTGCGCGCTTGGCATCGTGGCGCTTGCTGCCGCGCTGACCGGCTTTGCCCGGTCGTTGCTGGCAGGATGGGAGCGGATCTTGCTGGGCGTGTCCGCCCTGCTGTTCATGGCGCCAGGCTGGGGCACGGCGGTGGCCGCGATAGTGGTGGCCGCCCCGGTATTATGGAGGCAATGGCGCGTTGCGTGAGTGCCATGATTGATTGCCGTTGACGCGCGACACTGCTAATCGCGCCAGCATGTTCCGTCGCCCTGACATCGAGCGCTACCACGCACGCATGGCCCGCATCGCGCGCTGGGATCGCCCCTTGCAGGGCGGCCTTGACCGGTTCCGCGCCTGGATGAGCATGATCTTCGTCGATCATGGCATTTTCCGGCTGTTCTATCTCAACCGGCACAGCGTCGATGGCAGGCTTTTCCGGGCGGCCCAGCCCTGGCCGCACCAGATCGCGCGGTTTGCGGCAGAGGGTGGCCGCACCCTCGTCTATCTCAGGGGTGGGCGTGAGCATGGCTCCTGGCCGCTGGAGAAAGAGTCGGCTGACAAGCATGGCCTCCAATTGACCGAGTTTCTCGCCCGCTCGCGGGAAGCCCCCGCCAAGGACATGCTGCTCGCCTCGCCGACCTTTTTTCAAAATCTCAACTATCCCGCGCTGATCCATTGCAAGTCGGGTGCGGACAGGGCTGGCTTTGTCGCAGCGCTGTATGTTCTCGTGCATCTTGGCAGGCCAGCCTCGGAAGCGCTGGCACAGTTGCACGCCCGCTTCGGCCATTTTCACTGGTCCAAGACCGGAATTCTTGACCGCTTTTTCGAGCTTTACCGCGATACAGGCGAAGCGAAAGGGATCGCCTTTCTGGATTGGGTCGAGCATCACTATGATCCTGAAACGCTCCAGAAGGACTTCAAGCCAGGCTTCTGGTCCAACCTGCTTGTCGACCGTGTCCTGCACCGGGAGTGATGGCGTCACCACGCCGCAGTCGCTGATGGCCGTCAGCACGATCCGGGCATGGCGCTCGCCGCATTCACGGATTATGGAGGGGCCATGAGTGCATCCATGTCCTACATCGTTCCGGTTTCGATCCTGGCCGTGGCCGTCGTGCTTGGCTTCGGACTTTTCAACATGCTGCGCGATGGCAGCCCCAACCGCTCGCAGACGCTGATGCGCTGGCGCGTTGTCCTGCAATTTGCCGCCGTCGTGCTCATCATGACGGCGCTGTGGCTGAAGGGCGGGTGATCGATGGTCAAGCTGAACAAGATTTACACCCGCACAGGCGATGACGGCACGACCGGGCTTGGAAGCGGCAAGCGCGTCGCAAAATATGATCTCAGGGTCGAATCCTTCGGCACGGTGGACGAGGCCAATGCCTGCATCGGCATGGCGCGGCTGCACACTGCCGCGTCCCATGCCGATCTCGACGCCATGCTTGCCCGGATCCAGAACGACCTGTTCGACCTGGGCGCGGACCTGTGTACGCCGGATGTTGGCGAACCGCTGCCCTATGAGCCGTTGCGCATCGTGCAGGAGCAGGTGGAGCGCCTTGAGCGGGAGATCGATCTCCTGAATGCCGATCTGGCTCCGCTCAGTTCCTTCGTGCTGCCTGGAGGTTCGCCCTCATCGGCCTATCTGCATCTCGCCCGCACGGTGACCCGCCGGGCGGAGCGCCTGATGGCGGAACTGGTGGCGCAGCCGGGTGAACGTGTTGGGTCGGCGGCCATGAAATACGTCAATCGCCTGTCGGATTTCCTCTTCGTGGCCTCGCGCTGGGTCAACGACAAGAGTGCCAAGGACGTGCTGTGGGTGCCAGGCAAGAATCGTTAAGGGAAGGGTGCTGCTGACAAGGTTCAGCGACCGACTCCATTGGCACCGATGATCTGGCGGCTGACGATCATCTTCATGATCTCGGTCGTGCCCTCCAGAATCTCGTGGACGCGCAGGTCACGCACGATCTTTTCAATGCCATAATCCTGGAGATAGCCGTAACCGCCATGAATCTGCAGGGCCGCATTGGCGACTGCGGAGCCTGTTTCGGTGGCGATGCGTTTCGCCATGGCGCAACGCATGGTGGTTTCGGGATCCTGGCGATCATAGGCCGAGGCGGCGGAATAGAGAAAAATACGGGCCGCCTCCAGATCCGTCGCCATGTCGGCGAGCTTGAATTGCAATGCCTGCATTTCGTTCAGCTTCTTGCCGAACGCCTTGCGTTCTCCGGCATAGGACAGCGCCTTCATCAACGCGGACTGCGCACCACCGAGCGAGCACGCCCCGATGTTAAGCCGCCCGCCATCCAGGCCGGACATGGCGATCTTGAAGCCCGTGCCTTCCTCTCCCAGCCGGTTGGCAACAGGGATGCGCGCGTTGTCGAAGATCACGGCACGGGTCGGCTGGGCATTCCAGCCCATCTTCTTCTCGTTTGCCCCGAAGGAAAGGCCCGGCGTGTCTTTCGGCACCAGCACGGTGGAGACGCCCTTGGGACCATCCTCGCCGGTGCGCACCATGACAAGATAGAGATCGGCAGCCCCTGCGGCGGAAATGAACTGCTTCTGACCGTTCAACACATAATGTTCACCGTCGCGCACGGCCCGTGTCTTCAGGGCAGCCGCATCGGAGCCGGAACCAGGTTCGGTCAGGCAATAGGCGCCAAGATGATCCATCGTAAGCAGCGCTGGCAGGAACGCCGCCTTCTGGTCCGGCGAACCGTAGCGGTCGATCATCCAGGCGACCATGTTGTGGATCGACAGATAGGCCGAAACCGCCGGGCATCCCTCCGCCAGCGCTTCGAAGATCAGCGCCGCGTCAAGACGGCTGAGGCCCGTGCCGCCCGAGGCTTCGTCGACATAGATGCCCGCCATGCCCAGCGCTGCGGTTTCCCGGATCACATCGACGGGGAAATGGCGCTTCTCGTCCCATTCCAGCGCGTGCGGCGCAAGCTTTTCAGCTGCAAACTCCCGTGCCATGTCACGAATGGTGATCTGGTCCTGTGTCAGGGCAAACTGGCTCATGCCGGGCGAACTCCTTGAAGCTTCCGGTATATCGCAACACCCGATGGCAACAAGACCCTTGGTTCATGGTTCGGCAGTCGGGATCAGCCCAGGGCAACTCTTGATCACTTCGGGCAACTCTTGATCAGCCTCGGGCAAGACGCCTGGCATTGGCGCTTACGCGGCGTGCCATCGGGGCAAGACCCGCCTTGACCATGGCTTCCGCCGTGTCGTGCGGTGTGGATTTCGGGATGCGACCGAAAATCATCGCGGCTGCGTTTTCGGCCATCGCCGTGCCCAGCGCAACCTGTGCCGCCAGCAGACCCTCCTGCGCAGCTGCAACCTTTTCTGCCACCATGCGGTTGGTCTCGTTGCGACGACTCGGATCGGGGTTCAGCGATTCATACAGCAGGATCGGCAGGCGAGCCGCCACCACCATTGGCGAAAGCCAGAGGCCGCTCAGATCGGATTTCTTCGTCGCCATCGCGATATCCTCGTGTTTGGCCAAGACCATGAATGGTTTCATGTTGCATTGCAACATATGAAGCGGGGTGGCAGCCATGTGCGTGGCTCTGGTGCTTCAGTCTAGGCCACCAATCCAGGTGCGGTGAACCGCGAGATCGGCATCGAAAGCGACGAGATCGGCCCGGTACCCCGGCGCGATGTGGCCCAGCTCGCGCTCCAGGCCGAGGCACCGCGCGGGTGTGCGCGTCGCCATGATCAACGCGTCCTCGAGGCTCGCGCCCATCATGGCGATGGCGTTGCGGATGCAGGCATCCATGGTGATGTGGGCGCCCGCCAATGTTCCCGCTGCATCGGTGAGGCGGTTATCGTCGAGCGTGATCTTGCGTCCCTGAAGATGGAAAAAGGGAATGTGTCCTGCCGCTGTCGGCATGGCATCCGTGACCAGGATCAACCGGTCACGGCCCATCGCGCGATAAGCTGTCTTGAGATTGAGGGGTGACACGCAGATGCCGTCGGGAATGATGCCCGCGAACAGCCGGTCATCCGCCAGCGCTGACCCCACGATGCCAGGCTCTCGCGCGGTCATCTGCGACATGGCGTTAAACAGATGGGTCACGCAGGACAGACCGTGGTCCATCGCTGCCGCCATCTGGGCGGCGGTCGCCTCGCTGTGTCCCGCCGACACCCGCAAACCGGCCTCGACGAAGCTTGCGATGGCGTCCGCAGGGCAAGTCTCGGGAGCCAGGGTCACGATTGATTTTCCGTGATGCGCAAACCGGAGCAGCAAGGCACGATCATCCCCGGTCATGGGCCGCACGAACTGCGGCGGGTGGATGCCCTTGCGTCGAAGGTTGAGATGCGGCCCTTCGAGATGGAACCCGAGCACGCCAGGAACCGCCAGTGCCTGAGAGGCGATGGCCTCCAGTGTGCGTAGCTTGTCGGGATGGTCCGTGATGAGGGTGGGAAGCAGGCCCGTGGTGCCAAAGCGCCGATGCGCTTCCGCGATGCGCCTGATGCCCTCCAGCGTTGGCATGTCATTGAGCAATGCGTCGCCCCCACCATTGACCTGAAGATCGATGAAGCCGGGGGAAAGGATGATCTCGGGAGGCAGCCGGATCGTGGTGATCGCATCCATCGCCTGTGAAGCTGTGTGGACAGCGGTGATCAGGCCATCCCGGATTTCGATGCGCCGCGGCCCGATCACCCTTTCGCCATCGAAGACGCGCAGCGCCTCGATGGCGAGGCTTGAATGGGCTGGCACTGGTGCGGAAGCGTTGCGTGGTTGCATCCAGTCACCGGTAGCGCTGCGCATTGCCCTTCGCAAGGTTTGACGCGGCCGAGCGATTGCGTCACCACCTATGGCAGGGATAGCCGAAGGATTCGTGCCACGATGTCGACGGAAGATGTCGATCCACGTTTTGCCGATCTCGATGCCTGGCCCTTTGCTCAGGCCATCGAGGCGATGTGGGATGGTCAATTGTCGGCTGTCGCTGCCGTGCGTCCGGCGCTTCCCGCGATCACGATGGCGGCCGAAGCGGCAGCGCTGGCGCTCGGTGAAAGCGGACGCCTGATCTATGTGGGGGCGGGAACCTCGGGGCGCGTGGCGGTCCAGGATGGTGCGGAACTGACGCCGACCTTCAACTGGCCGCTCACCCGCAGCGTCTTCCTGATGGCGGGCGGTGATCAGGCTTTCATCGCCAGCATCGAAGGGGCCGAGGATGATGCGGCCCGCGCGGTCCGCCAGATCAACGCGCTTGCCGTCACGGCGGCGGATGTCGTCATCGGCGTCGCGGCAAGCGGTACCACGCCCTTCACAGTGGCTGCCGTGTCACGGGCGCGAGAACTGGGGGCCGTGACGATCGGCATCGCCAACAATGTCGCCACGCCCTTGCTGGCATCTGCCGCCTTCCCGGTGCTGATTGAGACGGGCAGCGAATTGATCGCGGGATCGACGCGCATGAAGGCAGGCACCGCGCAGAAAGTGGTGTTGAACCTGATCTCGACAGGCATCATGTTGAAGTTTGGCAAGGTCTATCGCGGCATGATGGTCAACATGCGGGCGGCCAACGTGAAGCTTCAAAGCCGGGCCGAGCGGATGGTGGCACGCCTTGCGGAGTGTGATCTCCAGAGGGCGGCGGACGCACTGGCCAAGGCCAAGGGCGACATCCGGCTGGCTGCGCTGCTGGCGCTCGGACACGACAAGTCTAAGGCCGTGACACTGCTAGGCCAGGCCAAAGGCAACCTGCGCACGGCTTTCGCCATGGCCGGCAAGCAGGACATTCCATGAATGCGCTGGCGACGCCTCCGCTGAAGACCGTGATTGGCGTGATCAGCGGTACGTCTATGGACGGTATCGACGTGGCCGTGATCAAGACGGATGGACATGAAACCGTCGTGGCTGGTCCGGGCACCATGGCACCTTATCCGGTCAAGTTGCGCAAGGAACTGCTGGCCTTTCTCGCCAATCCTGCGCAGGCGCTGACTGACAACCTGACGGCGCTGGAAGAGGCGGTCACGGATGCCTTTGCCGCCGCGATTGCCAGCTTCATGAAAGAGCAGGGGCTGGATCGCAGCCGCATCGAACTGATCGGCAACCATGGCCAGACGGTCTATCACAACCCGGCGAAGCGCTTTACCCGCCAACTCAGCCTGGGACAACGCATGGCGACGGCGCTCGGCATTCCCGTTGTGGATGATTTCCGTTCAGCCGATGTCCGCGCCGGAGGCCAGGGTGCGCCCCTGGTGCCGCTCTATCACGCCGCCCTTGCCAGCAACATGCCGCGGCCGTTGATGGTGCTGAACCTCGGCGGCGTCGCCAATGTCACCTATCTCGATGGCGACAGCGTGATGGCCTTCGATACAGGGCCGGCGTCAGCTTTGATCGACGATTTCATGCTGCGGCGTTTCGGCCTTCCCTATGATGCGGGTGGGCGCATCGCGTCGGAGGGCAAGATCGATGCCGGGGTGCTGGCCGATCTCATGGGCAATCCATTCTTTCAGGTCAAGCCGCCCAAATCTCTGGATCGCAACGCATTTCATCGACATGCCAAGACGGTGGAAGCGCTTGACGATCACGATGCTGCCGCCACGCTGACCGCTTTCACCGTGGCGGCGACGGTGGATGCCCTGCGCCATGTGCCGCACCCGCCGTTGCGATGGCTCGTGGCAGGTGGTGGCAGGCACAACAGCGGCATCATGCAGGGCCTTGCCAAGGCGCTGTGCGTACCGGTGGAGCCGGTGGAGGCTGTGGGCTGGAACGGTGATCTGCTGGAGGCCCAGTGCTTCGGCTATCTTGCGGTGCGCTCGACGCTTGGCTTGCCGCTCAGCCTGCCCACGACAACGGGCGTGCCGCAGCCCATGACCGGCGGAAGGCTGTGGATGCCATGAACCGTGACGCGCCCTTCGCTTGCGAAAAACGTCCGGCCACGGGCTCACGCGGCATGGTCGTCACCAACCATCCGCTGGCGTCTGCGGCGGGTGTGGAAATCCTGCTTTCTGGTGGCAACGCGGTCGATGCAGCGGTGGCTGCCTTGTTCGCGCTCACCGTGGTCGAGCCGATGATGGTGAGTGTGCTGGGTGGCGGTGTCATGCATCTGCGGCTGGCGGATGGTGAGCATACCATCATCGACTGCCTGAGCACCGCGCCTGGGGCCGCGCGGCCCGATATGTTCAAGCCAATGTCCAACAGCAAACTGCCGAATGCGCGGGCTGTGGAAGGGCGAAAGAACGAGATTGGCGCGTTTGCCGTGGCCGTACCCGGTGCGCTGGCGGGCTGGTGCCTGGCCATCGTCAAGCACGGCAGGCTTCCGCTGGCGCAGGTCATGGCTCCTGCGATCCGACTGGCGAAGGGCGGTTTCATCGTGACGCCCTATCTCTCGGATTGCATCAAGGATTGTGTGGTTGATCTCGGGCATGATCCAACGCTGGCCGCACTGTTCTTGCCTGGCGGCAGGCCGCTTGCGGCGGGTGCGCGGCTGGTGCAGGCGGACAGCGCGCGGACATTGCGCCGTATCGCCCAGAGCGGTCCCGGCCTGCTCCACGGCGGACCGTTGGGTGAAATCCTCTGCGACCATCTGCGGGCGCAAGGCGGCATTCTCTCATCCTCCGATCTTGCGACCTACACGCCTGTCGAGCGCGAGCCGATCCGCGCGACCTATCGCGGCCATGACATCCTTGGTCCGCCTCCGCCTGCCTCCAGTGGCGTGCATATCGCCCAGATGCTCAATATCCTGGAAGGCTTCGACATCCGTGCCATGGGCTTCGGTTCAGCAGATACCTGCCATGTGCTGGCGGAAGTCCTGAAGATCGCTTTTGCGGACCGCGCCATCGCCACGGCCGATCCGGCTTTTGTCGATGTGCCGGTGGAGCGATTGATTTCGAAGGCCTATGCCGATGAGCGTCGGGCTGTGATCCGTATGGATCGGACGCAGGTCTGGGGGGCTGGACTCAGCGCACTTGAAACCGCCGACACCACCCATGTCACGGTGGCGGATTCCGAGGGCACCGTGGTGAGCGCGACACAGACACTGAACGGTCTGTTCGGGGCCTGCGTCCAGATTCCCGGGACAGGGCTGCTCGTCAACAACTACATGTATAATTTCGATCCGCATCCGGGGCGTGCGCTGTCCATTGCACCTGGCAAACGCTGCTTCACCTCGATGGCACCCATGATGGTGGTGAAGGATGGCCGCGTGCTGCACGCCTTGGGGTTGCCTGGTGGACTGCGGATATTCCCATCGGCGCTGCAGGCCATCGTGAACCTGATCGACCATCGGATGCTGCCGCAAGAGGCGGTGGAAGCGCCGCGCCTGTGGACCGAGGGCGGTGTGCTGGAGCTGGAGCCAGGATTCGGAGACGCCATCGCCATGGCATTGGAGCAGCGCGGCCATAGCATACAGCGCGTCAACCGTGTGGCGGGCGGGATGAACGCGGTGTCCTTTGCGCAGGACGGCATGATGACGGGCTCGGCCTGTTGGCGTGCCGATGGTACGCCGGTTGGTGTTGCGGGCGGTCTGGCGCGGGCGGGTGTGCGGTTCACGCTGGCGTGATCAGGCGCGGCATGTAATTTTTAATCTCATTGCTCCCAAAGCGGGAACATGATAAGCGTAACTTCGTGAGAATTATTGCGCGCAAAACCCTTGAAGATTTTGCGCGCAGAAACCCCGACGCAGCCATTGCCCTGACAGTCTGGCGAAGACGAGTGGCAGGTGCCGTGTGGCGATCCATGGCGGATATCGTGTCGGCGTATCCAAAGGCAAAGGTGTTGAATGGCGACCGTGCGCGTTTTGAAATTCAGGGTGGTCATTTCAGGCTCGTTGTCGCTTTCGACTTTCACCACCAGATTGCCTTCATCAAGTTTGTCGGCACACACGCGGAATACGACAAGATCGATGCGCTGAAAGTTGCGAGGTTCTGAGATGATGATGATAAAACCCGTTCGCAACGATGCAGACAATGCCGAGGCCGTCGCACGCATTGAAATGCTTTGGGGGGCGTCTCCAGGCACACCAGAGGGAGATGAGCTTGATGTGCTTGCGACCCTCGTGGATCAATACGAGAGTATTCGTTGGCCTGACCGCGAGGTTGATCCCGTTGATTGTCTCCGGATCATCATGGACGATACGGAAAGATCGCAGGCCGATTTGGCCCGGCTGCTGGGATCGCGCTCCCGTGCCTCGGAAATCCTTAACCGCAGGCGTGCGCTGACTGTGGAGATGATCTGGTTGATCAGCCGGGAGTGGAATATCCCGGCTGATCTGCTGGTCAAGCCTTATGCGCTGTCGACAGCGGCGTGATAATCACATCGTCGGGATCACGAAACTCGCGCCATCCTTGATGCCGCTTGGCCAGCGGGCCGTCACTGTCTTGGTCTTGGTGTAGAACCGGAATGCATCAGATCCGTGCTGGTTGAGGTCGCCGAACATCGAGCGCTTCCAGCCGCCGAAGGTGTAATAGGCCAGCGGCACCGGAATCGGCACGTTGACGCCCACCATGCCGACATTGACGTTGGCGGCAAAGTGCCGGGCGGCATCGCCGTCGCGGGTGAAGATCGCCGTGCCGTTGCCGTACTCGTGGTCGTTGGTCATCTTGAGCGCGGCGGCGTAATCCGGTGCGCGCACGACCGAGAGCACGGGGCCGAAAATCTCTTCCTTGTAGATGCGCATATCCGTCGTTACGTTGTCGAACAGGCATCCGCCCATGTAGAAGCCGTTCTCGTAGCCTTGCATCGAGAAGCCGCGTCCATCGACCGCGAGCGTTGCGCCTTCCTGCACGCCCAGATCAACGTAGCCCTTCACCTTTTCCAGATGCGCCTTGGTTACCAGAGGGCCGAAGTCAGCCGCAGCATCCGTCGAAGGGCCGACCTTGAGGCTTTCCACACGCGGAATGAGCCGCTTGACCAGTTCATCCGCCGTCGCCTTGCCCACGGGCACCGCCACCGAGATTGCCATGCAACGCTCCCCCGCCGCGCCGTAGCCCGCGCCGATCAGCGCATCGACGGCCTGGTCCATGTCGGCATCGGGCATGATGATCATGTGGTTCTTGGCTCCACCGAAAGCCTGCACGCGCTTGCCATTGGCGCAGCCTCGGCCATAGATGTACTCGCCGATGGGCGTGGACCCGACGAAGCCGATAGCCATGATGTCAGGGTCATCAATGATGGCATCCACGCTTTCCTTGTCGCCGTTGACGACATTGAGGATGCCGGGTGGCAAGCCTGCCTCGATCATCAGTTCGGCGAGTTTCATCGGCACGCCGGGGTCGCGCTCCGACGGCTTGAGGATGAAGGCATTGCCGCAGGCGATGGCCGGTCCCATTTTCCACAGCGGGATCATGGCTGGAAAGTTGAACGGCGTGATGCCGGCCACGACGCCCAGCGGCTGGCGCATGGAATAAAGGTCAATGCCCGGTCCGGCGCCGTCGCTGAACTCGCCCTTCAGCATGTGGGGAGCGCCGAGGCACACCTCGACCACTTCCACGCCACGCTGGATGTCGCCCTTGGCGTCGGGGATCGTCTTGCCATGCTCGCGCGCCAGGATATCGGCGAGTTCGTCGTTGTGCCGGGCAACGAGATCAAGAAACTTCATAAGAACGCGCGCGCGCCGCTGCGGATTGGTCGCGGCCCAGGCGGGCTGTGCGGCTTTCGCATTGGCAACGGCGGCGGTCATTTCAGCCTTGGACGCCAGTGCAACCTTGCCGCGCAAGCTGCCGTCCATTGGCTGCCAGACGTCGGCAGTGCGTCCCGAGGTTCCCGGCACGTGTTTGCCGCCAATGAAATGCCCGTATTCGATCATGATCTTTTCCTTTTGATTGCTGGTGATATGGGGCGGTGCAGCGTCAAAGCCAGCGCGATGTTGTGGCACGCATTGCGATCTGTGCCTCCCGCCAAAGCGTCTCGGTGATCTCGGCTGCAGAGCCGGGCCGGGCCAGCGTCACGCTTTGCCCCGCCCAAAGCGAAAGCTCCTCTGCCGAGCCCGCCTTGGCTGCGGCCGCACGCAGTTCCTGTGTCAGAGCGTTCTGGATGGGATAGGCCGGAATATTGGCTTCCACTGCCCGCATCTCGCGCATAAACGCATTTTCGATGCCGCGGGCATGACGACCGGAGAAGGCCCGCGTCAACCGCGTGGAATCGTCATCCACTGCGGCGATGGCCTTGCGCCAGGGCGCACTCGTGGTCGCTTCGTCCGCCAGCAGATACGCCGTGCCAACCTGTGCCGCTGCCGCGCCCATGGCAAGAACTGCGGCCACTGCCTTGCCATCGGTGATGCCCCCGGCCGCGACAACGGGAATATTCACGGCCTCGCGGATGGTGCTGACCAGCGCCAGCGTGCCGATCTGGCTCTCGCTCACATCCTTCAGGAACGTGCCGCGATGGCCGCCCGCCTCGAAACCTTGCGCACAGATCGCATCCGCGCCGACATCAGCCCACGCTCTCGCTTCGGAAGCGGTTGTCGCTGTGCCCATGACCCAGATGCCATTTGCTTTCAGGGCTGCCACCTGATCGCGTGTGAGAATACCGAAAGTGAAGGATACTGCTGGTGGTGCCACGTCCACCAGCGCAGCGAATTGCGGTTCGAAGGCTTCCGCCCATTGGTTGGGAATCGACTGGGCGGAAAGACCAAACCTGGCCCGCCAAGGCTGCAACCGTTCCATCGCTGCGCTGACCTCAGCCATGTCCGGATTGGCCGGAGTCTGGATGAAGAGATTGACCAGGAATGGTCGGTCCGTCCCGGCGCGAATGGTGGCAACCGTCTGCCTGAGCGCATCTGGTGCAAGCGACGAAGCCGCAAGCGAGCCAAGACCGCCAGCGTTCGAGACGGCCAGCACCAGCGCTTCGCTGCTCACGCCCAGCATCGGGCCTTGAATGATGGGAATGGCGAGGGCGTCGAGGACCATGGCTGCCTGCTTCGTAAGCAATTCCTTACTGCAGGGATGGCTGTTTCTCAATGCATCCAAAGGTGCAAGGTCATCACAGCCCGCGACACAGGCCGCCCTCGACGGATCACGCGTGCGCTGCTATCTCCCGCGTTATGACCAAGCAGTTGATCGACAACATCCGCAACTTTTCCATCGTCGCCCATATCGACCATGGAAAATCCACGCTGGCCGACCGGCTGATCCAGATCACCGGCGGTTTGACCACGCGCGAAATGACCGAGCAGGTGCTCGATTCCATGGATATCGAGCGCGAGCGCGGCATCACCATCAAGGCCCAGACGGTACGGCTCGACTACAAGGCGAAGGACGGCAAGACCTACATTCTCAACCTGATGGACACGCCGGGGCATGTCGATTTTGCCTATGAAGTCTCACGCAGCCTTGCGGCCTGTGAAGGTTCGCTGCTCGTGGTCGATGCTTCGCAGGGCGTGGAAGCCCAAACATTGGCCAATGTCTATCACGCGCTCGACGCCAACCACGAGATCGTGCCTGTCCTGAACAAGGTGGACCTTCCCGCCGCCGAACCCGACCGCATCAAGCAGCAGATCGAGGACGTGATTGGCCTCGATGCCTCCGACGCCGTGCCCATTTCGGCCAAGACAGGCCTCAACATCGAGGCGGTGCTGGAAGCCATCGTTACGCGCCTGCCCGCACCAACGGGCGATCCTGATGCGCCGCTGAAAGCCATGCTGGTCGACAGCTGGTATGACAATTATCTTGGCGTCGTGGTGCTTGTGCGCATCATTGACGGTGTTCTGAAGAAGGGCCAGCGCGTCCGGATGATGAGCGCCAAGGCCACTTACGATATCGAGCGCGTGGGGTACCTCACGCCCAAGCTGGTGCCAACCGACCAGCTTGGGCCCGGCGAGGTCGGCGTCATCACGGCCTCGATCAAGGAGGTGGCGGATACCCGCGTGGGCGACACGATCACCGATGAGCGCAACCCGACCGCAGAAGCCCTGCCGGGCTTCAAGCCGGCGCAACCCGTGGTGTTCTGCGGCATGTTCCCGGTGGATGCGGCTGATTTCGAGGATTTGCGCGCGGCCGTCGGCAAGCTGCGCCTCAACGATGCCTCGTTCAGCTATGAGATGGAGACATCTGCCGCTCTGGGCTTCGGCTTCCGTTGCGGTTTTCTCGGTCTGCTGCATCTCGAGATCATTCAGGAGCGGTTGTCGCGCGAATTCGATCTCGACCTGATCGCAACCGCTCCCTCCGTCGTCTACAAGCTCGCGCTGCGCGATGGCTCGCATATCGAGATGCATAACCCCGCCGACATGCCTGACGTGATGCAGATCCTCACCATCGAGGAGCCGTGGATTCGCGCCACGATCCTCACGCCGGACGAGCATCTGGGCGCCGTCATCAAGCTGTGCCAGGACCGGCGCGGCGAGCAGGTGGACCTCGGCTACATCGGCAGTCGTGCCAAGGTGGTCTATGACCTGCCGCTCAACGAGGTCGTGTTCGACTTCTATGACAGGCTGAAATCAGTGTCGAAGGGGTACGCCTCCTTTGACTACGCCATCACGGGCTACCGCACGGGCGATCTCGTGAAGCTCAACATGCTGGTCAACGGCGAGCCGGTGGATGCGCTCTCCATGCTGGTCCACAGCACACGGGCAGAGGCCCGCGGGCGCAGCATGTGCGAGAAGATGAAGGAGCTGATCCCGCCCCATCTCTTCGTGATCCCGATCCAGGCCGCCATCGGCGGCAAGATCATCGCCCGCGAGACCGTGCGGGCCATGCGCAAGGACGTGACGGCCAAATGCTACGGCGGCGATGCCTCCCGCAAGCGCAAGCTGCTGGACAAGCAGAAAAAAGGCAAGAAGCGGATGAGGCAGTTCGGCCGCGTGGAAATTCCGCAGGAAGCGTTCATTGCCGCGTTGAAGATGGACGGGTGAGGAGTACGCCAAGTTTGGCGAAAGCTCACGATCGACAACTATCAGTGACGATACTCCCTAACCCAATCCCGAAAGCTTCCAGATCATACCAAGGCCCGCGCAGACAGCGATGACCTGCAGCATCGTGCGCTTGAGGGTGAAGGTCAGGACGATTGCCAAGAGAGCCAGGGCGAGCGCTGCCAGATCGAGATCCACTGCCATGACACTCGGCAGGCGGACCGGACCAAGATCGGTGAATGCCGCGCCACGGAACACGGTGTTCAGTGCGAACCAGAAGGCCAGCCACGAGATGGCACCGACAACTGCCGCCGTGATGCCCTGAAGCGCACCTGCCAGTGTCCGGTTGCGCAGCAGGTCATCAAGCCAGGGCGCACCGGCGAAGATCCACAGGAAGGATGGCGCGAAGGTCACCCATGTCGTCAGCATGGCGGCCAGAACAGCGGTGAGCACGGGAGAAGACCCGCCCGGCACCTTCCAACCGCCGATGAACCCGACAAACTGGGTGACAAGGATGGTCGGGCCGGGGGTGGTTTCGGCCAGTCCGAGCCCCGCGATCATTTCGCGTGTGGTCACCCAGCCGCGTTGAACGGCTTCGTCCGCAAGCCATGCCAGCAGCGCATAGGCTCCACCAAAGGAGAGCACGGCGAGCTTCGAGAAGAACAGTGCGAGTTGCACCACCACATGGTCCGCGCCCAGTGCCAGCGCTGCCACTCCAACGGGCAGCCACCAGGCCGCAAGTCCACCGGCCACGGCCTTCCCGGTGGATCGCCATTTCTCGGCGGACGAGACGCTTGATACCTCAGGCAACGGCTCGCCTGGAGGTGCATGGCGCGTCAATCCGATGCCGATGATCGCGGCAGCGATGATCACCACGGGAAAGGGCACGTTGACGAAGGCGAAAGCGGCAAAGGCCGCCACGGCCAGCACGACGAATGGCGTGGTCTTGAGCGCGCGTTTCGAGAGCTTGATCACGGCTTGCGCCACGATGGCGAGGACCGCCGCCTTGATGCCGAAGAACAGCCCGTCGATCAGGCCGATGCCGGTTCCCAGCACATAGAGCAGGCTCAGGCCCAGCATCAGGACCGCACCGGGCAGCACGAAGAGAATGCCCGCGACAAGGCCACCCCTGATGCCGTGGAGATACCAGCCGATATAGGTGGCTAGCTGCTGCGCTTCCGGCCCTGGCAGCAACATGCAGAGGTTGAGGGCGCGGGCGAAGCGGCCATCGTCGAGCCATTTGCGCTCGTCGACGGCCAGCGTATGCATCATTCCGATCTGGGCGGTTGCCCCGCCGAAGGAGAGGATGCCGATCTGGAAAAAGGCGCGGGTCAGTTCACCAAGGCTTGGGGGTGGCGCATCGGTCTCGATGTGCTGTGAGGGAGACAATTTGGACATGCTCAAGCCCTCGGGGGCCAGTTGTGTGTTTCAGCCCCGGTATGGGCTGCCCAGGCAAACAGCCCGTCATAGATCACGGATGCATGGGCGATCATCGCGTGATCATCCTCACCCGCGAGGTGCGACAGGCCGAGCGAGGCGGCGAGCAGCCCCGCGGCCTCCGGTGACAGATCGAGCCGTGCATTGTCCGCGCCACGGACGATCGCCGCCACGCGTTGCAGTGGCCCATATCCAGCGAGCCCGGCGATCTTCAGCAGCGTATCGAAGCTGCAGTCGTCACCGACATGGGTGACCACGACGCCGGGAATGTCATAGGCGATGCCAGAGGTGCGTGCCGCCACAGCCTCGACCTGGTCTGGCTCGACAAACAAGAAACGTGCAGCGGGATCGATGAAGCGCCGGATCAACCAGGGGCAGGCCGCGCGGTCGATCTTCGGCAGGCGCCGCGTGACCCAGAAGGCCGCTTCTTTCCAGCCGATGGCCTGCATGGCACGCCGGTCGAGCAGCGGAAGCCCTGCCTCGCGCCAGCCTGCAAATCCCCCGCCTAGGGATGAGGCCTGCCAGCCCTCGGCCCGCATCCGGGCGACAATGGCTTGCGAGACCTTGAGCCCCCTCTGGCACGAAATCACGATTGGGCGTCGGCGATCCAGCATCGGTACCCATGTGTCGTAGGCACTCTCTTCCCTGTGAATAGAGCACGGAATGTCGTGGGGATCTGCCGCGTGGTCATCGGCCAGCCGCACATCGACCACTTGGGGCCAGGCAGGTCCGCCCAGGTGGTGCGCGATCTGCTCACCGTGCGTGACAAAGGAATGGGATGACATGACTATCGCCCTCTCTCGAAGCCGCATGGAGCGGATCGATCCAGCGTCTTGGGCGAATGCCTGAGGGGCGACGCAGAAAGGAGCCCCTTGATCTCGCTATAACCATAGACCCTGCTAGCACGCAAGCCATGGGCTGGAGTCAGGCGGTCGATAATTGAGCAAAACACCAGTTTTTTGCCTCAAAGCATTGGAAAACGGACATTTTTTTGGATCACTGTCTAGGTGTTCATACGCAGGGGTATAACACACAAAGAGTGCGTATATTCAGGGTTGACCCAATATTTCCGAAGTGTGCGGCCCTGCGGTTGTGCGTAATTTGGAAGAAAGCGCACTGATGTCGCTGAATGAAACCGGAAACGGACGGACCGAGCGCGGGAAGGTGACTCTTCAGGTCATCGCCCATCGCCTTGATGTCTCGACCGCAACCGTGTCGCTGGCCCTGCGCGACAGTTCCGTCGTTGCCGACCTGACGAAACGCAAGGTGCAGCGTGTGGCCCGGGAGATGGGCTATAGCTACAACCGCTCGGCTGCGAGTCTCAGGACATCGCGCACCAATATCCTCGCCGTCGCCTTCCATGACGTGTCGAACCCCTATTTCGCCGAAATGCTGTCGGCCATTGACGAGACTGTTCGGTCCAGCGGGCGGACGATCCTGCTGGGAACCTGCAACGAGAGCATTCCGCGGCAGGAGAACGTGCTGTCGTCACTGCGCGAGTACCGTCCCGATGGCATCATCGTCTGCCCTGTCGGTGGGTCTACCGAGGACAGCCTGCGCAACATCGCCGAAAGCGGTATGCCGATCGTGCAGGTCGCCCGCGAGATCGATGGTCTCCATGCCGATTTTGTCGGCGCTGATGATCGTTATGCCACCGAACTGGCGGTCGAGCACCTGATCAAGCTCGGACACAGAAACATCGCCTATGTCGGCGGCAACGATGGCACGTCGAATGGACGGCAACGTCATGCCGGATTTGTCGAGTCGCTCGTTCAGCACGGCTTGAACGTCGATCCGGCCATGATCATTTCCGGTGACGGCAAGCGCCTGACGGGACTGGAGAGCATTCCGCACTTGATGGGACTGCCCGTGCCTCCCACCGCCGTGATCTGCTTCAATGACAGCGTGGCCTTTGGTGTCATGCATGGCTTGCAGAAAATCGGATTGACCCCCGGACGGGACATGTCGGTCATCGGTTGCGATGATGTCAGCGATGCCGCGCTCTGGGTGCCGCCGCTGACCACGATCAACAACCAGCATATCGAGATGGGCCGGTTGGCGGCCGAGATGATGATGCGACGTATCCAGGATCCTGGTCAGTCACCACGCCGGATTGTGCTCGAACCGCGCCTCGTCATCCGGGACACCACGGCACCGCCGCCCATTCGAAACTGACGTGTGCCGATGTTTCACATGAAAAAGCCCGGTCGTTTGACCGGGCTTTTTCATGTGTCGTTCACGGGCAGCCTACAACATGCCGAGCATGGCCTCCGCGCCGGAAACCGCAGCTTGTCCAGGTGTTTCCTCGATGGAAAGTGCGGTGACAACGCCATCCTTGACGATCATCGAATAGCGCTGCGAGCGCGTGCCCAGGCCACGGGCGTTCAGATCAAGATCGAGACCAATGGCCTTGGCGAAGGCAGCACTGCCGTCGGCCAGAAAATCCACCGTGCCGGTGGCCCCGCTGGCTTCTGCCCAGGCCTTCATGACGAAGACATCGTTGACGCCTGTCACGGCAATCGCGTCGACGCCCTTGGCCTTGATGGCGGCACCGTGCTGCACATAGCCCGGCAGGTGGTTGGCATGGCAGGTTGGCGTGAAGGCACCGGGCACTGCGAAGAGCACGACGGTTCGTCCGCCGAAATACTCCTGCGTGGTCACGGGCTTGGGACCATCTGCAGATGGCGAGGTGAATGTGGCTTCGGGCAGGCGATCACCAACCTTGATGGACATGGAAGCACTCCTTGGAGACTGGGCAAAAATCTAAGATCAAGCCTCTAAGGCGTGATCAGCGCCATGTCGAGCCTCGTGCGCACCTCGATGGCGTGGCGCCCTGACACCAGTGTCAAAGTCAGGTCGGCGCCTGCGCAGTCGGGTGAACGGTCACGCTCCACCACCAGCACCGTAAACGTGCCTGTGACACCATTGGCCCCAGGTGCGAACCCCTTGGTTTCGAGAAACCAGGGGGATTGCCCTTCCAGAAAGAGTTCCGGCGTCGCGCCTTCGGATACGCCCACCTCGATGAGGAAATGCTCGGCTTCCGCCGCTTTCCTGAGCGCTATGACTTGCAGTGGCCCGGCCTCACCGGTCTTGGCGAGAACTGGAACGGAGGTCATTGCCTCGCGCAAGGGCGTTTCAAATGGGCTGCGCCCGTCGCCACCCAGCGACAGCACGGCCTTGCCATGGGCGGGCACGCACATTTTTTCGCACACAGCGTACTCTGCCTCCAGACGAAGGATCACCTCGGCCTCGGGGTCTGTGGCAATGACCGTGATGGGCAAGAGGAGCTCGCTCTCTGCATAGCCAAAGGAAACACCGCCAGCGCCGTCGTTGAAACGGGTGGGTCTGGGAAAATGCACCGTGATGGATTTCAGGTTCTGCGATGTCTCGAAGTTGAAGACAGGTGGTACGCCGCTGTCGCCAGGATGACGCCAATAGGTCTTGAAGCCGGGCTTCATGCGCAGGGCAATGCCAGCGCGGAATTCACCTGGACGGATCACATTGGCACGCACCAGGCGAAGCGCCGAATGCGATGCTTCCGACCACTCGGACGCGAAAGATGGCCCGGCGAAGGCCGCAAGGCCGCCAACAGCGCTTGCAAGGCCCGCTCCGCACCAGAGTTGCAGCGCAACCCGGCGAGACAGGACGGTTTCGTGTGCGTCACTCATCGTGTTGCCATGCCATGGGCCTGCATCCTCCGCTACCCAAGTTTCCGTGAGCCTTGCGCGAGCAAACAGGGGGTGTGGTGGCGAGATCGCATGTCATCAACGATATGCGTACATGTCCAAGCTTTCCAATTGTTGAAAGCAATAATAGCATGTGCATCATGGACCTGCAGAAACTCAGCAGCGATGGGCGCAAGGGCCTGCTTGGCGGGCAGATGCTGATCGCCATGCCCGGAATGCGCGATGAACGCTTTCGCCGCAGCGTGATCTATATTTGCGGGCATTCCGATCAAGGGGCGATGGGCATCGTCATCAACAATCGCACGCCCAGCATGACCTTCCGTGACCTTCTGGTGCAACTCGACCTGATCGAGGCGGATCAGGCGATTCGCCTGCCTCGACGGCTGTCGCACGCCCATGTCCTGAAAGGTGGTCCAGTCGAGACAAGCCGAGGCTTCGTGCTGCATTCGCCGGATTTCTCGATCAACAACGTGACGCAGACGATCGACGATGGCATCTGCATGACGGCCACGCTGGATATCCTGCGCGCCATTGCCAAGGATGAGGGGCCGCGTTCCGCCATCCTCGCGCTTGGCTATGCGGGGTGGGGTGCTGGCCAGCTTGAACGCGAAATCGCCGCCAACGGCTGGCTGCATTGCGGCGGCGATCCAGAGTTGCTGTTCAGCGACGATCTCGAAAGCAAGTACGACCGGGCACTGAAAAAGATCGGCATCGACCCGATCATGCTGTCGAGCGATGTGGGTCGGGCGTAGCGTTCTACCGGAAACGGTATTCGGTGAGCTGACTGTAGACTTCGCCAGGCCAAAGCTCCGCCGACGTGAAATGCGGCCGGTTCGGGCTGTCGGGATAGACCTGCGGCTCCAGGCAGAAGCCTCCGAAAGCAGCATAGTGAACGCCGCCCAGGCCCTTGGGCTGCACGTTGATCTTTGCCCCATCATAGAACTGCACGGCGGGCTGATCGGTCCAGCATTCGAGCGTCAGGCCATTGAGCGGGCTCTCGACGCGGGCACAGCGGCCGAAGCCTGAGGCCATGCGCACGAAGTTCGCGTCGAAGCGCACACGCTCTCCTTTGCTGGTCTGAGCCATCGCTTTCGCCCTGCGGAAATCGAACGGCGTGCGGGACACCGCCACGATCTCGCCTGTCGGGATCAGATCTTTGTCCGTCGGCGTGCGGAATGCCGCATCCAGCGTAAGCAAATGCTCTTTGATGTCTGCGGAGCCATCGAGATTGAAGTAGGAATGATGGGCCAGGTTGACGATGGTCGGCTTGTCCGTTGTCGCCGAGAGTTCTACGCGCAGGATGGCAGGCTCCGCCAGGGTGTAGGTGCAGGTCGCGGTCAGGGTGCCGGGATAGCCATCATCGCCATCAGGCGAGACAAGGCCAAGCGTGACGCTGTCGGGCGCGGTCTTGAGAATGGTCCACAACCGCTTGCCGAAGCCGTTCGTCCCACCATGCAGGTGATGCTTGGGCGTCCCGCCAGGGCCGGGTGGATCGTTCTGGTTCAGCGTCAACTGGACCTTGCGCCCGTCCAGCCTGAACTGGCCCCGGTTGATGCGGTTGGCGAAGCGCCCGGCCAAGGCCCCGAAATGCGGTGAATGCTGCGGATAGGCATCGAAGCTGTCAAAGCCCAGCACCACCCGCTGAAGCTTGCCCTTGTGAGGGACTTGCAGGTCACGGACGACGGCTCCCCAGGTCATGATCCTGGCCAGCGCCCCGGCGGCATTCCTCAGCGCGATTTCCTGGACGGGGTGGCCTTCGAACTGGCCGATAACGGTGACGTTGTTCATCGTGGTTTCCTCAAGCCCTCACCCTGAGCATTTATAAGGGCGGGGGCGGCGATTCATAAGATGGCTGGAGCATCCTTCGACAGGCTCAGGATCAGGCCGCGGGGGTCAGTTCAGACGGGTGTTTAGTTCAGGCGCACGCCAGTTTCTGCGTCAAAGACATGAATAGCAGAAGGCGGCACAGAGAATCCAACCTTGCCAGCGCCTTGCGCCGCATGTGACGCCTGAACCTGCAGGATTACCGGCTGTCCGGCGAACAGACCATGCAGGAGGCGCGTGGCACCCAATTCCTCCACGAAGTCGATATCCACAGTCAGACTGCGATCACGGGCATCGGCCACCACAACATCCTCGGGGCGCAGCCCGATGGTCACCTTGGTGCCATCAGTGAGGCCCGGCGGAAGATCCGGCGCAGCCATCGTCAGGTCACCCACCACGACCTGTCCGCCGTGCATCTCGCCCGCCAGCATGTTCATGGGAGGGGAACCGATGAAGCTGGCAACGAAAGTGGTGGCTGGCCGACGATAGACGTCTGTCGGCAGGCCGATCTGCTCGATGCGCCCGCCATTCATCACCACGAGCTGGTCCGACAGTGTCATCGCCTCCACCTGGTCGTGGGTGACGTAGATCGATGTGACGCCCAGTTCGCGCTGCAACCGCTTGATCTCGACGCGCATCTGCACGCGCAGCTTGGCATCGAGGTTGGAGAGCGGCTCGTCGAACAGGAACACCTGCGGCTTGCGCACGATAGCGCGCCCCATGGCAACGCGCTGGCGCTGCCCGCCGGACAGCTGGCGCGGGCGGCGCTGCAGGAAAGGCTCGATGGCAAGAATACGTGCCGCTTCCTGCACGCGCCGCTCGATCTCGTCCTTGGGCGTCTTCCTGTTCTTCAGTCCGTAAGCCATGTTGTCGTAGACGCTCATGTGGGGATAGAGCGCATAGTTCTGGAACACCATGGCGATGTCGCGGTCGGCAGGCTCCACCTCGTTGACAACGCGACCGCTGATCGAGCAGTTTCCGCTGGAGATCGTCTCCAGTCCGGCCACCATGCGCAGCAGCGTGGACTTGCCACAGCCCGAGGGGCCGACCAGCACTGTGAAGGAACCGTCCGGTATGTCGATGCTGACACCCTTCACGGCCTCGACATTGCCGGCATAGACCTTGCGGATGTTGTCGATTTTAACGGTGGCCATCGTTGGGGGATGCCTCGCGGTGTTGAAGGATGACGATGCACCCACGATCTGCTAGAATGAAATTCATGGGAAAGCTTGAAACAATCGAGAAATTTATCGCCGAACTGCCAGCGGAAGACCTGCGTGTCTTCCGAGAATGGTTTGACGAGTTCATGGCGAACAGGTTCGACGACGAACTTGAGAAAGGCATTCTGGCTGGCGCTTTTGACGCTTTGGCCGAAGAGGCCCTTGAAGATTTGCGCGCTGGCAGAACAAAACCTCTTTGAACCACCGGACGAATGGGCGCTTCTGGACGCACTACCGGAAGCTCACGCCCAGTCTCCAGCGTAAGGCCGATCAGGCTTATGCGCTGCTTGCAAGCAATCCTGATCATCCGTCCTTGCGCTTCAAGAAAGTCGGCCGATTCTGGTCTGCGCGCGTGACGCTTGAGGTTCGCGCCGTAGCGATTGTGGACGGGCCGAATCTGGTCTGGTTCTGGATAGGACCGCATGACGAGTATGAGCGGTTGCTCAAGGGCGGATGAAAGCCCTGTCATTGCCCGGACTCCGGTCGCTTCGCCGGAGTATGCCAAGCCGCATTTGAGACGTGACGGCCCATTCACTTCTCCTGATCCACCAGACCGCGCACGAAGAGCTTCTGCATCAGCACCACTACCGCCACGGGGGGCAGCATGGCCAGCACGGCCGTGGTCATGGCGATCTGCCATTCGGTGAGCGCATCGGCGGTGACGATCATCTTCTTGATGCCGATGACGATGGTCTGCATCGAATCCTTCGTGGTGATCAGGAGGGGCCAGAGATACTGATTCCAGCCATAGATGAACTGGATCACGAACAGCGCCGCCATCGTGGTCAGTGACAGCGGCAGCACCGTATCCTTGAAGAAGCGGAAGGGTCCGGCACCGTCGATCTTGGAGGCTTCCAGCAATTCGTCCGGGATTGTCATGAAGAACTGCCGAAACAGCAACGTGCCTGTGGCCGAGGCGATCAGCGGCACGGCGAGGCCCTGGTAGGTATCGAGGAAGCCGACATCCGACACAACCTTGAAGGTCGGGAAGATGCGCACCTCGACGGGCAGCATCAGTGTCAGGAAGATCAGCCAGAACGCGGTCATGCGGAAGGGGAAGCGGTAGTAGACCACGGCATAGGCCGAGAGGATCGAGATGAAGATCTTTCCGAAGGCGATGGCCAGCGCCATCACCAGCGAATTGAACATCATGTTCAGCACAGGCTCGCGCGTCGTGCCCGACGTGCCGATGAACAGCGTGCGGTAGTAATTCTCGAAGAAGTAGGGACCGGGATAAAGCGGCATCTGCCCATTGATGATGGTCGAGGCATCCCAGGTGGAGGCCACGAAGGTCAAGTAGACAGGGAACGCCACGATGAACACGCCGATGGTGAGGATGATGTAGGCGAGCCTGTCGCCGAAGGTGCGATCCTCGACCATCAGTAGGTCACTTTCCGTTCGACATAGCGGAACTGGATCGCCGTCAGGCCGATCACCATGATCAGCAGGATGACGGATTGCGCGGCGGCACCACCGAGATCCGAGCCGCCCTTTCCATCGGAATAGACCTTGTAGACCAGCGTCTCCGTCGCCTTGGAGGGGCCGCCGCCGGTCACAGTATCGATGATGCCGAAGGTGTCGAAGAAAACATAGACGATGTTGACGACCAGCAGGAAGAAGGTCGTGGGCGACAGCAGCGGGAACACGATGGTCCAGAACCGCCGCCAGGGGCGTGCGCCGTCGATCGTTGCGGCCTCGATGACGCTCTTGGGAATGGCTTGCAAGCCCGCCAGGAAGAACAGGAAGTTGTAGCTGATCTGCTTCCAGACGGCAGCCATGATGACAAGCGACATGGCCTGATTGCCGTTGAGAAGCGGGTTCCAGTCATAGCCTATGGCCCTGAGACCCTTGGCGACCGTGCCGAGCGATGGATTGAACATGAACATCCACAGCACACCCGCGACGGCCGGAGCCACGGCATAGGGCCAGATCAGCAGCGTGGTGTAGATCTGCGCGCCCTTGATCTGGCGGTCCGCCATGGTTGCGAACAGCAAGGCGATGGAGAGCGAGAAAAACGCCACGATGCCCGAAAAGAACAGCGTGTTCAGGAATGCCTTGTAATAATCCGGCTTGCTGAAGAGCTCGCGGTAGTTCTCGAACCAGACGAAGTTCGAGGACATGCCGAACGCGTCTTCGAGCAGGAAGCTTTGCCAGACCGCCTGGCTCGCAGGCCAATAGAAGAACACGACCGTGATCAGGAGCTGCGGTGTCAGCAGCAGCGCCGGGATCAGCAAGCCCTTGAAATGCGCGGTCTTGTTCATGTGGGTCGGCAGTCGGCAATGGGCAATCGGCTATCGGCAGATGAAGCAAGTCGACGCACGAGAATGCGCATCGACTGCCGACTGCCCATAGCCGACGGCTTGTTTCTCACCGCGTTACCGTCCGCTCGAACTGGCGCAGCATGGCATTGCCACGCTCCACGGCGGCATCAAGCGCTGCCTTGGGGGCCTTTTGTCCGTTCAAGGCCGCTTCGAATTCCTCGGACCAGATGTCGCGGATCTGGACCAGGCTGCCGAAGCGAAGGCCGCGGGAATTTTCCGTGGGGGGCTTGTTGTTGAGCTGCAGCAGCGGGGTCTCGAGATGCGGGTTCTGCTTGTAGAAATCGGTCGCCTTCACCTTGTCATAGGCGGCCTTGGTGATGGGCAGATAGCCCGACACCGTGTGCAGCGTCACCTGGCGATCCACATCCGACAGGAAGGTGAAGAACTTGGCGACGCCCTTGTATTCCGCCGCGTTCTTGCCGCCCATCACCCAGAGCGACGCGCCCCCGATGATCGAGTTCTGCGGCGCTCCCGCGACGTCGGGATAGTATGGCATTGGTGCATTGGCCCAATCGAACTTGGCGTTCGCCTTGACGTTGCCAAAAAAGGCCGAGGAGGTCAGGAACAGCGGGCATTCTCCCGATGTGAAGCGTCCTTCGCCGGTGTTGGTGCGGCCGGAGTAGGAAAACACGCCTTCCTTCTGCAGGTTGACGAGATTGGTGAGGTGCCGTTCGAACAACGGGGTATTGATCTGGAAGGACGTGTCGAAGCCTTCCATGCCGTTGGCCTTGGTGCCCAGCGCCGTGTTGTGCCACGCGCCAAGCTGCTCGATGTTCAGCCAGGTGATCCAGGCCGTCGAGAAGCCGCACTTGTCCCAACCCGCACCCTTCAGCTTGCGTGCCGCATCGAAAACCTCCGGCCAGGTCTTGGGCGGGGCGTCCATGCCGATCTTCTTCAGGGCATCGCGGTTGTACCACAGCACCGCGGAGGACGAGTTGAACGGGAACGAGAGCATCTCGCCCTTCACCGTGGAATAATAGCCCGCGATGGCCGGGAGATAGGAGCCCGGATCAAAGCTTTCGCCGGCGTCCTTCATCATCTCCTGCACGGGTTTCACCGCGCCCTTCGCGCCCATCATGGTGGCTGTGCCCACCTCGAAGACCTGCATGATGTGCGGTGCGCTGCCGGCCCGGAACGCCGCGATGCCCGCATTCAGCGTGTCGGCATAGCTGCCCTTGTAGGCCGGCACGACCTTGTAGTCCTTCTGGCTGGCGTTGAAATCCTCCGACAGCTTGACGATGACGTCGTTGTTGGCGCCGGTCATGGCGTGCCACCACTGAATTTCGGTCTGGGCAAGCGCGGATGACATGGGGGCGGCAAGTGCGCTGACGGATACGGCCAGGGCGAGTGAAAGCTTCTTCAGCATGGTGATCTTCCTCCGGATCGTCCGGCTCGGGATATGTCGGGCTTAACAGGGGAATCCCCCATCCTACCTCTGTGACAGGCCGATGACGATTGACGCTGAATTGAGCATGTCATCCGGCCCGCTGCAATGGTCTTCTTCGCGGGAAGGGATCGCCCGGCGGAGAAACCTAACGTGCGGCCTGGACCGTGGTGGGTGCATTGAGCGCAGCCTCGGGCAGGCGCTTGGGCATCCGCGCAGGACTGACGGGATAGGTCAGGGGATTGGCATCTGACGGTTGCGTGGTCGCCACCTTGCGGGACTTGGGGGCGGTTGCTTCCCCTCCGGTTGCCTTGCTGTGCGCAGACCCACCGCGCACCGATCCCGTGAAGAGGGCCTGGCCCTTCAAGGGTGCTTGCGCCATGGCTTCGGCCAGCTTGCCGCTGTTGCGCAGAATTTCGAAGATGGCCCGCTCCGCCTCGAAACGGCTTTCGATGGCGCTGCGGCGCACCGTGAAGCTCGACATCTGCGAGTCCAGCAATTCGAACACCGTGCGGCGCCCTGCCTTGAACTGCTCCAGATACAGCTCCTGCACCTTGGCCGCAGTTGCCACGCCTTCCTGGACCAACCGCCCTTTGCGGCGGGCGCTGTCCACCGCACGGTAGGCCTGGCGGATATCGGCACTGGTCTGTTCGTCCTCGTTGCGCAACTGCTGCAGGTTGCCATCGCGGCGGTGGTTCAGCTGTTCGATCGTGGCATTCGACAGGCCGCCATCCATGAAACGGTAGCGCATGGTCACCAGTGCGCGGGCTTCCGTTTCATTCTTGTGGCGATTGAGAGCTGCATAGTTCTTGGTGTCGCTGTCCGTTTCGAACTGGATCTTCGGCAAGGCCGAGGCGCGCTGGAAATCCACTTCGCGCTCGACGGAGCGGGCCGTTGCACCCATCGCGGCCAGGCGCGGGTTGTTGCGCTTCATCATGGCGATCGCGGCATCGGGCGTTGCAGGCAGATGATGGGCCAGGTATGGCGTTGGCTGCAACGCGCCGGGATTGATGCGCGTTAGCCGGTGAAACTGCTCTTCACCACCCGCGAGCTGCAGGCTGACATCGGAGCGTATGGCGTGCATGTCGGTGAGGCGAGAGTTGACGCGGTTGACGTCGGCAGCCGTGCCGTTGCCTTCGCGTTGGTTGGCCTGCACGATGCCCGCGAGCCTGCGATGCGCTACCACGGTTTCATCCACGAGGACGAGGAGCGCACGGGACTCCAGAACCTTCAGGTAGGCTTGCGCCGTCTTCAGGACGATCTCGTCCACCTTGTCCAGAACCTTCAGCTTTTCGGCGTCCTTGATCAGCGTGGCGCGCTCGACATCGGCGCGGGCCGCGCCGAAATCATAGAGCAGCTGCTTCAGGGAAATCGAGGCATCCACGCGGCTGTTGCCGTCCGGATTCGCCCGCTCATACACGCTGCGCCCCACCGCGTTGCCGCCCAGGCTGCCGCCGAGCGCCAGCCGTGTATCGCCTTGCGGATAGAGCGCGGCCTGCGACATGGCGATGCCAGACTTTGCTTCCCGCACCCGCGCTTCCGCCGCCCGTATCTCGGGATGCGTCAGGGCGGCCTCGGTCACGGCCTGGTGCAGCGAGACCGGGCGTTTTTCGCGCGAGATCGGCGTGACAGCCGAGTCCGCTGGCTTGGCAGGAATGGATGCGGTGATGTCGGCACCGTCCCGCAGGAAAGGCGGCAGAACCAGTGGGTTGCGGCTTGCCGTCATGATGGGAGACGCTTTGAGCGCCTGCGGCTGGACCTGAAGGGCGGTCGGCGTTGCAGGCGGAGGCAAGGACTGCGCGTCGCCGTCCATCCCCCTGGCCTCGACGGTGCGTCCTGGCAGCACTGGTTTGCCGAAGCTTGCGGCACCGCAGGCGAAGGCGGCGGAGGCCGCATCACTTCCCGCCATGCACAATCCGACGCCATCTCCCGAGGAAAGGCTCTTGCAGGCCGACAAGGCCAGGACTGCCGCCAGAACGACCATTGGCCGGGCAAGACGGCCAGTCCTCGATGCGGCAATGGGGGGAACGCGAACGGACACGGATGCAACCTGCAATACTCAACAGGTTGGATTATGCCTTGTTAACCTTAACGCGGCGTAAAGTGGCGATGCAAAGGCCCGTTTCGTCTGTGGCCAGAGCAGGTATGGCGCTTCAGATCACCCGTATTATACCCCTAGATGACCTGCACCTTCGCCAGTTCTGTTGTCATGGTGGCGTCCGTGAAGAAGGTCGTCGTGTTGGTGCCGCCGTTGTAGCTCGTGAACTGCGATCCGGCAGCCGAAAACGAGTCGTTGCCGTCGAAGTCCAGCACCAGCGTGCCCGTGCCGCTGCTGATGCCCAGGATGGAGCGGATGTCGGTCGCTGTGGCATTGGTGAAATCGCCCACGACGCCAGCGTTCGAGAGATTGATCGCCTCGACGTCGCTGACGTTGCCAACAAGCTGTGCAAGCGTGACGGTGCCCGATCCAGTGATTTGGATGATGTCCGAACCTGTCCCGCCATTGATGTCGGTGACAGGATCTGCAAGAGCCGTCGCGTCAATGCTGATGGTATCGTTGCCGGCACCACCCAGCAGAGTGTCCCGCCCGCCGCCGGATATCAGAATGTCGCTGCCGTTGCCGCCATCGATCAGGTCATCCCCGAGGCCGCCATCGAGACGATCATTGCCATCCATTCCGTAAATCTGGTCATTTCCGGCAAAGCCGAGGATGACATTGGCTTCGGCCCCGCCTGTCAATGTGTCGATGCCCAAGCTGCCACCAATGTCACTGACCACGCCCGTAGCGATGGTCCCGTCTGCGAACTGGTAGAACTCGACGTTCGTGACAGTGTCTGCGCCATCCGGGTTTCCAGAACGGGTATCGGTCGTGCTGTAGACAGCGCCGCTATCCGTGATGGTGTAGTCGGCGCGATTGCCGGAAAACGCGACGGTGTCGGTGTTTGCGCCGCCGTCGATAGTATCATTGTCACCGCCACCATAGATTATGTCATTCCCCGCGCCACCGGAGAGGATGTCATTGCCCATCTGACCGCTGATGCTGTCGTTGCCGGCGCCGCCACTCAGGGTATCGCCACCATCAGCTACCAGATCGTAGCTGTAATCCTGGCCTGCCAGGGTGTCGTTGCCATCACCACCGTCAATGATGTCTGCACCATCTGAGCCATAGAGATAGTTGGCATTGCTGTCGCCAATGATCGTATCGTTGAAAGCCGATCCCACGATGAAGTTGATCTGCCGCAGCACATCACCCTGTGCAGTGCCGCCTGAGCCAGTTCCTGTGGTCAGATCGATCAGGATGGCGCCCGTGGAATCCTCGTAGCTGGAGCCTTTCCAGTTCGTGATGCTGACATCAGCTCCACCCAAGATGGTGTCCGCCCCGGCACCACCAACAGTGCGACCCTCTCCGCTCCCCAATTGAAGCAGATCGTTCCCGGCACCGCCAAAAATCGTATCGCTTCCGGCACCGCCGTAGAGCGTGTCATTGCCAGCGTCGCCCCTCAGGACATCGAGGCCTGAACCGCCATAGATCACATCATCGCCATTTCCACCTTCCAGGGTGTTAATGCCACCGCTGTTCTGCGTGACGCGTACCGCGTCGAGAAGCATGTCAGCATCGATCGAGCCGCTGGAAACATCACTGAACCGGATGATCGTTGAGAGGCCAAGCGCCGTGAAGCTGAACTCCGCAAAGTCGAAAGTGACGGGTGAACTGTAAGGATCGGTAACCGTCTGATCGAGAACCGTTATGCCATTGCTGATGACTTCCACACGCAACGACTGCGTGGGCTCTCCAGCTGCCGAGCCATAGGTTCCGAAATCAAAACCAAGCGTGTAGGCTTGCCCTGTCTGCGTCGAGATCGTTTGCGAAACGACGCCTGTATTTGCCGTGTTGACAAATCCAAAGTTGATGGCGGAGCCTCCGAGGCTCGCACCGAAGAATGTCAAGCTTGCGGCATTGCCAGAGACCACCCAGCCAGCGGCAGACGGTGTCATTCCCGCTTCGAATGACCCGTTGACGATCAGGTTGGCGCCATCGCCGAAGATCGTGTCGTTGCCGTTGTTGCCAAAGACCAGATCATTGCCTGCGAGGGCAACGATGAGATTGGCCCCTGCCGTCCCGTTGAGTGTGTCCGCCCCTGCGGTGCCCATGACCGGCAAGACAGTCGCGGCGTCCAACATTCCATCGGCGAACTGGAAGTTCTCGACATTGGTGACGCTGTCCGTGCCATCGCGCCCGCCGACATTGTCGACGACGGTGTAAGTCCCGGCGCTGAAGCTGACTGTGTAATCCGCGCGGTTGCCAGAGAAAGTGACGGTATCGGTTCCGCTTTGGCCATCGATCGTATCGTTGTCCGCACCACCGGTCAGGACATCGTTGCCGCCATTGCCGTAGAGGTCGTCAGATCCTCCGCCGCCATTGATCGTATCGTTGCCATCGCCAGCCTGTACGACACCGACATCGCCATAGAGAGAATCATTGCTGCCAAGACCGGTGATCAGGTCGGCACCCAGATGACCATATAAGTTGGTGCCAGATACAGCTCCGGTCAGGGTATCGGCGGCGGTGCTTCCAATCAGAAACTCGAAATTCGAGATGACGTCACCCTGGGCATCACCACCCGAGGCTACGCCAGTCTGCAGATTGACGTTCACGCCCACCACGCCGCTCGAATAGTCAAGAGTATCATCATTGGCACCGCCATCCAGCGTGTCTGCGCCAGCACCGCCATCGACATAATCATCTCCAGCACCCGCGCTAATCCAATCCGCCCCAGCGCCACCAAAGAACCCATCTTCGCTTATCGACCCTGTGAAAGTGTCGTCACCGAAGCCGCCGACAACAGTCTCTAACCCCGAAATGACATCACCCTGGGCCTGGCTTCCCGTTGCGCCAGAAGCCGTGCTCGTCGCCAGGTTGACCATCACGCCGACCGTGTCGCTGTCATACCGTAAGGTATCGTATATACCACCGCCACCGATCAGCGTGTCCGCGCCAGCACCGCCGGTCAGTTCATCGTCATCATTGCCACCGTCGATGCTGTCATTCCCAGAACCGCCCGACAGGGTGTCGTTTCCAGCCAGGCCGGTGATCGAATCTTCTTCAGCTGTTCCGGCATAGGTGTCGCCACCTGCTGTCCCCGTGAAAGACCCGGATACGTTGGTGATGTTGATGGTGAAGACCTTGTCGAAGGTCAGCCCACCCTGATCGGTGGTGCGCACGGTGACGCTGTGCGATGTCGCGGTCTCGAAATCGAGCAAGCTGCCGTTCGCCACGGTGATCTGGCCGCCTGGCGAAATGGCGAAGCGCCCGCCTGCGTCCTGGAACGTGACGAAGGCGTAGGTAAAGGTATCACCCGCGTCGGGATCGAGGCCCGTGACCGTGCCGATCACTGTACCATTGCTGGCGTTCTCGGCCACGGTGTTGGCGGACAGGTTGGCGTTGGTCGGGGTTTCGTTGACGTTGGTGAGCGTGACCGCGATGGCTTGTGTATCGATGCCACCCAGCCCGTCCGAGACCTGCACAATGACGTCATAGACGTTGTTGCTGCCCACATCCGTGGGCGTCTCGAAATCCTGCGCGGCCACGAAGGCCAGCACGCCCGTCGTGGCGTTGATCGTGAACTTTGCCGCATCCGCGCCGCCCGTAATCGAGTAGGTGAGCGTTGCACCTGCATCGGGATCAGTTGCAGTGACCGTGGTCACAGCCGTGGTGTTCTCGGCCATGGTGAGCAACGCAGAAGCGGCCCCACCATCGGAGGTGATGACAGGTGCTTCGTTGACGTTGGTCAGGTTAATCGTGAACACCTTGTCGAAGGTCAGCCCACCCTGGTCCGTGGTGCGCACGGTGACGGTGTGTGATGTCGCGGCCTCGAAATCGAGCAATGTTCCGTTCGCCACAGTGATCTGGCCGCCGGCCGAAATGGCGAAGCGCCCACCCGCGTCCTGGCCTGATACAAAGGCGTAAGTGAAACTGGCACCCGCATCGGGGTCCACACCTGTGACCGAGCCGATGATCATGCCATTGGTTGCATTCTCCGCCACGCTGTTGGCCGAGAGGTTCGCATTGGTCGGGGCTTCGTTGACGTTGGTCAGGTTGATGGTGAACACCTTGTCGAAGGTCAGCCCACCCTGGTCCGTGGTGCGCACGGTGACGGTGTGTGAAGTCGCGGCCTCGAAATCGAGCAATGTTCCGTTGGCCACGGTGATCTGGCCGCCCGCAGAGATGGCGAAGCGTCCGCCTGCGTCCTGGCCCGCCACGAAGGCGTAGATGAAAGTGGCACCCGCATCGGGGTCCACACCTGTGACCGAGCCGATGATCGTGCCATTGGTTGCATTCTCCGCCACGGTGTTGGCCGAGAGATTGGCATTGGTCGGGGCCTCGTTGACGTTGGTGAGCGTGATCGCAAGGGCCTGGGTGTCACTGCTCCCCAGCCCATCCGTGACCCGGACGATTACATCATAGACGTTGTCGCCGCCCACATCCGTCGGCACTTCAAAATCTTGTGCCGCGATGAACGTCAGCACGCCCGTCGTGGGATTGATTGTGAACTTCGCCGCATCCGCGCCGCCGGTGATTGTGTAGGTCAGCATTCCAGCTGCACCCGTATCCGGGTCTGTAGCCGTCACAGTTGTCACCGCAGTCGAGTTCTCGGCGATGTTGAGGGCCGCAGATGCTCCGCCCCCGTCCGAGGTGATCACGGGCAGTTCGTTGACATCGCTCACAATGATCGTGAACACCTTGTCGAACGTCAATCCGCCCTGATCAGTCGTGCGCACCGTAACGGTGTGGGAGGTCGCCGTCTCGAAATCGAGCAAGCTGCCATTCGCCACGGTGATCTGGCCGCCCGCAGAGATGGCGAAGCGCCCACCTGCGTCCTGGCCTGCCACGAAGGCGTAGGTGAAGGTGGCACCCGCATCGGGATCGACGCCCGTGACCGAACCGATGACTGTGCCGTTGGCTGCGCCTTCGCCGATCGTGTTGGCCGAGAGCGTCGCATTTGTCGGCGCTTCGTTGAGGTTGGTGATCGTGACCGCAAGGGATTGCGTATCGATGCCGCCCAGCCCATCCGAGACTTGGACGATGACATCATAGATGTTGTTGCCGCCGACGTCCGTCGGGGCTTCGAAGTTTTGTGCTGCAATGAAGGTCAGGACGCCTGTCGTGGCGTTGATCGTGAATTTCGCTGCGTCGGCACCACCCGTGATGGAATAGACCAACGTGGCACCCGCGTCGGTGTCGGTTGCGGCAACACTGGTGATGGCGGTCGTGTTTTCGGCGACATTCAGAGCCGCAGATGCGCCGCCTCCATCCGATATGATGACAGGTGCATCGTTTGCGTCGGTGATGTTGATAGTGAAGACCTTGTCGAAGGTCAGGCCACCCTGATCGGTCGTGCGCACCGTGACGGTGTGGGAGGTCGCGGACTCGAAATCGAGCAATGTTCCGTTGGCCACGGTGATCTGGCCGCCCGCCGAGATGGCGAAGCGTCCGCCTGCGTCCTGGCCCGCCACGAAGGCGTAGGTGAAGGTGGCGCCCGCATCGGGATCGACGCCCGTGACCGAACCGATGACCGTGCCGTTCGTGGCATTCTCAGCCACGGTGTTGGCCGAGAGATTGGCGTTGGTCGGGGCCTCGTTGATGTTGGTGAGCGTGACCGCAAGGGATTGCGTATCG
>JANNEO010000066.1:0-39600 GCA_031378805.1 Hyphomicrobiales bacterium
GGTGTGATACTTGTCGTGATCGTGGATTTCGTCGAGGCACGCACCACCGGATGGTCCAAGCGCAGCGGGTTTGGGGGGTGATTTCTCCTTTGCCTTCTCCCTTGGGAGAAGGTGGTCGGCGGATGCCGATCGGATGAGGGAGAAACACGGCGATCAGCGATTCACCCTCATCCGTCAGGCTCCGCCTGACACCTTCCCCCAAGGGGGAAGGAGTGCTAGCGCTCCACACCATGCTCAAGCCCGCCGCCACCTATGACGATCTGATCGCCCGTTTTCGCTGGACCATTCCGGAACGCTACAACATCGCCACGACCTGCTGCGACAACTGGGCAATGGCGGCGCCGGACCGCATCGCTGTCATGGATGTGCAGGCAACGGGTGCGGTCGAGACACTCAGCTTCGGCACGCTCCGGGACCGTGCAAACCGGCTGGCCAACGCGCTGGCGCGGCGCGGCATCACATCGGGCGATCGCGTTGCCATCATGTTGCCCCAGGGCAAGGCAGTGCCTGTGGCCCATATGGCGGTCTACAAGCTCGGTGCCATCGCGGTGCCAATGGCGAATCTGTTTGGCGTGGATGCCATCGGGTATCGGCTGAAGGATTCAGGTGCAGCGGCGCTGATCACCAACGCGGTGGGTTTGGCGAAGGTGCGTTTTATCCCTCCCCCTGGCGGGGAGGGAAGCGAGGCACAGCCGAGCAGGGAGGGGGGGAAGTCGAAGCAGATGCCTGCGGCCGATACACTTCCCCCCCTCCCTTCGCCGCTTCGCAGCTCTTCCCTCCCCGCCAGGGGGAGGGATCAAGTGCTCCTCCTCTCCACCGACGGCCCAGATGGAACGGCTCTCGGTTTCGACGAGGTCATCGCTGCCGCATCGCCTGAATTCACCACTGCCGACACGTTGGCGGATGATCCGGCCATGATGATCTACACGTCCGGAACAACGGGAAATCCGAAGGGGGCACTGCATGGGCACAGGGTACTGCTGGGGCATCTGCCCGGCGTACAGATGCCGCATGAGTTCCTGCCGCAGGAAGGCGACCGCCTGTGGACGCCGGCCGATTGGGCCTGGGCCGGCGGTCTGCTCAATATCCTGCTGCCTGGCCTGCATTTCGGGGTGCCTGTCGTGGCGCGCAAGTTCGACAAGTTCGACCCGGAGGAGGCCCTTGACCTCATCGCCAGGCAGGGCGTGCGCAACACCTTCGTGCCACCGACCGCGCTGCGGATGCTGCGCACGGTGCCACGTCCGCGCGAGCGCTATGGGCTGGGCCTGCGGACGTTGGCATCGGGAGGCGAGGCGCTCGGCGAGGAAACCTTCGCCTGGGGGCGAGAGGCGCTTGGGATGCGCATCAACGAGTTCTACGGACAGACCGAATGCAATCTTGTCGTAGCGTCATCCGCATCCATCGGCGTGTCACGCCCCGGCAGCATGGGCAAACCGGTGCCGGGCCACAATGTGCGCGTGATTCGTGCGGACGGCGCGTTCTGCGAGCCTGACGAACTGGGCCAGGTCGCAGTGCTGCGTCCGGATCCTGTGATGTTCCTGCAATACTGGAACCGCCCGGAGGCAACCGAGCAGAAATTCATTGGCGACTGGATGACCACGGGTGACCAGGGGCAGGTTGATACCGACGGCTTCATTCATTTCGTTGGGCGTGATGATGATGTCATCACCTCGTCGGGCTACCGCATCGGGCCAGGCGAGATCGAGGATTGCCTGATCAAGCACGAAGCCGTGCTGCTAGCTGCAGCCGTGGGCAAGCCGGATGCGCTGCGCACCGAAATCGTCAAGGCGTTCGTGGTGCTGAAGCCAGGGTTTGCCGAGAGCGATGCGCTGAGATCAAGCATCCGCGAGTTCGTGAAAACGCGCCTCTCCGCCCATGAATATCCCCGCGAGATCGAATTCATTGGCGAACTGCCGCTGACGACGACTGGGAAGGTGATCAGACGGTTGTTGAGGGAGCGAGGGTGATGTTGTTTCTTTTGCCTTTCCCTTTGGGGGAAGGTGCCCCGCACTTGTGGGGCGGATGAGGGAGAAACACAGAGCGTGGTGGTTCACCCTCATCTGTCTGCCTTCGGCAGCCACCTTCCCTCGGGGGGGAAGGAATGTATAAGACGGCATTCGCTATGCATTGGGATGACTTGCAGTGACCCCACGAGCCCAACTCCGCCCGACCCTCGAAGAAGCCCTGCACCTGCGCCAGCGCCGGGGCAAGCCTGTGCGGATCGGCCTTGTCGGCTGCGGGCAGATGGGAACAGACATCCTGGTGCAGACCAGCCTGATGCAGGGAATTGTCGTGGCAGCTGTCGCGGCGACGCGGCCAGAGAATGTGGTTGCGGCAGTCCGTGTGGGTGGCACGCATCACAAGCCGCAGATCGTCACCACGATCACGGAAGCCAGCAATGCGATCCGGCGCGGTGATCTCGCTGCGATGACCGGCATCGACATGCTGTGCCGGATTCCTGAAGTCGATGTCGTGATCGACGCCACGGGGCGGCCCAATGCCGGAGCCGAGGTCGCATCCTCTGCCATCGCGGCTGGCAAGCACATGGTCATGATGAATGTCGAGGCGGATATCACCATCGGTGCGTGGCTCGCAGCGCAGGCGCGGCGCAAGGGCGTGGTCTACACGCTGGGCGCAGGCGATGAACCCAGTTCCACCATGGAACTCATCCGCTTCGCCCGCACGTTGGGATATGGAATCGTGGCGGCAGGCAAGGGCAAGAACAACGCGTTCAAGACGGATGCGATGCCCGAGGACTATCGTGCCGAGGCCGCCGCCCGGAACATGAACCCGCGCATGTTGGTCGAATTCGTCGATGGCTCGAAGACGGCGGTGGAGATGACCTGCATCGGCAATGCCGCGGGCCTTTCGCCTGATGTGCCCGGAATGCATGGCCCTGCCGCGCCCTTGCATGAATTGCAGAGCTATTTCAGGCCAAAGGCAGAAGGCGGCATCCTTTCGCGCAAGGGCGTGGTGGATTTCTCCATCGCCAAGGGCGTCGCGCCTGGCGTCTTCGTTGTCGTGGAAGCACCCCATCCCCGCATCATCGAGCGGCTTGATGATCTCCACGTGGGCAAGGGACCATATTATGCGCTGACGCGGCCCTTCCACCTGACATCGCTCGAAGTGCCGCTGACCGCTGCCGCCGCAGTGCTCTTCGGGACAACGGAAATGGTGTCGCTGCCCGTGCCATCGGGCGAAGTCGGTTGCATGACCAAACGCGACATCGAACCGGGCGAAACGCTCGATGCCATCGGCGAGACCTGCTATCGAGGTTACGCGCTGGAGCGCCGCGACGCCGTGGCGAAGAACGCGCTGCCCATCGGACTTGCGCATGGTGCGGTGGTGACCAAACGCATTCCCAAAGGGACGCTGATCACCCGCGAGGCCGCGGTGTCGGACAAACGGCTCAAGATCGTCGCGGTGCGCAAATTACAGGACGTGATGGTCAAGCGGTTGACGGCGTGATTGATCTTGCTTCTCCCAGGGGAGAAGGAAATCGTATATCATGATGCGTATCTTGATTACTGGTTTCGGGCCCTTTCCTGGTGCGCCCAGCAATCCGACCATGGGAATCGTCCGCCATTTGTTGCGGTGTCGGCACCAGCGGTTCGCGGGTGTTGAACGGATCGGCCAATATCTTCCCACCCATTGGTCCATGCTGGATAGGTTTCGCGCGACTGTCTTGCGTGACAGGCCGGACGCCATCTTGATGTTCGGCCTGGCAGGGCGCCGTCGCAAGATCACTCCGGAGAGCCGTGCCATGAACCATGCCGGTGTGCTTCGCACCGATGCTGAAGGCTGCAAGCCTTCACAGCGGCAGCTGACATATGGCGGCCCTGGTTTCCGCACGAGCACCGTCAATCCCGTGTTGATGACCGCTCGAATGCGTGCTGAGGGCCTACCAGCCAAGGTCTCGCACGATGCCGGGGACTATCTCTGCAATGCGCTGCTATGGACCGCGCTCGAAACCGGCATTCCCGCGATCTTCGTGCATGTGCCGCGGCCAAAGCGCATGATGCGCCGGAAGGGCTCGCAGAAGCTGGCGCGGCCGACTCAGGGCGATTTGCAGCGGGCGGGGGAGGTGGCGCTGGCGGCGGTCATGGTGGGGATGCGCCGATAGTCTCTGGCCTCACCCTTGCACCATTCGCTCCATGACCCACACCCGTCGTGCCATATTGGGGCTGATCAGTGCTGGTATGGCACTGCCAGCGCACTTTCTGTCCGCCAGCGTCGCGTTGGCACAAGAAGATACACGGCGCATCCAGCGCGATATCGACGAGGCGACTGCGCGGGGGCGGCCATGGCAGGTTCCCGCAGGCCTGACGCTGTCGGGCCAGTTGCGCCTGCCGGACGGTGCGCACCTTGTTGGATCGCGTGGGCGCTCGCGCATCACGCTCACGGGCGATGGCCCTTTGCTGGCTGGCGAGCGTTTGCAGCGCCTCACGCTGGAAGGCGTGGTGTTCGATGGCGGTGCCAAGGTTGCCGGGCGGGATCGTGGCCTGCTGCAGTTCCGTGATGTGGCTGACTTGCGCATGGACGGCTGCACGGTCGAGCGCTTCGGAGGCAACGGCATCATGCTTGATCGCTGTGGTGGGCGCATCACCGGCAATGCGCTGAGGGACAATGGCCGTGGCGCTCTCTTCGCGCTCGACAGCCGGGGCCTTGTGATCGACGGCAATGTGGTGGAGCGTTCTGGCGAAAACGGTCTCATGGTCTGGCGCTCAGTCAAGGGCGATGACGGTACGATCATCCGGGCCAACCGTATCCTTGACACCCGCGCCAATGCAGCGGGAACAGGCGAATACGGCAATGCCATCGGGCTTTATCGGGCAGGCGGAGTGATCGCCGAAGCCAATATCATCCGACGTGCGGCATTTACGGCCATTCGCAACAACGGCGGCAGCAATGTCACGGTGGCCAGCAACAACATCATGGCCTGTGGCGAGACCGCGCTTTATTCGGAATTCGCCTTCGATGGCACGGTGATCACGGGCAACATTGTCGATGGTGCCTGGGTCGGCATCGAGGTGACCAACTTTGCCGATCACGGCGGGCGCATGGCTGCGGTCACCGGAAATGTCGTCCGCAACATCAGGATGGGCAAACATCCCGGCAATGGCCAGACCGGCGGCGGCAAGGGAATCTTTGTCGAAGGTGACGCTGCCATCACCGGCAATGTAGTCGAGAGAGCAGAGAAGGCGGGCCTGCAACTGGGCTGGGGTCCATCGCTGCGGGACGTGACAGCGTCGGGCAACACCATCCGCGAATGCGGGGTCGGGATCGAGATTTCGGTGGCACCCGAAGCCGGACATGCGACGGTGGTGGGCAACACGATATCTGGTGCGAAGAAACAGGCCATCGTCGGTATGCAATGGCAGAAGCAGGCGACTGGCGACCTTGCCGTGACAGGTGCGAAGGATTGGCCGAGGCTCAGGCTGGCGGAGAACGTTGTGCGGTAGGGATTGGATAATGTCTTCTCCCCTGGGAGAAGGTGGCTGTCGGAGCCTGACGGATGAGGGAGAATCCCTTTGTTCCGTGGTTCGCCCTCATCCGCCCGCCAAGGGGCGGGCACCTTCCCCCACGGGGGAAGGATAAGATCAGCCGCTACTCTGCCAGCGCCCCGCTCGCCCTGATATCCCCCACGTGAATGCCGTTCCAGTTCTTCAGCGCGGGTTGAAGCAGGGGTTGAAGCGCTTCACGCTCTGAGTCCGCCAGGATCAAAAACCGGGCGAGAACCGCTGCCATCATCACTTCAGCGGCACGCGTGGTGCCATCATCGCATTTGAGCGCAACGCCGAAGCCCAGCTCCGGCAGGGCCGCGCAATACACGCCCTCCGCGCCCACCTTCACGAAGGCCCGCTCGCGCAGAGCTTCCATTGCAATCGTATCGAAGCGGTCTGTCCCGGCCACGTGGAAGGGCGAGGATGCCACGGCCTTGCGGATGCGCTGGGCTGCCGCCGCACGTTTGGCTCCAAGCCCCTGGCCCGTGCCGAAGCGGGCGAAGCCACGGGCCAAGGCCCGCAACGGGATAGCGAAGGCCGGAATCGAGCAGCCATCCGTGCCGCAGGCGGCATCGCCCAATGCGTGCCCTGTAAGATCAGCAACAGCCGCCGTGACCTCGCGCATCACGGGGTGGTCGGGCTTCACGTAGCCCGCCGGATCAGTGCCAGATGCGCAGGCCAGGCAGATGAAGCCCGCATGTTTGCCAGAGCAGTTGTTGTGCAGCGCCGTGGCGCTGATTCCCGCCTTGACCAACGGAAAATAAGCGTTGGCGCGCATCGGCGTCTGTGCGCCACATTCCAGCGCGGAGAGATCGCGGCCCGCCTTGTGCAGCATGGCTTCTGCCGTGGCAACATGCCCAGCCTCGCCGTTGTGGGAGGCGCAGGCCAGCGCGATCTCGGCATCGGTCAAAGCGTATGTGTCCGCTGCGCCGCTCTCGAGCAGCGGGATCGCCTGCAGGCCCTTGATGGCCGAGCGCGGGAAGATTGGCCGGTCGATATCGCCCAACGCCAGCACGGTGGTTCCTGCCGCATCGATCACAGCAACCGCGCCGCGATGGGCGGATTCCACGATGCCGCCACGGGTGACCTCGACAAGTACGGGATTGGTCATGGGATCAGGTTTCCGCTGGCTTGAGACGCGCTTGCTTGATGCGCCCATGGGCAAAGAAACCGAAAACACCCAGCAGCGTCAGAGCAAAGGCAAACCAGGTCACGGCATATTGCAAGTGATTGTTGGGAATGCGTGCGATCATTTCCCGTGCGTCGATGCCCACAGGTGGCGTGACATTGTCGCCAATGCGCTCGGCGTCGATGAAGAAATCGGCGGTCTTGCCAATGCCGACAGCCTTTGCCATCACGGCAGGATCGCGGATGAAATACTCGCCCTTCGCAGGGTTATCTGGCGGGGTGAACGCCTGTGCCTTTTCCACCAGGCGAAGGATGCCCGTGATGGTCTGTGGCCCTTCCGGTGTGGTGATCGCAGGGGCCTTCCAGTCGCCACCGGAAGGCACGAAACCGCGATTGACGAAGACGATGGAGCCGTTGTCGAGGCGCAAGGGCGTCATCCAGAAAAAGCCGATGCCGCCTGCAATGCCGCCCTTGGACGAGGTGGGTAGAGTTGCGCGAACAGGCACGCTGCGGGCCTGGATATAACTGCCACTGAGTGTGATGCGGGTGAGTTCACGCAGGGCGTTTTCTGGCACCTCACGCGCAGCAACAGGCACGACCGTGAGTGTGGGGGTGTCGATCCCACCCTGGCCGAGAAGCTTGGGCGCCGCCGTGATGGCACCCGCCAAAGCCCCCAGAGTCGCCTCTTTCTCGTGTATACGTCTGACTTGCCATAGGCCGAGAGACAGCAGGATGCCCAGCGCCACGAGTGTCGTCAGCGCAGGCCAGAATATGACACGCCAATGTCTCATTCCCGGAATTTTCCCTGTTCCGCGCCCGTGGCGTATTGGCGATGGATCATGAGGGCTTTCAACGGACGCAACATGCCCAGGCAGACGATGAGGGTCAGTGGCATGAACAGGGCGAAATGCACCCACATCGGCGGCGCGTAGTTGATCTCTGTCCACAGCGTCAGGCCAACGACCAAGGCGCCTGCGCCCATGATGATGAAGACAGCGGGGCCGTCGCCGCTGTCGGCGAAATCATAGCTGAGGCCGCAGGATTGGCAGGACGGTTTCAGGGCGATGAAACCGTCGAACAGCTTGCCATTGCCGCAGCGGGGGCAGGAATTTCCGGAAGGCATGATGATCTCTTACGCCCTGCGGACGTGGGATGAAATGGCGCATAGTGTCCTTCTCCCGCTTGCGGGAGAAAGACAGGAGCTTGTCACTCCGCCGCTTCCGCCACGGGTGCAGGCGGCGACCATTTGAGGATCGGGGCTCTTGCCGCGCGTGTCTCGTCCAGCCGTTTGCGCGGGGCGAAATACGGTGCGCCGGTGAAGCGTTCAGTATCGCCCTTTTTAGCGCTGATCGCCAGATCGCGCAGCGTGGCGATGAACAGGTCGAGCGACGCCTTGCTCTCGCTTTCCGTCGGCTCCACCAGCATCGCGCCGTGGACAACAAGCGGGAAATACATCGTCATGGGGTGATAGCCCTCGTCGATCATCGCCTTGGCGAAATCGAGCGTGGTGATTCCGGTGTCCTTGAGCCAGGCATCATCGAAGAGCGCCTCGTGCATACAGGGCTGGTCGCCAAAGGGCAGCGAGAGCAGATCCTTAAGGCCCGCCTTGATGTAATTGGCGTTGAGCACTGCATCTTCCGACGCCTGCCGGATGCCATCCGCGCCGTGGCTGAGCATATAGGCGAGCGCGCGCACGAACATGCCCATCTGGCCTTGAAAAGCCGTCATGCGGCCGAAGGGTTGAAGTTTTTTGCCGTCTTTGCCTTTCCCGGCCTTGCGCGCATCTTCCACCAGCACAGCCTTCTTGCCCACCATGCGTACGAAAGGCACCGGCGCATAGGGTGCCAGCCGCTCCGACAGCACCACCGGACCCGAACCCGGCCCACCGCCGCCGTGGGGCGTCGAGAAGGTCTTGTGCAGGTTGATGTGCATGGCGTCGATGCCGAGATCACCCGGGCGCACCTTGCCCGCGATGGCGTTGTAGTTCGCGCCGTCGCAATAGAAGTAAGCGCCCGCGTCATGCATCGCCTTGGCGATCTCGATGATCTGCTTCTCGAAAATGCCGCACGTATTGGGATTGGTCAGCATGATGGCGGCCACGTCAGGACCAAGCAGCTTCTTCACCTCGTCGACATGCACGGTGCCGTCGTCATCCGCCGGGATTTCCTTCACGGTGAAGCCGATAAGGGCCGCCGTCGCGGGATTGGTGCCGTGGGCCGAAATCGGCACCAGCACGACGTTGCGCGTCGCTCCCTCGCCCTTGGCAGCGATGGCCGCCTTGATCGCCATCATGCCGCAGAGTTCGCCATGGGCGCCCGCCTTGGGCGACATGGCGACCGCGCCCATGCCGGTCAGCATCTTGAGCCAGTGGGCCAGAAGGTCGATCAGTTCCAGCGCGCCGGGCACGGTGGAGGTCGGTTGCAGCGGGTGGATATCCGCGAAACCGGGCAGGCGGGCCATGCGCTCGTTCAGCCGCGGGTTGTGCTTCATGGTGCAGGAACCCAGCGAAAACAGCCCGGTGTCGATGCCGAAGTTCTTCTGGCTGAGCCGCACGAAGTGCCGCATCGTTTCGGGTTCGGAGAGCGCAGGGATGCCGATGTCGGACTTGCGCTTCAGCTTGCCGAGGCGGGATTTCACCTTCTTCGGCGCGGGCAGATCGACACCGGTGAGATCATAGCGGCCTGTGTCGAAGGACAAAGCCTCCTCGATCATCAGCGCCTTGTTGCCGGTGAAAGTGTGCCGCGCATTGGTATTGGCGGCGTTGGGGGTGGTGGGACGGCCTTGATTGTTCAGCATATCGTTCTCCTGAGCACCTCATCCTGAGCCTGTCGAAGGATCAAGGTGCGAAATCTCTGAGATCGGCCCCCGCCCTTCGACAGGCTCAGGGTGAGGGCCTTAAGGAATTCAGATGCTTGCCTTCAGCGCCTTCACGAACGCAGCGCGATCCGCATCCGTGTTCACTTCCGTATTGGCCACGATCAGCAGGTTGGCGACCGCCTTGTCGCCCGGCAGCAGCCGCGATACCGGCACGCCTGCAAGCACACCCTTTTTCGCCATCTTTTCCACGACAGCCGCCGCATCGCTTTTCAGCTTCACCGTAAACTCGTTGAAGAACGTCTCGTTCAGCACTTCAACGCCCTTCACGCCGTCTAGCAGGTCCGCGAGCGTCACCGCGTTGGCGTGGTTGATCTCGGCCAGCTGCTTCAGGCCCTTCTGGCCCAGCAGGGTCATGTGGATTGTGAAGGCGAGGCAGCACAGGCCGGAGTTGGTGCAGATGTTGCTCGTCGCCTTGTCGCGGCGGATGTGCTGCTCGCGCGTCGACAGAGTGAGGACGAAGCCGCGGCGCCCTTCCGCATCCACGGTTTCGCCCGACAGCCTGCCCGGCATCTGGCGGACATATTTCTGCTTGCAGGCGAAGAGGCCGATATAGGGCCCGCCGTAGTTGAGGCTGTTGCCGATGCTCTGGCCTTCGCCCACCACGATATCTGCACCCATCGCGCCAGGCGACTCGACCAGGGCCAGCGAAACCACTTCGGTGAACACGGCGATCAGCAATGCGCCGTGCTTCTGGCAGGCCTTCGCAACAGGCGTGAGATCGCGCAGGTTGCCGAAGACATCGGGGTTCTGCACAACGACGCAGGAGGTCGTGTCGTCGATCTGGGAGATGATATCCTCGCTCGCCATCACATCGGCGGGCATGGTTGTCACCACGTCGCTCGCCATGGCGGAAAGGCCACGGATCACCTCGGCATAATGCGGGTGCAAGCCGCCGGAGAGGATCGCGGATTTCCGCCGGGTGATGCGGTGCGCCATCAGCACCGCTTCGCCCGCACCGGTGGAGCCGTCGTACATCGAGGCATTGGCGACATCCATGCCTGTGAGGTTCGCTACCTGCGTCTGGAACTCGAAGAGATATTGCGTCGTGCCCTGCGCGATCTCGGGCTGATAGGGCGTGTAGGAGGTGAGGAATTCCGAGCGCTGGATCAGGTGGTCCACCGTGGCCGGGACATGGTGCTTGTAGGCACCCGCACCGACGAAGAACGGCCCGCTGCCTGCCGTGCGGTTTTTTGCGGCCAGCGCGCCAAGCGTGGTTTCCACCGACATTTCGCCCGCGTGCGGCGGCAGATCGACCGGCTTCTTCAGCAGTGCCTTTACGGGCACGTTGGCGAAAAGATCGTCGATGGACTTCACGCCGATGGTCGCGAGCATGGACTGGCGGTCTTCGGTAGAGAGTGGGAGATATCGCATTGTGTTGAGCTCCAATCCTTCTCCCCTTGTGGGAGAAGGTGGTCGGCGGATGCCGACCGGATGAGGGTGAATCACGACGGTCAGGGATTTGCCCTCATCCGTCACGCTTCGCGTGCCACCTTCCCCCACGGGGGGAAGGGGAAGAAATCAGCTAATCGTCTTGAGATAGGCCTGATACTCGGCTTCGCTCATCAAGCCATCGAGTTCCGCCTTGTTGGCCAGCTTGAGCTTGAGGAACCAGCCCTTGCCGGTTGAATCCTCGTTGACAGTCGCGGGTGCAGCTTCGAGTGCTGCATTCACCTCGACCACTTCGCCCGACACAGGCGCGTAGATTTCGGAGGCCGCCTTGACGCTCTCGACGACGGCGGCTTCCGCGCCCTTGGCGACGGTCTTGCCCTTGGCGGGAAGCTCGACAAACACCACGTCGCCCAGCTGCTGCTGCGCGTAATCCGTGATGCCGACCACACCGAGATCGCCCTCGATGCGGATGTATTCGTGGTCCTTGGTGTATTTCGTGGTCATGGGTTGCTCCGTGAGGTCAAATCGGCAGCACGCAAGCAAACCTCATCCTGAGCGTGTCGAAGGACGAGGTTTGCGGCTCCAGCGCGCGATGGATCATCCTTCGACAAGCTCAGGATGAGGTTTTTGGTGAACGGATGGATCACTTCGCCCCCCGATAAAAACGGTTGGGCACGAATGGCAATTTGACGACCTGCGCTGGCAGTTCCTTGCCGCGCACCAGCAGCGTCACAGCCGTGCCCGGTGCGGCGAATGCTTTCTCGACGTAGCCCATGCCGACAGGGCCGTTCACGCTGGGGCCAAAGCCGCCGGAGGTGACCACGCCGATCTGGCGGCCATTTGCCATGATCTCCGCGCCCTCGCGCGCGGGCTGGCGTCCCTCGGGCTGGATGCCGACTCTGGTGCGAGAGACGCCCTCGCGCAGTTCCCGCTGGATGCGCTCGCTTCCGGGAAAGCCGCCTTCCTCGCGCCGCCGCTTCTGGATTGACCACGCAAGAGCGCCTTCTATGGGCGATGTGGTGGTGTCGATGTCGTGGCCGTAAAGGCATAGCCCGGCTTCAAGCCGGAGCGAATCACGGGCACCAAGACCGATCGGTTTCACCCTGTCATCGGCAAGCAAGGCTCCCCAGATGCGGCCTGCATCCTCCGCCTTGATCGAGATTTCGTAGCCATCCTCGCCGGTGTAGCCGGAGCGCGAGACATAGGCATGGATGCCCTCGATCGTGATGTCGCGGGCCGTCATGAACGGCATGGTCATGACCTCTGCTGCGTGTGCAGCCAGCACAGAGGCCGCTTTCGGCCCTTGGAGGGCCAGCAACGCCTGATCGTCACGGCGCTTCAGGACAACGCCCTTGGGCAGATGGGCTGCAAGATGTGCATAGTCCTGCTCCTTGCACCCTGCGTTGACCACGAGGATTAACGCGCCTGTGTTGGCGGGATCAGCATGGCGGGTCACCATGAGATCGTCGAGAATGCCGCCACCGGTGTTCAGGAGCTGCGAATAGCGTTGCTGGCCAAGGCCAAGATTGAGGATATCGGCAGGAATCAGTGTTTCCAGTGCCTTTGCCACGGTTTCATGGGCGCCATCGCCTGCCACGAGGTAGGCTTGGCCCATATGCGACACATCGAACAGCCCAGCGCTCTCCCGCGTCCAGTTGTGCTCGCCCATGATGCCGAGGGGATACTGCACGGGCATGTCGTAACCCGCGAACCCCACCATCTTGCCGCCCGCCGCGACATGCGCGTGGTGGAGTGGCGTTTGCAGCAGAGGCTGATCGGAAGCCGTTTCGGCCATGGGTCACCACCAGAGACAGAACACAGGACATCGCACAGGCAAAATGCCTGTCGACGCCCCCTCTGTCGCTGGACCTGAGAGATTTCGCGCCGGGCAGGGGCCGGACGCTTACTCCGTCGGTGAGTAGCCCTTGTGGGGCCGCTGCTTTCCAGAGTGACACAGATACCCCGTCAAAGGGGCATCGATCCTGCGGTCCGTGGGCCTGAGCGTTTCCGGGGCGGTTGCGCCTTCGGCGTTGGAAGCTGTTACACCACCAAACTCTCCCGCAGGGATTTGTCTATATAATGACACATAGAGCAGGCTCTGCGCCTGTCAATCGCGGGGACGCCGTGCAGAATCGTTTATCCCGAGAATTCCTTTGATTGGCTCGGGTTCTCGCCCTCAGCGACGCTTGCGCGTCTGCCGCTGCGCCTGCTGCCCCGTGGCATCGAGGCCAACATAGACATCATACTCATCGCCCGGATCGTTTGCCGTGATCGGCACGGTGATGTTGTCCTCGACATGGGCGAAGTCGGCCTGGGTCTCGTTGCCCGGCACGGTGATGCTGAGGCGCACGAACCGCTGGGTCACGATATCATTGCGGCGTTTCACGACTATGCGGACGGGCACGGAGAAGGTTCCGGGCTTGCCGCTCTGTCCAAGCAAAACCCGCCCCTCGACACCGACGCGCAGACGCAATTGATTGCCCAGGAACACACATTCCCGGGCAATGTTGGCGATCGAGGCCTGATAGGACACGCCGGAAGCCTGCTGGGCGGGTGTGCCACCACGATAGCCCGCCGCATTCTCCAGAATGTTTAGTTCGGGGCAGCCAAATTCAGTGTTGGTCTGATTGAAGCCGGGCTCCTGTGATGGCGGCACGGTCGGTCCGCCATAGAGCAACAGGTTACGTGCGGTCGATCCTGCGCCAGTTTGTTGTTCGGGGGGCAGGGATGTCTGCGATCCACCACCCAGGCCGGGAATTCCGCCGCCGCAAGCTGCCACGCCAAGCGCCAGGACCGCCGCCATCATCAGAGACAAACGCATTGTCAAACACCGTACTTCGTCACATCTGGAAACCTTCTGACACGGATCGCTCGCGCTGGCTACGCTGCCGCGCTCACTTCAGCGCCAGCATTCCTTTTTCGTAGCCCACAAGCGTGAGGGGTAGGCCCCTGCCTTCGTTGGGCTTGTCGAAGATGATGAAGGTGGCGGTCTGGCCGTTCTTCAATTCCTTGTCGAGCTTGTCATCAATCTCGACTTCGGCGACGCAGCCGGAAGGCACGCATTTGACGAAGCCGGTGGAGCCAATGTCCTTGACCGTTGGCTTGCCTTGCGCGTCCTTTTCGGTGGCGCTTTCAATGCGCAAGCCAAGACCGCGCGGCAACAGCACGCCCAGCGGCGCGATAACCCGCAGGACGGGACGGCGTGTGGCAGGCTTGCCGTCGGCTCCTGCACCTTCGGCCACGCGCAGCACGACAACGACGACGTTGATGTTCGAATCCTTGTCGTCCGCCACGTTCTGATAGAGAATACACTGCTCATCTTTGCCCTGCTGCTGCTCGCAGCGCAGTTCCCAATCGCTGAAATTGCCTCGAACGATGCCTTGGGACACCGCGCCTGAAGACGCAAAAATCGCGGAAATGGCAAAAAGCCCCGCTGGAAGTATTCTGTTTCTCGAATCCGGTCGCATGGTCACGTCGCCTGTTTCCTGATCAAACATCTTGTTTATACAAAGGCCCAGGCTGAACCTGAAACTGATTCTCTGGCGCTCATATATCGCCAAATTGCGAAGGTGGTCGCGTCTTCTTGACCATGCAACAGCGACATCCGCTTGAGAAGATGGCTGTTTGAGCGCTACTGCTGATCTTCGTGCTTTTATGACGCATGAATTTAGCGGTCGGAATGGTTGAAAGAAAAGCCCGCCTGTGGTGAAAGCGGCAGGATGATGCGGTTGATTGACATATTGACCCGAAGAGCCGCTCGCCCGACCTCTTGACCGAGCTTGTGGGCGTTCAGAAAAGGACATGAGATCATGCACAATGCATGGCGTAGCTTCGCAGCATTTTCAGCCGGTTTGGTGATGCCCTTCGCGGCATTCGCGCAACAGGGCAGTGGACAGGCTGTGCCGTGGCAGATGGGACTTCAGGATTCCGCCTCGATCATCATGGATGACATCACGACGCTGAACACCTGGTTGTTCTGGTTGATCACCGTCATTTCCGTCTTCGTGCTTGGCTTGCTTCTGTATTGTGCTTTTAAGTTCAATGAAAAGGCCAATCCGGTTGCCTCCAGGACCACCCACAACACCACGATCGAGGTGGTGTGGACAGTGGTGCCGGTTCTGATTCTCATCGCGGTTGTGATCCCGTCGTTCCGCCTTCTCAAGCTTCAGGATGACATTCCAAAGACCGACATCACGATCAAAGTGACTGGCAAGCAGTGGTACTGGACGGTCGAATACGCCAAGGACGCTGGCGGTATTACCTTCGACGCAATCATGCTGGATGAAAAGCAGCGCGCCGATGCCATGGCCAAGGGGGCCAAAGTTGGTGATGTACCGCGCCTGCTGGCTGTCGATAATGAGATCGTCCTGCCGATCAACAAGGCCATCCGCGTGCAGATCACCGCTGCAGACGTGATGCACGCCTTCACCATCCCCGCCTTCGGCATCAAGCGCGATGCTGTTCCAGGTCGCCTGAACGAGACATGGTTCAAGGCGACGAAGGAAGGCATCTATTACGGTCAGTGCTCGGAACTCTGCGGCACCAACCATGCCTTCATGCCAGCGGCGGTCCGTATCGTTTCCGAAGCGAAATATGCGGAATGGCTGGAAGGCGCCAAGAAGAAATATGCCTCCACCACGGGTGAAGGTGCGATCAGAACCGCTGCGGGCGATTCGCCTGCGGTGAAGCAGTAATTGGGGAAGAGGAGCACACCTATGGCTACCGCCGCCGCTCATCACGACGATCACGACCATGCTCACGCCAACCCGACGGGCTGGCGTCGTTTCGTCTATTCGACGAACCACAAGGACATCGGCCCGATTTACCAGATTTTAGCGCTGTTCGCGGGAATAATTGGTGGCGGGCTCTCCGTCATGATGCGTCTGGAGCTGCAGGAGCCCGGCCTCCAGTATTTCTCCAACCCGCACACCTACAACGCCTTCGTCACCAGCCATGCCCTGATCATGATTTTTTTCATGGTCATGCCCGCGCTGATCGGCGGCTTCGCCAACTGGTTCGTGCCAATCATGATCGGCGCGCCTGACATGGCTTTCCCGAGGATGAACAACATCTCGTTCTGGCTGCTGCCGTCCGCGCTTGGCCTGTTGATCATTTCGATGTTTGTTCCCGGTGGTCCTGGCCCAGATGACAAGGGCTTCGGCGGCGGCTGGACGATCTATCCGCCGATGTCATCCACAGTCGGGTCGCCTGGACCGGCGATGGATTTCGCCATCCTGGCGCTGCACCTTGCCGGTGCGTCGTCGATCCTGGGTGCCATCAACTTCATCACGACGATCTTCAACATGCGCGCTCCGGGCATGACGATCCACAAGATGCCGCTGTTCGTCTGGTCGGTGCTGGTGACGGCGTTCCTGCTGCTGCTGTCTTTGCCCGTGCTGGCCGGTGCCATCACGATGCTGCTGACGGATCGCAACTTCGGCACGACCTTCTTCGATCCCGCAGGCGGTGGTGATCCGATCCTGTTCCAGCACCTGTTCTGGTTCTTTGGCCATCCTGAAGTGTACATCCTGATCCTGCCCGCGTTCGGCATCATCAGCCACATCATTTCGACCTTCTCCAAGAAGCCGGTGTTCGGTTATCTCGGCATGGCCTATGCCATGGTTGCCATTGGTGTTGTTGGGTTCGTTGTCTGGGCGCACCACATGTATACGTCGGGCATTTCGCTCGCCGCACAGCAGTACTTCATGGCGGCCACGATGGTGATCGCGGTACCGACCGGCGTGAAGATATTCTCGTGGATTGCGACGATGTGGGGCGGTTCAATCCGCTTCACCGCGCCGATGCTGTGGGCGGTCGGTTTCATCTTCCTGTTCACGGTCGGTGGCGTCACGGGCGTGGTGCTGGCGAATGCCGGAGTCGATCGTGTGCTGCACGACACCTATTATGTGGTGGCGCATTTCCACTACGTGCTGTCATTGGGCGCGGTTTTTGCGATCTTCGCGGGCTGGTATTACTGGTTCCCGAAGATGACGGGCTATGTGATCCCTGACATCTATGGAAGAGTGCATTTCTGGATATCGTTCGTCGGAGCCAACATCCTGTTCTTCCCGCAGCACTTCCTCGGCCTCGCCGGAATGCCGCGCCGCTACGTCGATTATCCCGATGCCTACGCCGGTTGGAATGCGATCTCGTCTTATGGGTCTTACCTGTTCACTGCGGGCCTGCTTGTCTTCTTCTATGGCGTCGCCAAGGCGTTCATGGACAAGGTGCCTGCTGGCGACAACCCATGGGGTGAAGGCGCGACAACGCTGGAATGGACACTTCCATCGCCGCCACCCTTCCACCAGTTCGAGACCCTGCCGCGCATCACGGATGACGGCAGTCACTGAACAGGCAACAGCAACCTCATCCTGAGCGTGTCGAGGGGTGAGGGCTAGCTGAAGGGCGAATTCCGCTCGAAACACGGACGAAAAGCCAGATGACCACGGCCACGCAGACCACCCCGACGGAGAGCGTTTCCAACGCCTCCATCCGCGATTTCATCGCGCTGCTGAAGCCGCGCGTGATGTCGCTTGTGGTGTTCACGGCGCTTGTGGGGCTCGTCGCCGCTCCGGGCCAGCTCCATGGCGGGTTGGCGACCATCGCCATCCTTTGCATCGCCGTTGGCGGCGGTGCGTCTGGTGCGCTGAATATGTGGTATGACGCCGATATCGATGCCATCATGCATCGTACCGCGAAGCGTCCGATCCCTTCGGGCAAGGTTCTGCCCGGAGAGGCATTGGGCTTTGGCATCTTCCTGTCCGGCGTGTCCGTTTTCACTCTTGGCATGGCGACGAACTGGGTGGCGGCGGGGCTGCTGGCCTTCACGATCTTCTTCTATGTCGTCGTCTACACCATGTGGCTGAAGCGCCGCACGCCGCAAAACATCGTCATCGGCGGTGCAGCGGGTGCGTTCCCTCCGATGATCGGCTGGGCGGCTGTCACAGGCGGGCTGTCGATTGAAAGCTTCGTGATGTTCGCCATCATCTTCATCTGGACGCCGCCGCATTTCTGGGCACTCGCCCTGGTCAAGAAGGCGGACTACGGCAATGCAGGCGTGCCGATGTTGCCCAACGTGGTGGGTGATGCCGCCACGCGTCGCCAGATCCTCGCCTATACCATTGCCATGGCGTTGATTGGCTGCGCTCCTGCGGCGCTCGGCTACAACAGCGTGATCTATCTCGCCATAGCGGCAGTGGCTGGCCTTTGGATGATCAAGCTCGCGCTTGATATGCTGCGGTTCACCGAAGGACAGGCCGCCGTGCGGGCAAGCTGGCGCATGTTCGGCCATTCCATGTTCTATCTGTTCGGCCTTTTCCTGGTCATCCTGCTGGACAAGCTGGCGATGCGGGCGGGCTGGATCGGGGGGCTGTGGTGAGCGCGGATCGTCCCGTACCTGTCGTGAAGGCTGATACTGTCGTGGTCGTGCCTGACGCGAAGAGCCGTCTTCGCTCACGCAACGTGGCCATTGCCTGGGGCCTCGTTTTCCTGATTGGCCTGTTTTATCTCATCACCATCTTCAAGATGGGCGGCAACGTCCTGAACAAGGCGCTGTGATGGCAAACCGGCGCGCCGATCTCAGGGTTGCGGGATTGTCCGGCGGGTTTGCGCTGGTCATGCTCGGTGCGTCGTTCGCTGCCGTGCCCCTCTATGATTGGTTTTGCCGCACGACAGGCTTTGGTGGCACCACGATGGTGGCCAAGGAAGCGCCGCCGAATATGGGCACCAAGCCTATCACCGTGCGCTTCGACGCCAACGTGAATGGCCTGCCCTGGCGCTTTGATTCGGAGACAGCCTCCATTTCGCTGGTGCCGGGCGAAGTGAAGACGGTGTTCTACAGGCTGACCAACACGTCAGACCGCGAGACGACCGGCATTGCCAACTACGGCGTGGCCCCCGACCTGGCAGGAGGCTATTTCAGCAAGATCCAGTGTTTCTGCTTCACTGACCAGACATTGAAGCCGGGCGAAAGCCGTGAAGAGGCAGTAGTGTTCTTCATCGATCCGCTGATCGAGAAGAATCCTGACAGCCGCATCATCAACACCATCACCTTGTCATACACGTTCTTTCCGTCCAAAACGCAGCCAAAGCCATTGGCAGCGATGTCCGGATCGCATGTCGTGGCGCAATGATACGATAGAGGACATCATGGCTGACGCACACGCCAAGAACCACGATTATCACCTGGTGAACCCGTCACCCTGGCCGTTCGTCGGCTCTCTTTCGGCGTTCGTCATGGCAATTGGTGCCGTGATGACGATGAAGGCGATGACGATGTTGGGCCTCAAGCTTGGGCCTTTGCTTCTGGGCATGGGTTTCCTCGGGGTGCTGCTGACCATGGCGGGCTGGTGGATCGATGTCGTGAAGGAGGCGCATTCCGGCGACCACACGCGCGTCGTGCAGATTCACCACCGCTACGGGATGATGATGTTCATTGCGTCGGAAGTGATGTTCTTCGTGGCCTGGTTCTGGGCCTATTTTGACGCTTCGATCTATTCCAACGAAGCCATCCAGTATGCGCGGGTCGAAAAGCTGGGAGGCACCTGGCCGCCCAAAGGTATCGAGGTGTTCAACCCCTGGCACCTGCCGCTGCTCAACACGCTTATCCTGCTGACCTCTGGCACGACCGTGACCTGGGCGCATCATGCGCTGCTCAACGGCGACCGTGAGGGCCTGAAGAAGGGCCTGTGGCTCACGGTTATCCTTGGTGCGCTGTTCACGGCCGTGCAGGCCTACGAATACGGCCATGCCGCGTTCAGCTTCTCCGGCCACATCTATGGTGCCACTTTCTTCATGGCGACCGGCTTCCATGGTGCCCATGTCCTGATTGGCACGATCTTCCTCGGCGTCTGCCTCTACCGGGCATACAATCTGCATTTCACGCCAGAGCGCCATCTCGGCTTCGAGTTCGCAGCCTGGTACTGGCACTTCGTCGACGTGGTGTGGCTGTTCCTCTTCGCAGCGATCTACCTCTGGGGTTCGCACTGGGGCATGGCCGCCGCGCACTGATCCTGGTGCAGCGGGACCAATCGCTCATGAAAAAGGGCGGCCATTCGAGGCCGCCCTTTTTCTTTGCCATCACCGTTTGGACAGGTCGCTAGCCTATTGCCTGAGCGCGTTGGCCTGGAGCTGACGCATCGGCTTCAGCAGATAATCCAGAACGGTGTGCTTGCCTGTGAGGATATCGACCTGCGCCATCATGCCAGGCACCACGGGTTTGCCCGGACCGAGATTGGTGGCACTCGCGGCGAGGCGGACGCGGAAATACGGCTCCCCCTTGTCGTCGGAGAGAGCATCAGGCGAAACATCAATGACCTTGCCCTTCAGGCCGCCATGGATGGAGTAATCATAGGCGGAAATCTTCACGACAGCAGGCAGGCCCGGCCAGACCTCGGCACGGTCCTGGGGTGACAGACGGGCTTCCACGATCAGCGCCTCTTCCAGTGGCACAATCTGGACCAGTGGCTCGGCGGATTTCACGACGCCACCGATGGTGTTGACATGCAGCTTGTTGACGATGCCTGCGATGGGGGCCACAACCTCCGAGCGGCGGCTGCGATCCTGCATGGCGGTGATTGTTTCCTCAAGCTTTGCAGCCTGGACACCGGCCTCGCGGCGCTCCTTTTCCGCTTCGGTCTTGAACTGGGCGATGGTCTGCTCGCGGCGGCTGCGCAGTTCGCCAATCGCAGCTTCAGCCCTTGGCGTTTCGAGGCCAAGCTCCTGCACCTTCGAGTCGATCTGCTGCAAGGTGCGCTCGCTTTCCAGCAGATCATTGACCGAGACCGCGCCCTGACGTGACAGGCGGCGCAGGCTTTCGACGCGGGGCGCCACCAGCTCGCGCTCGCGCTTGAGGTTGACGATCTTGGCGCGCAGTTCCGAGACCTCCAGCACCTTCTGCTTGATCTGGTCGTCCACCACGCGCAATTGTGCGTCCAGCCCGTCGATGCGGGCCTTGAACAAGTCGATCTCCTTCGCGGCGATGTCGGCCATCTCGCCCCGCAGGAACGGGTCCATCTCCAGTTTGCGGCTGCCCGCGCTCTCTGCCTCGAGCCGCTGGATCATCAGGCGGCGTGCTTTCAGTTCCAGCGTTGCCTGGGACAACTCGGCCCGCGAAAAGCTGTTGTCGATACGCAGCAACGGCGTGCCCTCCGCCACCTGCTGGCCTTCCTTGACCAGGATTTCGCTGAGGATGCCGCCTTCGAAATGCTGGATGATGCGGTTGTTGGTCTGTGGCGTGACGCGCCCTGTCCCGCGCGTCACCTTGTCGAGCACGGTGATCCACGCCCAGAACAGGAAAGCCGCCATGCCGAGGCTGACCGACCAGACGAAAACGAGATGGGCGCGGCTGGCGATAATGTCCGCCTGGCGTCGATGCGGTGAAAGCTGTTGGGCAGATGGAAAAGCCAAAGCGCAGCCTCGTGGAAATGCAGAAACTTTCCTGCACCTTAAGCAATGCAAGTTTACGGAGCGTTAACCATGACGGCCTGAAATGCAGGGTGCCGAACACGCGGATTCGCGGGCGGCACTGCCTTGGAACCGCAATGGCCGCAGAGCTGCTGAAATCCGCGACCGGACTGCCACTAGGCATCAGCCGCGAGTTGGGACCGTCCGGCCATCCCATCGCCGACCTGCGGCGGTTGGCCGTGCGGCTTGGCGCGGCAGGAGCATTGACATCTGATTTTTCCGACATCGCCGGCTTGCCCGGTCCGCAATTGCTGCACGAGCTTGGCCAGCGCTTTGGTCTGGAAATCGCCCTGGTCACCAAGAACACGGATGCTCTTGGTCCGCAGGATTGTCCCTGCGTCGTGCTGTTGAAGGATGGCAGCAGCAGGCTGTTGCTTGAAGCGCCCGCTACAGGTGCCTGGCTGCTGGCGGGGGAGGGCGGTGCGGATCTGCGCATAGAGCGGGCCGTGCTGGCCGTGCAGGCCAGCGGTGGCCTCTTCCAGGCCCGCAAGATAGAGCCTGATCTGCGGATGAGTCCGGCAGCTGCGCCAGCGCAGGCGAGCGTGGCCTCGATGCGTGCCGAGGCTCTCAGCGGGATGCTGCCGCAGAGCCAGGAGCGCCATCCACTCGCCGCGCATCTGCTGCAAACCGCAGCCGAAAAGAAGCAGCTCGTGCTTGCGCTGGCACTCGCGGGCTTTCTCTCGGGCCTGATCAATCTTGCGGTTCCCACCTTCACCATGGTGGTGTTCGACCGGGTGATTCCGCACGCGGCCTTCGAGACGCTGTGGGCGCTGGTTCTGGGTGTCGGCATGTTGCTGGTGGTCGACCTGGCGTTGCGCCACGTGCGCCATGCGCTTGGCGATGCGGTGTCGCTGGCGGCTGCGACTGGCTTTGGCGCCAGGGTTTTCAGTCGCCTTTTGCACGCCCCTCTGTCTGCGATGCCGCGCCAAGCGGGAGGGTTGGTGCAGCCGTTCCAGGAGTTGAACCAGGCCGCGACCATTGCGCCGCAATTCATTGCCGGCTTGATGGTCGATATTCCCTTCTTTCTGATCGTCCTCGCCTTCCTTGGGACACTCGGTGGCTGGATCGCGGTGATACCGGCTATCGGTGTGCTTTTGCTGCTGATTATCCACTTTGTGGGGCATCGCCTGCAAATGCAGGATTTGGGGGACGAGGCGCGTTTGACGCAGCGTCAGACCCAGATGATCGTCGATGCGGTGATGGCAGCGGAGCCGGTGCGCATCCATGGCAGCGGTCCCCAACTGCTGATGCGCTGGGAAGAGCGCAGCGACGCCGCAGCCTTCGCCGGGCACAAGCTGCGCAGTCGTCAGAATTTTGCCAACCATGCCGGTGCCTTCGTGATGCAGGTCGTGACCGTGGCGACCATTGCCGCTGGGGCCTATGCCGTGACGGCCTCGCTGATGACGGTGGGTGCGCTTTCCGCCTGCATGATGCTGGCGAGCCGCGCCATCATGCCGGTTGCGGCCGTAATGGGCCAAGGGTTTCGGCTGAAACAGATTTTCGCCACCACGGCGCTTCTTGCAGGCTTTGCGGCCTCGCCACCTGAGCATGGCGGCGATACGTCTGAAGCTGCCTTGGCCAAGCCCATCCGTGGTGCGTTCGAATTCACGCGTGTCGGCTTCGCGCATGGCAATGCTGCGCCCTTGATGACCGGGCTTACGCTGGGACTGAAGGCGGGCGAGCGCATCGCAATCATCGGCAAGTCGGGCAGCGGAAAGAGCACGCTGCTGAAACTCATGGTGCGCCTGCATGAGGCCACGGAAGGCACGATCCATGTCGATGGGCGGGACATTCGCCAGATCGATCCGCTCGGGCTGCGTCGCGCTGTGGCTCTGATGTCGCAAGAGAGCTGGCTTGCGGAAAGCACGCTGGAAGGCAACATGAAGGCGGGGCTGGGCGTGATCACGGATGAGTGGTTCACATCAGTTGCGGACCTGACCGGCATTGCCGATCTCGCCAACCGCAATCCCTCGGGATACAGCCTCGAAGTCGGTCCGGGCGGCCAACGGCTGTCGGGTGGCGAGCGGCAGTCGGTCGCTCTCGCCAGGGCGCTCATGGGTCAGCCAAAGTTGCTGCTGCTGGATGAGCCGACCTCCGCCATGGACAACGAGCGCGAGATGCGCATCGTCAAGGCGCTGACCGCGCAGCTGCAGGATGGTGCGCTTGCAAAGACCGGCGTGATTGTCGCCACACATCGGTTGCCTATCCTGGCGCTTGTCGATCGTATCATCTGGATGGATGGCGGAAAAATCGTCGCTGACGGGCCAAAAGATGAAATATTCCGTAAATTCGGACTGGCCGCCTGACGCGACAGCGCTGCGCTTATCGATGCATTAACCATAATGTCCTGAAGTGACTCGTACGAAGCACTTGCGTTTCGTGAGGAGAGATGGGCCATGACCAATGTCCTGCCATTTCCCCGCACCAGAATGCTGAGTGGGGGACATGAAGCGGCATCAATGCCGTCCGCCAACAAGAACGCGGAAATCCTGCTCTTCACCGGCGTGCGCTATGAGCGCCACGCCGACTTGGAGCCGCAGAATGCGGCCCCGGATTCTCTGGAGCGGGACAATAATCAGAACGGACGCCGCCGGAAGGCCCGGCGCCGGGCTTGACCATGCGTGGAATGAAGGCGTTCGAGCGAGTCTGCCCGCGCGTTATGGTTGGCTGCAGCTTCGTGCTGCTTGCGGCCTGCTCATCCTCCCACACCGGGGATTTCGGTCGGCGCGCCGACAATGTCGTGACCGGCACGGTTCTGCCCAAGGCGGGACTGTTCTCGGCCTGGGTGCGTGGTGACGCCGTTTCGCTTTATCCTTTCACCGATGACGAAATCGAATTGCGGGATCGCGCCTGGCGTTTCCTGATGCCATCCCATGACAAGGCCAACCTGCAGATGCGGCTGGCGGAACTGAGCTATACGCGTGTGCTGCCACCGCTGCCGCATTCCGGGCGCAGCCACTATCACCTGTTGCTGATGACCGAGGATTACCGGTCGGTCGCCTCGCGTTATCACAAGCTTGGCCAGGATATCGAGGCTGACCGGCAGCTGATGGTGCCGTTCTCGCAGGCGGCTGCCCGGGTCTGCGCGGCAGACCGCGTGCGTGTGCAGAGCATGAACACCGTGAAGGAACTCCACCCGACGCAGCTCCAGCAAGCCGCGGCGCGCGTGGCGGAAAACCGCGGGTTGGTCGATTGGGTGCGCCGCGACATGCGTGAGAAGGCGGCGGCCTATCGCTACGCGCTGGAGCACATCACCATCGAGGCCCCCATGCGCGAGGCCATCCGCGCGGAGCAGGCATTGATCGCCATGGAAAGCGCCCAGCAGACGCTCGACTACTGGGAAGGCTGCGGTGAAAATCCCTTGCCCGTGCCGCCGCCCGGTCGCGGAGGCAGGCCGTCGTCCATCAATGCCTTGCCCAGCGAGCGCTATGCGCCAATGAGCCCGACGGATATCAAGGATGGGCGCGGCGTGATCAGCGCGAGACCGCCGAAGTAGGGGCACGCATTGCTTCTCCCTCGGGAGAAGGAAATATCATTTCCGCGTCGCTACCACCGCGCCCCCCACGATCAGTGCGCAGGCCAGAGCCAGCGTCCAGTGCGCCGGGGCAAAGCCGAACAGCACCAGCAAAATCGTCGACAGCACAGGTGCGGCATAGCTGGCGGTGCCAAGCAGCCGGATATCGCCGCGTTTCATTCCGAGATCCCAGAGGAAGAAGGCGGCTCCGACCGGTCCGAGACCAAGACCGATGATGCAAAGCCATTGCGCGGTTGTTTGGGTCCATACGGGCGTTTCAAACAGCAGGTGGCAAATGGCGGAAAGGACAGCGGTGGCGAGACAGAAGCCGGTGACAGCCTGTGTCGGCACATCCGCCTGCGTGCGCGACAGGACCGAGTAGCTTGACCAGATGAAGGCGCAACCCAGTGCCGCGGCGTAGCCCTTCCAGTTTCCAGCATCGAATCCGATACTGCCCTTGCCAAGGCCCAGGACGATGACACCGGCAAGACCGAGGGAGGCGGCGATGACATGGCGCTTGCTGAGGGATTCGCCAGGCAACAGCGCCGTCATCAGCACGATGAGCAGCGGCCAGAGATACGCGATCAGTCCAGCCTCGGCGGGCGGTGCCAGTTTGAGGGCGGTGTAGTACAGCGCATGGTAGCAGAAGAGGCCATAGATGCCGATGGCCCAGGCCACTGGTGGCTGACGCAGGACGCCGAAGCCGGTACCCGTCGCAGCCATGACAGCGAAGCCCACGAGGCTCGCCAGCGCAAAGGTGATGGCGGAGAGCTGAAACGGCGGGGTTGGTCCGGTGCCAGCGGTGAAGAGCGCGAGCACGGCCCAAAGGCCGATTGCGGCGAGGCCGGAGAGGGTGGGGGTCATGATTTGGGCTCCCCTTCTCCCCTTGCGGGAGAAGGTGGTCGCCGGATGGCGACCGGATGAGGGGTATTGCGAAGCAAGTTCGGTAGGCTTGAGCTGCTTTGCCCATTGCAGGTTCGCTCCGCGATACCCCTCATCCGACCTTTGCTCACGCAAAGGCCACCTTCTCCCGCAAGGGGAGAAGGGAAGGGGCAGCGGCTACGCCATATACTGCCCGCCATTGGCCGACAGCGTCGAACCCGTGATGAATCCAGCATCATCCGACGCCAGGAACACCACCGCGCGGGCAATCTCGTAGGGATTGCCCAGTCGGCCCGCCGGGATGCCCGCCGCGATCTTCGCCAGCGCTTCGGGCGGCATGGCGGCGACCATGTCGGTCATGATGTAGCCGGGACAGACCGCGTTGACCGTGATGCCCTTGTTGGCGCTTTCCTGCGCCAGCGCCTTGACGAAGCCGATATCGCCTGCCTTGGACGCGGAATAGTTGACCTGCCCCATCTGGCCTTTCTGTCCATTGATGGAGGAGATAACGATGATGCGGCCGAAGCTGCGCGCGCGCATGCCCTCGATCACGGGGCGGGTCATGTTGAAGAGAGAATCGAGATTGGTGCCGATGACGGCGCGCCACTGGTCCTTGGTCATCTTGTGGAAGAAGCCGTCCTTGGTGATGCCCGCGTTGTTGACGAGTACATCGATGGGGCCGACCTCTGCTTCCACCTTCGCCACGCCAGAGGCGCAGGAGTCGAAATCCGAGACATCCCATTTGAACACGGCGATGCCGGTTTCCGCCTTGAACTTCGCGGCGGCGTCATCGTTGCCGGCGTAGCTGGCGGCGACGGTGTAGCCCGCAGCCTTGAGGGCTTTCGAGATCGATGCGCCAATGCCCCGGGTTCCGCCGGTGACGAGTGCTGTGCGTGCCATGGTGTGTTTCTCCCAGAAAACTTGTTTTTTGGTTATTCCTTCTCCCCTTGCGGGAGAAGGTGGTCGTCTGATGGCGACCGGATGAGGGGTCGCGCAGTTCTCGCAGGTTTGTGCAACCCCTCATCCGTCAGGCTCCGCCTGCCACCTTCTCCCGCATGGGGAGAAGGAGAAGAGGTTCTACCGCTCCACTGTCAGCGCCACGCCCATGCCGCCGCCGATGCACAGCGTGGCCAGCCCCTTCTTCGAGCCGCGCTTCTGCATCTCGTACAGCAGCGTCACCAGCACCCGCGCCCCGGATGCACCGATGGGGTGGCCGATGGCGATCGCGCCGCCGTTGACATTGACGATGGCGGGATCCCAGCCCATGTCCTTGTTGACGGCGAGAGCCTGTGCGGCAAAGGCCTCGTTGGCCTCGACCAGATCGAGATCCTTGACCGTCCAGCCCGCCTTCTCCAGCGCCTTGCGCGACGCCGGAATGGGACCGGAACCCATGATCTCAGGCGCGACACCTGCGGTTGCCCAGGATGCGATGCGGGCCAGTGGCGTGAGGCCGCGCTTCGCGGCTTCGGCCGCCGTCATCAACACCAATGCTGCGGCACCATCATTGAGGCCTGACGCATTTGCCGCCGTCACCGAGACACCACCTGGGAAAGCTGGCTTCAGCTTCTGCATGGCCTCCATGGTGGCGCCGTCGCGGATATACTCATCCGTATCGACCACGACATCGCCCTTGCGGGTGGTGATGGTGTAGGGTGTGATTTCGTCCTTGAACCGGCCGGACCTGCGGGCGGCCTCCGCCTTGTTCTGCGACGCCACGGCGAAGATGTCCTGCTGCTCGCGGGTGATCTGCCACTTGGCGGCCACATTCTCGGCCGTGTTGCCCATGTGATAGCCATGGAAGGCATCCCACAGGCCGTCCTTGATCATGGTGTCGATGAACTTCACGTCGCCCATCTTGGTGCCCGCGCGCATGTGGGACGAATGGGGGGAGAGCGACATGGATTCCTGCCCACCCGCCACAATGATCGAGGCGTCGCCACTGGCTATGGCCTGCATTCCCATGGCGACCGTGCGCAAGCCCGAGCCGCAGACCTGATTGACGACCAACGCGGTCGCGCTGTCGGGGATGCCTGCCGCCATGGCGGCCTGGCGTGCCGTGTTCTGGCCGGCACCTGCGGTAAGGACATGGCCGAAGATCACTTCGTCTACCTCGCCACCCGCGACCTTGGCGCGGGCCAAGGCTGCTGCAATCGCAACGGCACCAAGCTTGTGTGCGGCCTGATCGGCAAAGGCTCCGTTGAACGAGCCGACGGCCGTTCGGGCCGCTCCGACGATCACGATATCCTTGCTCGTCATAAGTATTCTCCCTTGCCGGTCCGATCCGGCTTGCTTCGTATTTCAATCACTGAAGCCCGTCACGGGGCATCCCGTCAACCGCCGCAATGCAAAAGACTTGTCTTTGCGGCGCAACAGGGTTCTTATATCTTGCAGCGCACCACAAGAGTGCGATTTCCTGGAAGGTGACGATGACGAAGACCGGCGTGCCAACTGTCATCAAGAAATACGCCAACCGGCGGCTCTATCACACTGGAACCAGCACCTACGTGACGCTTGAAGACCTCTCCGTGATGGTCAAGAAGGGCGAGGACTTCACGGTTTCTGACGCCAAGACAGGCGAGGACATCACGCGGTCGGTGCTGACGCAGATCATTTTCGAACTGGAGAGCAAGGAAGGCCAGCAGACCATGCTGCCCGTCAGTTTCCTGCGCCAGCTCATCGGGTTCTACGGTGACCAGATGCAGGGCCTGGTGCCGAGCTATCTCGAGCATTCAATGCAGCATTTCACGGGCGAGCAGCAAAAATTCCGCGACCAGATGTCCAAGGCCATGACGGGCAACGTGATCGGTGCCATTCAGGATCAGGCCAAGGCCAACATGGACCTGTTCCAGAACGCGTTCAGCCTGTTCAATCCCTTCGCCGCGAAGCCGGAAGCGACGGCGGCCCAGAGCGACGGTGGTGATGTCGACGCGATGAAACGTGACCTGGACGCGATGCGGGCAAGGCTGGACAAGCTGGGGAAGTAGCGCACTAGCCGCGCAGCATCAGAAATCCACCAAGCACCAGCAGCCCTCCAAAGAACAGCTTGCGGAACAGGTCCGCCGATATTCGACTGCGCATCCACTGGCCGACATACATCGCGCCCATGGCGGGAAGCAGTGCTGCCGCCGAAGACAGGGCCAGGCCAGAACCAAGACTGCCGCGCAAAAGCAAGACAAGGCCCAGGCTGATGCTCGCAACCAGGAATGACAGACCAAGCGCCTGCACGAGGTCATCCTTCTCCAGGCCAATGGCTTGCAGATAGGGGCCGGATGGGATGACAAAGACGCCTGTCGCAATGGTCATCGCACCGGTTGCCAGGCCACAAAGTGCGCCGACCCAGGTTGCCTGCGCCGCGCTCACGCTGAAACGGATGCGGAGCAACCCCAATAGCGCGTAGATTACCAGGGTGAGGCCGAGCAGCCGCGTGGCCCAGCGCAGATCCCTGCCGCCTGTGGCGTATTCCCACAGCAGTGCTCCAAGGATTGTTGTCGCCAGGAACAGCGCGAGCCGCTTCAGCAGGGGCACCAGCGATGGACCGTTCACGCCCTGCAGGATATTGGTGACGATGTTGGGGACGAGCAGCAGGGCTGCGGCCTGCGACGGCGCCATCACCAGGCCGAGCAGGCCCATGGAAATCGACGGCAGGCCAAACCCGATCACGCCTTTTATGAAGCCGGCAAGCAGCAAGATGGCCGTGATGATGACAAGCGTCGTGGCGTCAAACGGCATGAATGTCCTTGGAAAAACAAGTTCCAGCAAGACTCAGTTGAGTCGGGAGGGCGTCAACCCGCTACCATCTTCACCGGCTTATCGAGGACACGCAACACCTGCGCCAGTTCCTGGCCACGTTTCAAGATCAGGCCACCAGGTGCGTGAACCGCGTACATCCCCTGCTTCTGCTTGAGTTCAGGATCCTTGACGATGCGGTAGAGCGGCATCTCGGAGGTGCGGCGGAAGATCGAGAACACGGCCTTGTCGCGCAGGAAATCCATGGCGTAGTCGCGCCATTCGCCCGCAGCGACCATGCGTCCGTAAAGGCTCATGATGACTTGGAGTTCATGCCGGTCAAAAGCCACGATCTGCGGTGTCTTCTGCATGGGGAATGGGGCCACCGTCGCCCATTCCCTTGTCAGACTGTCCCCGGAATCACTGTCGCTCAAAGCGATCCTCCGTCATAGCGTCAAGCATGATGACCCGGGGGCGCATGAGGGGCAAGGGGGGAATATTGCCCTAGATGTAGCCGAGTGATTTCAGTCCTTGCAGCGCCATGCCTATGCCAACGAGAAGCACGATCCAGCCCGATATCTGTGGTGCTATCCTGGCCAAACGATCGAACTTCCCCGATGTGGATGCAATTCTCGCTCCCCAGGCGGCGGCAATGCCAACCGCAACCATGCTCAGGGCGAGGCCCAGGCTGAAGGCGGCAACCATCGTGACGCCGAGTGCGAATTGCTTGGCCTGTAAGCTGACCAGCAGCACGGCAATGGCCGCAGGACAAGGCAACAGGCCGCTGGAGAAGCCAAACCAGATGATCTCCTTGGTGGAGACAGTGCGTCCTGCATATTGGTGCCGTATGTCTCCCTCGCTGGTGTGGCTGTGTCCATGATGATGGTCATGGTCATGGTGACCATGGTGATCGCGTTCTTGTTCAGGCAGGGAGAGGCGTATCAGCCGTACGGCCATCACGATCAGCAACAAACCGGATAGCAGGATCAGCCAGGGTTCCATGCGTGCGGAGATCATGGCATCGCCCAATGTCAGGCCGACAAGGGCCAGCCCCCAGACGATGATGGTGTGACCGACGGCTGCCGACAGGCCAAGCAGCGCTGCCTGGGCTGCCGTGCCGCGGATGGCGATGACAAATGCCGCAATGACCGCCTTCGAATGGCCGGGCTCCAACGCATGAAGCGACCCAAGCAGGATTGCGACTGGAAGATAGAGCCATGCATTCGTGGCTCCAGCCTGAATGAGCGCGGCAATGTCGGGCATGGCTAAAGATACTTCGCTAGTTGCTTCAGTTCGGCGAGGGTTTCGCCATGTGTGCCTGCTGAACCGTGCAGACAATGGTCGAGGTGATCGTGGATGAGTTCACGCTTGGCATTGCCAACGGCCCGTTCAACCGCCTGCAGTTGCTGTGCAAGGTCGAGACAGGGGCGTCCCTGCTCCATCATCTTGATGATCGAAGCAAGGTGGCCGTGCGCACGCTTCAAGCGCTTGATGATGAGAGGATGTGATGCGTGAACCATGGGTTTATGTATCCTCCCAGGGAGGATATGTAAATCGATGCGGAAGGATCAATCTTCGATGTTTTAATCCAGTGTTCTGCGACTTTGCGGAGCATCCGGACAAGGTTAACCCTTCCTTGGGACAATTGGCCTAATTGTATGGGATGGCGCGGCATGTGCTGCCGTACCAGGTGTTGCGTAACAGTAGGAGTGGGCAATGTCCCAGCGAAGCCTTGCAGGTTTCGGCGTTGTGATGGTGCTTCTGGCAGGTTGGCCAGCAGTGGCCCATGCAGAGCCTTCCCGCCCGCCATCGCCATCCGCTCCACAGACACTGGGTACTCAGGCGCCCGTCAGTGCTTCTCACGATGCGTTCAAGCCTCAGGATATCCGTGACACGGAACCGGCTTTCGGTCCCGAATCACTCTCGCGCACACTTGCCGGACTGAAATTCTACGAAGAGATCGTGGCGCAAGGTGGCTGGTCCAGGCTAGCCGAGGGAACACGCGGTTCGAAGCAGGGCATGGATGGCCCCCATGTGCGGGCATTGAAGGAGCGCCTCGCGGTATCGGGTGATCTCGACAATGCGAATGCGGCTTCGGCGCAGTTCGATGCGGCAACGACTGCGGCTCTCAAGCGCTTCCAGGCACGTCACGGCTTGACCGAGACCGGCAACGTCGGTCGCCTGACCTTCGCGGCCCTGAATGTTCCGGCAGATATCCGGCTGAAGCAGCTGCACGCCTCGGTGGAGCGGTTGCAGAACAACGTCTTCAAATTCGAGAAGCGCTACGTTGTCGTCAACATCCCAGGTGCCGTTGTCGAGGCGGTGGCCCATGGCCGGGTGGAGCGGCGGCATCTGGCGGTGGTTGGCAAGAAGGAGCGACAGTCCCCCGTGATTTCCGCCCGCATCTCGTCGGTCAATCTCAATCCGCACTGGACCGTGCCGAACTCCATCATCAAGAACGATGTGGCAAAGGCGCTGAAAAAGGATCTGGCTTACCTCAACAAGCACAATCTGCGCACCTTGAACCATCAGGGCGAGGAGATCGACCCGAACTCGGTCAATTGGAATTTCAAGACGGCACCCGGTTTCTTGCTGCGGCAGGATCCCGGCTCTCAAAACTCGTTGGGGCAACTCAAGATCGACATGCCGAATGTCGAAGCGGTTTACATGCATGACACACCGAAGAAGGAGCTGTTCAAGCAGGATGTCCGCTTCCATTCCTCGGGCTGCGCACGCATTTCCGATGTGCGTGACCTGGGCGCGTGGTTGCTGGCCGAGCAGGGGATAGATCGGGCGCAAATCGACCGCGACATCGACGCTGGCCTGCGCACGGAAATCAAGCTGAAGAAGCAGGTGCCGGTGGCCTGGGTTTATCTCACGGCCTATGCCGATGGGCAGGGCAAGGTACAATTCCGCGAGGATATCTACGGTCTCGATACGCCCGAGGGCGTGGCGCAGACGACGCTCGATGGCAAGAAGAAGGTGCGTCCGGCCTCGTCCGAGCCCGTGCCTGTGGCGGCAGCCAAGCCACGCAAGGCGCCAACCGGGCCTGCCCTCGCGCATAGGCCGGGCATCGATCCGATCATCACGGGCAGCTCTTCTGCAAAACGCGCGGCGAGCACGCCACGCAGTGCAGTGCCGGGTGTCATTCCGCAGGACAATCCACTGCCGCCAAAGCCGATTCCGATGGCGCAGCGTTAACTTCGCGTCTCGGGTGCTGCGTAGTTGTTGTGCCTCCTTCGAGGCTTCGCTTCGCTCCGTACCTCAGGATGAGGTGGAACTGAGTTTTGCAACTTTCCAGCATTCCTCATCCTGAGGTGCGAGCCAAAGGCGAGCCTCGAAGGACGCACAACGCTGATGCAAGCCACAAAAAAGCCGCCCCGAAAGGCGGCTTTGTCAGTTCAAGCAATCCAATAGCTCAGTTCATGCGCCCGCGCACATCCTTGAGTCCCGCCACGATCAGATCATCGGCGATCTTGCCGGTGGCCTGGCCCTTGAGGATGACCTCGGCGGCACGGATGGCTGCATCAGCAGCTGCGGCCCGCACTTCGGCCGTTGCAGAGGCTTCGGCCATGGCGATCTTCTGTTCGGCTTGCTTGGTGCGACGCACGACATAATCCGCAAGCTTGGCCTCTTGATCGACCTGGATGCGCTTGGCCTCGGCCTTGGCATCTTCAATGATCCGGGCCGCTTCCTTTTCAGCCGCGACACGCTTCGATTCGTACTGGGCCAGCAGCGTTTCCGCTTCCTTGCGCAGGTTTGACGCGGCTTCCAGCTGCTCCGCGACCTTCTGGCCACGGGCATCAAGCATTCCAATCAGTGTCTTATGGACACCGAAATAACCAAGAATGCCGAGGAAAATGAAAAAGCCGACGGCGACGAAAAGAGTATCCATGCCGTTGGCTCCTCAGGACTGGACCGAAGCGACAGCGCGCTTCAGCTCATCCGCCTTGGGCGCAACGCCCGTGATGCGTTTCACGATGTCGGCGGCTGTGTCAGAGGCAATGCCCGCCACGTTTGCCATGGCCATGTCACGGGCCGTGCCGATACTGACTTCCGATGCGGCAATCCTGGAGGCTGTGTCTGCCTCGACGACCTTGCGCTTGGCTTCCGCCGCAGCAGCTGCCTCGTCCTTGGCCTTCTGGGCCGTGGACTGCGCACCGGACCGGGCATCGGCGAGAAGCTTCTCGTAGGCTTCTCCCGCCATCCGGGCTTTGTCCTGCATGGCAGCAGCGGCTTTGAGATCGCCGTCGATCTTGCTTTCCCGCGTCTGAAGGATCTCGGCAACGCGGGGCAGTGCAATCTTCGACATCAAATAATAGAGCACGCCGAACGTCAGCACGAGCCAGAAGATCTGGCCCGGGAAGGTCGAAGCGTCGAAGGGCGGGAACTTGCTCTCGCCGGCAGCCTTTTGAGCATCCGCTGCGAGGGCGGTCCCGATGAACAGAGACATCATCGGTACACCTCAGAAAATCTCCCGCCAGTTCTGCGGCGGGAGCCGATCAGCCGGGAATCAGGCGACGAAGAGAAGGATCAAGGCCACGACGAAGGCAAAGATGCCAAGGCCTTCGGCAAGAGCCGCGCCGATGAAGGCACGACCGAACTGACCGTCGGCAGCAGACGGGTTGCGCAATGCGCCCGAGAGAAAGCTGCCGAAGATTGTGCCCACGCCGATGGCGGCAGCGCCCATTCCGATTGCAGCAAGGCCAGCACCGATGAGCTTGGCGGCATCTGCTTCCATGTGAAACTCCTGATATTCTTCTAGAGGGGGTAGGGAGGGAAAGTCGGACGGTCTTGATAGATCAGTGCCCGGGGTGAAGCGCATCATTGAGATAGATGCAAGTCAGAATTGAAAAGACGAAGGCTTGAAGGGCCGCGACCAACAATTCCAAAGCGTAAAGAGCGACAATCATTGCCATCGGCAATGGCGAAAGGGCGATTACCCAACCGCCTGCGCCCAACATCAGCACAATGAAGCCCGCGAAGACCTTGAGCGCGATGTGGCCAGCCAGCATGTTGGCGAACAGACGCATCGAAAGGCTGATGGGGCGCGAAATGAACGAGATGACCTCGATAAGGACAATGAAGGGCAGCAAAGGGGCTGGAACGCCGGAGGGCACGAAGAGGCCAAGGAAACGTGTGCCATGCGTCGCAAAGCCGTAGACGATCACGGTGCTGATGACGAGCAATGCGAACATGAAGGTCACGACGATGTGGCTTGTGACTGTAAAGGTGCCGGGTATCAGGCCGACGAGATTGCAGATCAGCACAAAGATGAAGAGCGAGAACACCAGCGGCAGGAATTTCATGCCTTCCTTGCCCGTTGTGGAGCGCACCGTGTCGGCCATGAATTCATAAAGCATTTCCGCCGCCGATTGCAGGCGACCAGGCACCAACGACTTTGCCTTGGTGCCATGGACCATGAGGAAATAGATGATGCCAACAGCGACCATCATGAACAGTGCCGAGTTGGTCAGCGAGATATCATTGCCGAAAAAATTGACCGAAGGCCCGATCCGCGAAATTGCGAACTGAGTGATCGGATCGATGTCGCCTGCTTCGCTTGCCACAACCTGCCTCGTTTCGTGCGTGCCACCGGAACTCCGGTCACACGATTCAACCCTTAATCTTATCAGCCCTGCGACGAACCATCGGCACCAGTACCGGTTGGCTTCATCGCAATCTTGTAGACATTCCAGAATCCGGCCACCATGCCGATAAACAGCATGATCAGGAAACCGAACGGACTGGAACCCAGCCAGCGGTCAATCCACCAGCCCAGAAATCCGCCAACAAGCACGCCCGCCACCAGTTCAGATGTGACCCGCAAACCGGTTCCCATCGCCTTGCCAAGCCCGACAGCAGGTGTCGTTGAAGCAGCAACCTTGCGCTCGTCATGGACATGGACCATCTCCGCCTTTATCGCGCCCGACAGATTGTCGAGGCGGGCCTTGAGTTCCGCATCCTGATTGTCGGGGCCAGAGCTTTTGGAGCTCATGTCGAAACCGTCCGCTGTCTCGGCGCACCACCATCGATCCATGATCGGAACGCTGCTGGAGGCTAGAACGAGCAGCCATATCGCCGCCCCTCAATCGCGCCGATACATATTTTCGCCCTTGTGATCTGTCAAGCGTAGAGAAACAAAGTCAAGCTATTGAAATTGAAACATATTTTTGAAAATGCTGCAGTGCAGGCGGAAAGCCGCGCCTGTTGTGCCCAGAAAGACACATGAATCACTTCCGTTGTCATGGGATCGCGCATGGCTTTACCGCGGATCAATCCAGGGCTGCCAGGGATCGCAGTCCTTCCCGATAGGTGGGATAGCTTAAAGCATATCCCAGAACGTCACGCAGACGCCGGTTTGAGCAGCGCTTGCTCTCGGAATAGAAGCTGCGGGCCATCTCGGAAAGCTTGGCTGCTTCAAAAGGCGTTTCGGGCGGCGGCGGGATGCCTAGCAGGTTGGCGCCGAAAGCCACCACGTCCTGCGGCGGGCAAGGTTCGTCGTCGCAGACGTTGAATGGGCCTGCGATGTCAGGTTTTGCAAACCCCGCCATGGCCGCGCCTGCAATATCCTCGACATGGATGCGGTTGAACACCTGCCCCGGCTTGATGATGCGCCGCGCTGTGCCCTCGCGGAGATCTTCGATCTGGTTGCGGCCAGGCCCATAAATTCCGGCGAGACGGTGGATTTGCACAGCTGCGCCATGCAATTGGCCGAACGCCATCCAAGCCTGCTCCGCCTTGACGCGCCGCAACGCACGATCGCTCGTCGGGTTCAGAACTGCCGTTTCGTCGATCCAGGCTCCTGCGTGGTCGCCATAGACGCCAACCGTGGAGAGATAGATGATTGTGCGCAGGTTTGCTGCCTCGCGCAGTTCTGGCCCAAGCTGGCGCAGCATCGGATCTCCCGCTTCGTCCGGCGCTGCCGAGATCAGAAGGCTATCCGCGCTTTCGAGTGCCGCCCGCACCAATGGGCCGCCGGATCCGCCCGAATAGACAATGGCATTGATTCCCTCGGCACGCAGGCGGGTCGCCTTGTGCAGCGTGCGCACTGTGCCGCTGATGGATGTGAAGCGCTCGCTGTGGAAACGGATGAGGCTTTCAGCGCTATAGCCCAGGCCGAAGCAGAACAGATTCATGTGACGTTGTTCCATTCCTCACGGACGCCAGCATCCGCCTCCGCCGCAAGATAATAGTGTTTCATGGCGGATGCGCGTTCGGGGTCAAGCCGCGAGATCGCCCAGATGGCGGCACCGCGCACGACGGGGTTGGGATCGGCGAGGTGGGGCAGGGTAGCGGTGACGAGGGTGGATATCCCCCCGCCCGGTTCGCTGGCGCTCGCCACACTCCCCGCCAGGGGGAGGGATGAAGAGGCATTTCCCGCCGCGATCAGCACGTTGCGGATAAACCTGTCTCGTCCCGTGCGCTTGATGGGTGATCCGACGAACTTCTTGCGAAATGAGACATCATCCAGCGCCAGCAATGCGACAAGCGGCGGCGCCGTCAGATCTTCCCGGGCCTGGAGTTTGGCCTCCCGTGCGGTTTGCGCAAACTTGTTCCAGGGGCAGACCGCGAGGCAATCGTCGCAGCCGTAGATGCGGTTGCCCATGAGCGGCCGCAACTCACGCGCGATTGGCCCCTTGTGCTCGATCGTGAGGTAGCTGATGCAGCGGCGGCTATCCAGAACATAGGGCGCGGGAAAGGCATTGGTGGGGCAGGCATCAAGGCAGCGGCGACAGGAGCCGCAATGGTCCGTTTCCGGCTCGTCTGACGGCAAATCGAGCGTGGTGAGAATGGCACCGAGAAACAGCCAATTGCCAAGATCACGCGAGACAAGAACACTGTGCTTGCCCTGCCAGCCAAGTCCTGCGGCTTGTGCCAGCGGCTTCTCCATGAGGGGGGCGGTGTCGACGAAGACCTTGACGCCTGCGCCTGACTTGCGGGCCAACTTCTGGGCCAACTCCTTGAGCTTGCCCTTGATCACGTCGTGGTAGTCACGATGCCGCGCATAGACCGAAATCGTGCCGACACCAGGCTGATCAAGAGTGGCGAGCGGATCCGTATCAGGGCCGTAGTTCAAGCCCAGCATGATCACCGAGCGGGCCTCGGGCCACAGCGCCTCAGGAGAAGCGCGCCGGTCCTTGTGCTGCGCCATCCAGTCCATGGAGCCGTGATGGCCGTCTTCCAGCCAGCCCTCCAGTGCCTCGCCAAACCTGGCAGCAGCGGGGGTCACCCGGCACAGATCGAAGCCGAGCGCTGCTGCCTCCCTGGTTAGCCAAAGCTTAACGTCCATGTTCCATTGGTCACTCGGGCCCGGCGATTCGGCTGGCGCGGGAAAGACTTGCGATGGATATGCTCAAAGCGCTGATCCTCGGCTTTGTCGAGGGTTTTACGGAATTCCTGCCAGTGTCATCCACGGGGCATCTGCTGCTTGTCGGACATTTTCTGGGGTTTGAATCCAAGGGCAAGACCTTTGAAATCCTTGTGCAATTCGGTGCAATCCTGGCGATCCTGCTGGTCTATTTCTGGCGTCTCTTCGATATCGCCAAGGGCATGTTCAGCGATCCTGTGCGCCGCAATTTCGTCATTGCCGTGCTCGTCGCCTTCGTTCCGGCGATGATCGTGGGGTTTTTTGCCCGCGATTTCATCAAGGGCGTGTTGTTCAAACCGGAGATCGTCTGCATTGCGCTGATCGCAGGCGGGCTGGTGCTGCTGGTGATCGATGACCTCAAATTGCAAGGCGCGAAGGACGATGTCATGCAGTTTTCCATTCCGATGGCGTTGAAGATCGGCTGCTTCCAGTGCCTCGCCATGGTGCCGGGCGTGTCGCGCTCGGGTGCCACCATTGTCGGTGCGATGCTGATGGGGGCGAGCAAGCGTGCGGCGGCGGATTTCTCATTTTTCCTCGCCATTCCAACCATGGCGGCGGCCTTCGGCTATGATCTGCTCAAGAGTTACAAGTTGTTGTCTTCCAACGATGTGCTGCTGATCGTCATTGGTTTTACAGCGGCGTTCGTGTCTGGCCTTCTGGTGGTGCGCGGGTTCCTGGATTTTATCTCGAAGCACGGGTTCGCGCCGTTCGCCTGGTGGCGGATTGTGGTGGGGTGTTTGGGTCTAGCGGGGTTGTGGGTGTGGGGGTAATTCCCCTATTTACGGGATTGGGGGATTTTGATATCTTCATTCCATGCCAGCTAAATCTGCCTCACTTCAAATGAAATCTTTTGCCGCGTCCGACCTGAAGACGCGGCTTGGTGACATGTTCATGTCCGCAGCACGCGAACCGGTGCAGATCACCAAACGCGGCAAGGAAGCTTTCGTGCTGATGAGCGAGGAGCAGTTCCGACGCTTCGAGGCCATGGAAGACACGCTTTGGGCCGCCCGGGCCATCGAGGCCATGAAGAGCGGCTTTGTCGGCACCGATAAGGCTGAAGCGCTGTTGCAGGAATTGCTGGTGCAGAAGTCTGCATGAGCCGCCTGAAGCTCGATTACACCAAGGATTTCCTGAAAGAGTTGGCTGACCTGCCGCCCAAGCACTTCAAGCAGGTGGTGAGCCGCGTTCTGGCGCTCACGGGCGATCCGCTGCCCGCCGACAGCAAGCAATTGCAGGGACATGTCGGATTGCGGCGTGTGGATTCGGGCGAATACCGGATTGTCTATGATGTGACGGAGGATGCCGTCCGTATCATCATTGTGGGCAAGCGGAATGATGATGAGGTTTATCGGCTGCTGGACCGGAAGAGGTAGCTACCCCCGCTTCTCCGGGCTTCGGCACAAATCCCTGACCACACATCGGTGACACTCCGGCGCGCGTGCCTTGCACGTGTAGCGCCCGTGCAGGATCAGCCAATGATGCGCGTGCAGCGCGTATTCCGCCGGTATCCGCTTGAGAAGCCGCTCCTCCACCTCTTCCGGCGTCCGGCCATGCACAAGGGGCAAACGGTTCGCCACACGGAACACATGCGTGTCCACCGCCATGGTGGGGATGCCGAAGGCCATGTTGAGCACGACATTCGCGGTCTTGCGGCCAACGCCCGGCAGGGTCACGAGATAGTCGCGGTCGGCAGGCACGATGCCATTGCGCTCGTCCAGCAGGCGCTGTGACAAGGCGATGACGTT
>JANNEO010000073.1:0-22616 GCA_031378805.1 Hyphomicrobiales bacterium
AGAAGGGGGCGCGTCACTCCCTCCCCCGCTACGATGGTGACGGACTGATCCGCATAGGCCAGACCAGCAACGTCAGCAGGGACGTAGTGCTCGCGACCGACCATCTCGACAGCATCCAGAAGACGCTTGCTGTTCACATCATAGGTGCGAAGCTGCGTATCGACCATATTTCGGCGAATGGCGACAAAATCAGTCATGGGCAAAGTCATTCATGGATCGGAAGGCCCCCACAGCGTTTGATCGTTGCCACACCACGCCAAAGATTGGAGGCCTCGCCCGGAATCGAACCGGGATGCAAGGATTTGCAGTCCTCTGCGTAACCATTCCGCCACGAGGCCACCGTTTGGCGCGGCGTCACCGCCACGCGCCCGTATAGCCACAGGCCGGGCTGACGCGCAACCTTGCTTGTGCACGGGAAGTGCTGAATTTCCACGGTTCAAACGCTTGCAACACGCGCCAAGCCTGCTATACGCCGACTGCATTCCTCGATAGCTCAGCGGTAGAGCAATCGACTGTTAATCGATTGGTCGCAGGTTCGAATCCTGCTCGAGGAGCCATCCCCTTGATATCATGCCCGGATTGATTGTCGCAGGTGCGGATTTTTGCCTACGCGGTAAATCTGCAGCGCCTCGCCAACCGTAACCTCACGAGTTTTGTTTTTCCGTTCCTACACGCGGAGACTGATTCGACTGCTGGAGGGGACTGGAGTGCAAGGCGTGCTGACCGATACTGATGTTGCAGGAGAGGCGTGCCTTGTCTGGTTGCGCGATGACTTGCGTCTCGCCGACAACCCTGCCCTCACGGCGGCGGTTGCCAGCGGCAAGCCTGTGATCGCCGTCTTCATCTTTGACCAAGCCAATACCGCGATCCGGCCACTTGGAGCCGCTGCGCGCTGGTGGCTGCATGGCTCGCTGGAGCGTCTGCAGCAGGCGTTGCGTGACCGGGGTGCGTCACTTGTGCTTTTCAAGGGCCCGTCCGCCACAATCCTTGCCGACATCATCAAGGCTGCAGGCGTGTCTGCCGTGTTCTGGAACCGGCGCTATGGTGCGGCGGAACGTGCGCAGGACGCTGCAATCAAGGAAAAACTGAAGGCCGATGGTATCGAGGCCCGCAGTTTCAACAGTCATCTCTTGTATGAACCCTGGGAAGTGAAAACCAAGACCGATACGGCTTTCAAGGTTTTCACGCCGTTCTGGCGTGCAGCACGCGAAAAGAGTGTCCCTGCCGCACCCCTGCCAGCGCCGCAGGCGATCCGGGGCCGCGCACTTCCCGACACGCTGTCCATGCGCCCTGTGACTTTGGCGGAACTCGCGTTGAGGCCAGAAAAGCCGAACTGGGCGGCAGAGATGGAAACGCTTTGGCAACCGGGAGAAGATGGGGCAGCGGGCAACCTCGATCTGTTTCTGGGGGAAGCCATCAATGGATATGGCGAGAACCGCAATCGACCGGACTTCCGCTCGACGTCGCGTCTGTCACCCCATCTGAGGTTCGGTGAGATCAGTCCGCGGCAAATCTGGGCCTCCACCACGCTCGCCTTCGAGTCCGGTGCCAGTGCGGGCAAAGAGCGCGATTTCGACAAATTCCTGGCCGAAGTGGGCTGGCGGGAATTCTCCTATCACCTGCTCTATCAGTTTCCGGCACTTGCCAGCGCCAATTTCCAGGGGCGTTTTGATGCATTTCCCTGGCGACACAATCCGGAGCACCTGAAGGCGTGGCAGCAGGGCCGCACGGGCTATCCCATTGTCGATGCCGGAATGCGCGAATTGTGGCGAACAGGCTGGATGCACAACCGGGTGCGAATGATCGTCGCGTCTTTCCTGATCAAGCATCTGATGATCGACTGGCGCGTCGGTGAAGACTGGTTCTGGAACACGCTGGTCGATGCGGATCCGGCGAGCAACGCGGCAAGCTGGCAGTGGGTGGCGGGATCAGGCGCAGATGCCGCGCCCTATTATCGCATCTTCGCGCCTGTCCTGCAGGGCGAGAAATTCGATCCGAAGGGCGAATATGTGCGCCATTACGTGCCAGAGCTTGCCGGACTGCCCAACGATGTCATCCACAAACCTTGGGAGGCCGCGCATCCAGTATTGACGCGGGCGGGTATACGGCTTGGTACCAACTATCCGCATCCCGTCGTCAGTCATATCGAAGCGCGAGACAAGGCGCTTGCCGCCTTCAAGTCGCTCTCACCGGAGACCACCGCCTGATGTTCCCTGTTTTTTCTTGTCCCGGAAGCAGCATCTGATGCGTATTGCCATCATAGGGGCAGGAATTGCCGGAAATGCAGCGGCCTACGCGTTAAACAACGCTGACATTGGTCATGAGATCACGATTTTCGAGGCTGAGAACCGCATTGGCGGACACAGCGCAACGGTCGACATCGACTATGACGGAACCTCGATCAGTGTCGACACGGGGTTCATCGTCTACAACACGCTGAATTATCCACAATTGACAGCCATGTTCGCGCATCTGGGTGTTGAGACCTTGGCCTCCGACATGAGCTTCTCGGTCTCGATCGGAGCAGGCGCGTTCGAGTGGATCGGGCGCACACATGACGTCTTCAACGGGCTGTTCGCGCAGCGCAGAAACCTTGTGAACCCGCGCTATCTCGGCATGTTGCTGGAAATCCTGCGCTTCCAGAAGGCCGCCAAGGCTGATCTTGAGGCTGGACGCCTGGCTGGTCTGTCTCTCGGGCAATACATCGCGGCAGGGCGCTATTCCGGCTATTTCCGCGACCGCTACATCGTGCCGATGGGTGCCGCGATCTGGTCTACGCCCGCCGAACACATGCTGGATTTTCCGGCTGAAAACTTCGTGACGTTCTTCGAAAACCACAAGCTGCTGCACTGGGATAGGCCAGTGTGGCGCACCGTGAGGGGTGGTAGCCGTCATTATGTCGCCAAACTGACAGCCGGGTTTCAGGATCGCTATCGCTTGGGTGATCCGGTCGTGGCTGTCAGCCGCGATGCCTTTGGCGTGAGCATCGGCACGGCAAGCGGCGCGACAGAACGCTTTGACAGGGTGATCTTCGCCACGCATTCGAACCAGGCGCTGGCAATCCTGAAGGATCCCAGCCCTGAAGAGCACAGCATCCTGTCATCGGTCGAATACCGCCCCAATATTGTCTATCTTCACCGCGACCCTGCCCTGATGCCGAAGCGAAAGGGCGCGTGGGCTGCGTGGAATTTCCTGCGCGATTCCGACACCAGCGAGGGAGATGTGTGCGTGAGCTACTCCATGCAGCATCTGCAGCGTATTGCAGCCGACAAGCCGCTCTTCGTGACACTCAATCCGCCGCGGCCTCCAAGATCCGATCTTCTTTTCGATACGTTCCGCTATGAGCATCCGCAATTCACGGCGGCGGCGTTTGCGGGCCAGGCGTTGCTCAAGCGTGTGAATGGCCGCAACGGCACCTGGTTCGCCGGTGCCTGGACCGGGTACGGATTTCATGAGGATGGACTGGTCTCAGGCATGGCAGCAGCCGAGGGATTGGGTGCCATCATGCCATGGCGTCATGACAAGACCGCACTGAGGCAGTCGGCGGAATGACAGGTCTACCGAAGAGCGATGGCTTTGCACCGCCTCCGGGCGCGGCTGCGCTCTATGACGGCCAGGTCATGCACGCCCGGATGAAGCCGCGTGCGCATCGTTTCACTTACCGCGTTTATTCGCTGGTCATCGACATCGGGCGGCTGGAGGAGGCGGACAGGCTCTCGCGGTGGTTTTCGGTCGGCGGGTTCAATTTGCTGTCGTTTCGAGAAAGCGACCACGGGCCGGGTGATGGCTCCCCTCTCCTCCCATACGCCCGCAAGCTGCTGAGCGATGCGGGCCTGGCAGTGGAACCTGCCCGTATATTGCTGCTGTGCTATCCCAGAGTGCTCGGCCACACCTTCAACCCGATTGCCGTCTATTTCGCCTATGACAGTGACGATCAGCTTATCGGGATGATCTACGAGGTGCGCAACACCTTCGGCGAGATGCATACTTATGTGGCGCCTGTCGAGGCGGGCGAACTCACCGAGGCAGGGCTGCGGCAGCAGCGCAGCAAGCTGTTCTATGTGTCGCCCTTCATGGACATGACCATGACGTATCGATTTCGGGTACGCCCGCCCGCCAGCGACATCGCGTTGCGCATCCTGGAGACGGATGCGGTCGGTCCCATCCTGTCCGCGAGCTTCATCGGGGGTCATACAATCCTGACCAGCCGGTCCGTGCTCGCTGCATTCTTCCGGGTTCCGTTCATGACCTTAAAGGTCGTGGGGGGCATCCATTGGGAAGCCATGAAGCTCTGGTTCAAAGGGGTCCGGCTGGTCAGCAGGCCGCCCGCGCCACCCCCGATCAGCGTCAATGGAACATTTCGTGATCCCGCCCGCGCTCTGGAGAGTCGCCAATGACCACCGCCATGCCCGCCCAGACATCCCAGCCGATGCAGGCCATCCGCGTCACTGCCGAAACGCTGCAACATATCGCCGCCGACCTGCCCATGCTGGTGCGAAAGGCGTTCGGTTACGCCATGGACCTGAAACAGGGCGAACTCACCGTGCAATTGCCCAATGGTGGGCGCTATCTCTTTTGCGGTCCCCGGCCCGGTCCGGCGGCGGAGTTCATCGTGCATGACTTCCGCTTTGCGCGGCGGCTTTTCGAGGGTGGGGATATCGGGCTGGCCGAGGCCTACATCGCGGGTGAGTGGGATACGCCTGACCTCACCGCCTTCCTCTATCTCTTCTGCGTGAACCACGACGCGGTCACGACGCTGCTTCCAGGCAAGCCCATCGTGAAGCTGCTGCAACGCTTCCGGCATTGGCTCAACCGCAACAGCCGTACTGGATCAAAGCGCAACATCCACGCGCATTACGACATCGGCAATGCGTTCTACAGCCAGTGGCTGGACCGGACGATGACCTATTCCTCGGCGATCTATGCGCCGGGCGACAATGACCTGGCTTCGGCCCAGATGCGGAAATACCGATCGCTCGCGGAAGCGGGCGGCTTCCAGCCTGGCGATCACGTGCTGGAAATCGGCTGCGGCTGGGGTGGTTTTGCGGAGTATGCAGCCAAGGACGTCGGCTGCAAGGTGACGGGACTGACAATCTCGCAGGAGCAGTTCGATTATGCGCAAAAGCGCATTTTCGAGGCAGGTCTGAATGAACGTGTGGAGATCAAACTGCAGGACTACCGCGACGAGAAGGGCGTTTATGACCGCATTGCCTCGATCGAGATGTTCGAGGCCGTGGGCGAGGAATACTGGCCGGCGTATTTCCGCCAGTTGCGTGACAGGCTGAAAACAGGCGGCACGGCTGCCCTGCAGATCATCACGATCCACGAGAAATTCTGGGAGGGTTATCGCACCGAGATGGATTTCATCCGGCGCTATATCTTCCCAGGCGGAATGCTTCCCACGCCAACCCGCCTGGACGAACTGGGCCGGGAGCACGGCCTCACCCATGCCTCACACCTCATCTTCGGGCAGGACTACGCGCGCACATTGGCGGATTGGCGGGTGCGATTCAGGGAAGTGTGGCCGAACCTGGTGCCGCTGGGCTTCGATGAGCGCTTCCGGCGTCTCTGGGAGTATTACTATGCCTATTGCGAGGCGGGCTTCAAATCGGAGAACATCGATGTGCGCCAGATCGTCTATGCCAAGACAGCGTGAAGGCTGATACAAGTCATTTGATGACAACAGATTCGGGCCGCAGTGCCGATGACTGAAACCTCACGGCCCGACACCTCCCGTCTCGATACCTCCCGGCCCCTTGCACGCGAGCCCAGCCTGCTTGAACTGCTGTGCTACGGCCTGCCCGCCTTGCCACTGGCGCTGCTGACTCTGCCGTTCTACGTCATCGTTCCTGGCTATTATGCCAGCGTGGGCGTCCCCATCGCACTTGTGGGAAGCATCCTCCTGGCGGTGCGACTGGTCGACGCCTTTACAGACCCGATCGCGGGATACCTCTCGGACAAGACATCGGTGCGCTTCGGTCGCCGCCGCTCCTGGTTCGCTGTTGGCATTCCGTTGACGGCGTTGTCGGCCTACATGGTCTTCAATCCCCCGGAGCAGGTGACATGGCAGCATCTGCTGATCTGGAGCCTGGCGCTGTCCCTGAGCTGGACCATTGCGCTGGTGCCATTCAATGCCTGGGGGGCGGAACTGTCTCCGAGCTACGAGGGTCGCAACAAGGTGACGGTGTTCCGAGAAGGTTTCGCCTTTGTCGGCACGCTGGCGGCGCTGATCATCCAGTACGTCGTGAGCGACGGGCAAAGCACGGCGGTGGGCCTGGAACGGACACTCGATGTCTTTGCGCTGATCATGATCATCGCGCTGCCGCTTGCCACGCTTGTAACATTGCTTGGCGTGCCGGAGCCTGTGGATCGCTCCAGCCGCTCCGTGAGTTTCGCGGAGGGCATCAGCTTCATGCGCAACAACGTCCCTTTCAAGCGGCTTGTCGGTGCCTTCCTGATCAATGGACTGGCCAACGGCTTTCCGGTCACACTGTTCATTCTCTACGTCAGCGACCGTCTTGAACTGCCAGAAAAAGCTGGGCTTTTCCTGGTGGTTTATTTCTTTGCCGGATTGATCGGTATGCCGTTCTGGCTGCAGGTCGCAAAGGCGCAAAGCAAGCATCGCAGTTGGTGCTATGCCATGCTGCTGGCCTGCGCCGCCTTTATCTTCGCGCCTTTCCTGCCCCCCAAGGCAGATGCGCTTTTCCTGGTGGTCTGCGTGGTCACGGGCTTTTCCGTGGGGGCTGATCTGGTCTTGCCTGCGTCGCTGCAAGCCGACGTGATCGATGTCGATACTGCGGCCTCCGGCGAACAGCGATCCGGCATCTACCTTGCGATCTGGGGGTTGGCGACAAAGCTGGCGCTGGCGCTGGCAGTGGGCATTGCCTTTCCGCTGCTGGCCGTCAGCGGCTACGATCCTGGGGCGGGTCTTCGCAGTGAATTCGGCCTCAAGGTGCTTGCGCTTCTCTATGCGGCAGTTCCGGTTTGCCTGAAGCTTGCTGCCATCGCCATCATGTGGGACTTTCCGCTTGATGCCGCACGCCAGGCGGCGCTGCGCGAAGCAATCGACAAACGCCAATAACGGAGGAATTCTGTGCCCAAAGCCATACGCATCCATCAGGTCGGCGGACCGGACAAGATGGTTCTCGAGGACGTTGCCGCGACAAAGCCTGGCCCCGGTCAGGTGACCGTGCGCAACAGGGCCATCGGCCTCAATTTCATCGACGTCTATTTCCGCACAGGCCTCTATCCCGCGCCCTCCATGCCGTTCACCCTTGGCAACGAGGCGGCAGGCGATGTCGTGGCCGTCGGCAAGGGCGTCACGGATTTCAAGGTCGGTGACCGGGTCGCTTATGTCTGCCAACTTGGGGCCTATGCCGAAGAGCGGGTGACCGACACCAAGATCCTGGTGAAGCTGCCCAAGACCATTTCGCACGAAACCGCGGCAGGCATGATGCTCAAGGGCCTGACGGCGGAATACCTGCTGAAGCGGACGTTCAAGCTGAAGAAAGGCCAGGTTGCCCTCATTCACGCGGCGGCGGGCGGCACAGGGCAGATTCTCTGCCAATGGGCAAAGCTGATCGGCGCAACCGTGATTGGCACGGTGGGTGGCAAGGAAAAGGCCAAGATCGCCAAGGCAATCGGCTGCCACCACGTGATCGATACGTCGAGCGAGGATATAGCCAAGCGCGTGCGCGAGATCACCAATGGCACAGGCGCCGATGTCGTCTATGACGGCGTGGGCAAGGACACGTTCATGGCGTCGCTCGACAGCCTGCGCAAGTTCGGGATGCTGGTCAGCTTCGGCAATGCTTCGGGTCCGGTCGAAAACATCAATATCGGTATTCTCTCGGGCAAGGGCTCGCTCTACGTGACCCGGCCCACGCTGTTTGCGCATATCGCGGAGCCAGACACGCTGAGGGCAATGGCGCGCAATCTGTTCCGCGTGGTGGGCAGCGGTGCGGTCAAGATACCGGTCAACACCACCTTCCCTCTGGCCAAGGCTGCTGACGCGCATCGGGCGCTGGAAGGCCGCAAAACCACGGGATCGACGGTTCTCATTCCCTGAGATCATAAGCATCAAGAAAAAACCGCCGGCTTGCGCCTGGCGGTTTTTTCGTCGGCAGTCGTTGGCGAAATTACGGCTTGGGCGCAGCGGGCGCACCGGTGGCAGGCGCCGGAGTGGTGGCAGGAGCTGGTGTCCCGGCAGGCGCTGGTGTTCCGGCAGGAGCGCCGGGTGCTGGTGCGGCTCCGCCCTGCAATTGCTGGCGCATCTGGTCGGATCGCTTCTGCAGTTCTTCCTGCAGCTTGCGCTGCTGCTCTTCCAGCACGGCGGGATCGATTGGCGGGCCATCGGCACCCTTGGCGAAACCGGCCAATGGAATGACGAAGCTGACCTCGCGTGCCGCCTGGTTCTGCACCTGCAGGGTAAGGTTCTGCCCCGCCTTCATGCGGGCATAAACCTGATCGGTCGCCACGAATTCAGCGAAGCAGCCGTTCTGCACGCAGATGGTGTAGCGACCGGCGACCGGCTGGCCACCATCGATGGAACTGCGCACACCAGGCTGCAACAGGAAGGTGAGTGGCAGCAGGTAGCGCACCTGGCGATCCACCTTGTTGCCTTCGCCCTTGGTCTCGTAGACAGCGATGGCCAACACGGGCGTGTCGTTCTCGGCCACAAAATCGCGTGTCGTGTAGCAGGTCTCGCGGTTGGTGGCGGGATCCTTGCCGCAAACCTTGGTCCAGTCGGTCTGGTTGGGGTCAGCCTTGAGGTTGACGATTGCAGCGCCTGCGGCAGGCTGTTGTGCAGCGGGCTGCGCGGGGCGCGGGGCAGGCTGACCTGCGGGGCGCGGCTGCGCTTGCTGCGCCTGGAGAGGCGAGGCAAGGGTTGCTGCGGCCGCCAAGAGCACGGCTGCGGACAACCCGCGCGAGAAATTCAATGACTGCATTCTTCCATCCTTCGAAACAACGGACACTTTGGCCTGAACCGCTGAGAATATTCCACGCAGCGGAACACAAAACTGAATTTGCCTTTAGCGGGTCTTTGTGCCGGAAACCAGAGTGTCATGGTGCGTCTGTCATGAATTTCTGCTGATCGAGGAGCCTGAAACAACCGAAAGACGACAGAACAATGGCGGACAGCCCGTTTCGGCGTGATATCCTCCTGGTATGATTCGGTGCGTTTTCAATTGGTTGGCAATGTCCCCTGCCCTTCTGGGCCTGGTGGCGCTGCTGGCATTCGCAGCGCCTGGATCGGCGCAGCCCTCGCATGGCATCGCGCGGCATGGCCCACCTGGCCTGCCCGAAGGTTTTGCCCAATTACCCTATGCCAATGCGGATGCTCCCAAGGGCGGACGGCTGGTCATCGGCCAGCTCGGCACCTTCGACAGCATGAACCCCTATATCGCCCGCGGTGCCGTGCCCGAGGTCAGCCCCGGCAGCGGCATCAACACGTTGATCGTGCAACCCCTGATGATGCGCTCGTTGGACGAACCGTTCACGCTCTATGGCCTGGTGGCGGAAAGCATCGAAACCGGGCCTGACCGCACCTGGGTGGAATTCAGGTTGAACGCCAAGGCGCGGTTTGCCGATGGCAAACCCGTGACCGCGGAGGACGTGCAGTTCACCTTCGAGTTGTTGCGTGAAAAAGGTCGCCCGGCACAGCGAACGGCGTATCGCCGGGTGAAGGACATCACGGTCAAGGACAGCCAGACCATCCGCTTCACCTTCAGCGAGTCCGATGGCGAATTGCCCATGCTGCTGGCGCTGATGCCCGCATTGGCGCGGCACGACATCAACCGCGAGGGCTTCGACCAGCCGACCTTCAAGCCACCGCTTGGCACCGGGCCTTACAGGCTGGCGGAACTGGAGCCGGGCAAGTCCTTCACGCTGCGGCGCACGCCAGAGTTCTGGGGCAAGGATCTGGCGATCCTCAAGGGGCACCACAATTTCGATGAGATCCGCGTTGATTTCTACCGTGACAGCAATGCGCTGTTCGAAGCTTTCAAGGTCGGTCTCTATGACGTTCGCTTCGAGGCAGATCCGGGTCGCTGGCTGGGTGCCTATGATTTTCCTGCCGTGCGTGATGGAAGGATCATCCGCGAACCGCTGAAGTTCCAGGCACCACGCGGCATGACGGGCATCGTGTTCAACACGCGACGTCCGCAATTGGCAGATACGCGCGTGCGTGCCGCCATAACCGAATTGTTCGACTTCGAATGGTTGAATCGCAATCTGTTCCAGAACGCCTACACGAGGCAAAAGAGCTATTTCGATCAATCCGAACTGGCGTCCGTAGGCCAACCCGCATCGGAACGCGAGCGTGCGCTGTTGCAACCTTTCGGCGACACGATCAGCGAGGACATCATGCTTGGACGCTGGACACCCCCGCAATCCGATGGTTCCGGGCGGGATCGCCAGCGTATGCAGTCGGCCATAGCCATGCTGAAGGCTGCTGGATACGGGCTGAAGGATGGCAGCATCGTCAGCGACAGGACGGGCGAGCCGCTGTCCATCGAGTTTCTCGCTCTTTCGCGCGAGCAGGAACGCATTGGACTGGCCGTCAGCGATGCGTTGAAGCCGGTGGGCATCACGCTTCGGGTGCGCTTCGTGGATTCGAGCCTTTATTGGCGGCGGCTGCGGACGTTCGACTTCGACACCATGATCTGGAGCTATGGGGTCACGGCGTCGCCGGGCACGGAGCAGCCCAACCGGTTCTCCTCCGCCGCTGCGGATCGTGAGGCCAGCCTCAACTATGCCGGCGTGAAGTCAGCCGCTGTCGATGCCATGCTGGAAGCGCTGCGCAAGGCTGCGTCGCGTGAGGATTTCGTGGTTGCAGTGCGGGCACTCGACCGTGCCTTGCTTTCTGGCCACTATGTTCTGCCACTGTATTTTGCGCCAGAGCGATGGATGGCCCGACAGGCCGGTGTGCAGCGCCCAGTGACTGCGCCCCGCTTCGAGATCAATTTTGAGACATGGTGGCGGCAATGAAGCTGTATTATAATTGGCGGTGGAATCACTCCCCACGGGCGGGCAGACGATGAACGACAAGCACAGGTCCGAGGATCGGCGTCTGCACGGCTCCTGGGCGCATCTGACACTCGACGCGCTGGTGGATACTGCCGTCCGGGCGCGGCCGGGGCGGCGGTGCTTCACGGATGCTCCAGATATGGCGCATTGGTCTGATCTCACGCCACAAGCGGCCACAATGGGCGAATTTGGCGCCCAGGTGCAACGCTTCGCACGCCAGATGGTGGCACTGGGTTTGCGGCAAGGTGACCCGGTACTGGTCGCCATGCCCAACGCCGTTGACGGCGTCGCGGCGCTTCTGGGCCTGATCACGGCAGGGCTTGTGCCTTGCCCGGTGTCGGTTGTTGCCGATGCCGAGGAGATGCGGATTGCGGCAGAGGTTGCCGGGGCGAAGGCCATCATCACGGTCAATCGTTATGCCGGGTTTCATCCCTCCGAAGCAGCCCGCCAGGCGGCGAGCCGCTATTATGGACTGCGCTTTGTCTGTGCGTTCGGTGCCAATCCGCCAGAAGGTGTCGTCTCGCTCGATGACTGGCGGGATGCGGAACTGTCCAGCGCCCCCCTGTCGATCAACGCCCCCACGCACCCCGCCCTGATCACGCTGGACCGATCTGGCGGTGAAGTTTCGGCGCATGTGCGCACCCATGCACAAGTGATCAGCGATGCGCTGGCACTCTCCGCCATATCAGGCTTGACCGGACGTGGCGCGATCATTGCCACCTTCGCGCCTGTGTCGGCGGCAGGATTCATCTCGACCGTCGCGGCCCCGTTGATCAGCGGAACAGTGGTGATGCTGCACGGCCCGTTCGACCCCGACGTGCTGAGGCAACAGATCTCGGAGACGCCGGAGGCGATCGTCGTGCTGCCTGCCACGGCAGAAAATGATATCAGGATTGTCCTCGGCAATGCCCTGAAGGACACGATTGTCGTCACACGCGATCTCGAGTCATGCAAACCTGTCCCGTCACTGGGCCGCGTGACGGAGTTGCTCAGTCTGGGCGAGACAGCACTGTGGTCGCTGCAGCGGGAGGGTAACCGCACCCGGCTGCGCATTCCGCGGTTTTTCAAGCATCCCGTCGGTACTGCCCTTCCGCGAACAGAAGCGCAGATCGAGGCCACACTCTCATCGCGCGGAATGCTGGCGCTTTCCGGCTTTGGCGTGGCGCAAGCCTGGCCACCGCAACTGCAGGCATTGTCGCAGGTTGAAACGTGTTGGCGTGCCCGTGGTGACGGCCCCGATCACTTCACGGCGACACCCGATGAGCGTGGAAGCGTGGGCGAAACCGTCGAAACCGCGGTTGCTGCGGCATGAAACCGCTTATTTCTGCAAGCTGACCGGAGCGCCTGTCTTGGCCGCAGCGCCCTCGAAATTGCGTCCCGACTGCTTGAGACGCGCCGCCACGCCACCGCCGGGCTCGTAGAGATAGACCTCGTCGCCCCGCAATTCCCAGGCCGAGACCCGCTGCAACTCGCGCGACTGGCAGCCCGAAGACGATGCCTTGTAAAGATCAAGCGTTGGCGTGCTCGAAAGTGTGACCCTGCAGCTTCCGCCGCTGGCCTCGCGTGCGGTCCAGTTGCCGGTCACGCTGCTGCGCGTGGGCGCACTGGACTGGGCCGGAGCCGGATCGGGGCGGGAGACAACAACTTGTGGCGGTGTCGCGGGGACTTCGGGCGCAGACTGAGTCTGGCGCACGGGCGCACGGGGAGGCTCCGGCTCGATGGGAACACTGGAACCGATGGGCGGCAGACCGGGTGTCGCCGTTGGGCCGCCTGGGCCAGGCGAAGGCAAGCCACCCAGCGCGGGGTTGGGCGCACCTGGGGCAGGAATAGGCTGCGGACCACCCAGCGGCGGAAGTGGCGAAGAATCCACGCGCCCGGTTGGCGCGGGAATGAATGTCTGCGCGGGCGGCGGTGGCGGGGCAACTGCCTGTCTGGCACCGCCAAAATCCGAGAAGCGGCTGGAGCCATCGCAAGCCGCAAGCACGAAAGCGAACGCACCGATCGTGGCAAAGCGGAATGGCCGTGAACTGAAGAAGGGCTTTATCATTTCTGTGTCACGAATCCGCATGTTCAATCCAGACTTTATGGGCAGGCGAAGCACAATCAAGGAAAAATCCCGGACTCATGCACCCTTCAGGCGCAATCAAGGCAATGACCGCGCATCCATCTCTCCCATCGGCTCGTATCACATGCGACATGAACAACAGCCGATCACGTGAAAAAAGCGGCGCTTTCCGGACATTCCCATGACTCTTTCTCTCTGGTGCGTACTGATCGCCGCATTGATGCCCGTGGTGACCACAGGCATAGCGAAGGCGCTGGGTGGCAGCTACAACAACCATGACCCTCGGACGCGTGCCCAGAGCTATGAAGGCATGGCGCGGCGCGCCCATGCGGCGCATCTCAACGGCTTCGAGTCTTTTCCACTCTTCGCCGTGGCCGTACTGGTGGCCGAACTGAAAGGTGGCCCACATGGCATCGTCGATGTGCTGGCCGTGGCGCACGTGGTATGCCGCATGGGCTATGTCGGGGCCTATCTTCTTGACCGCCCTTCGCTGCGCTCGATCCTGTGGGTGCTGGCGCTGGCGGCAACGATCGGCATCTTCACCTCTCCACTCTGGCGTTGACGGCACGGGCAGGCACCACTATCCCCCGATAACCAAGGTGTGTTGTCAAGAACACTGGGTCCTTAGCTCAATGGTTAGAGCCGACCGCTCATAACGGTCTGGTTGTAGGTTCGAGTCCTACAGGACCCACCAGCCTTGCGTTAACTGCCAGGTCAGGATCGGAACATGACCAAATCCTCCAAATCGGAGTCATCGGATTTTCATCAGAAGGCAAGAGAATATCTCGAAGCTAGGTGGAATGAGATATCGTTGGATGAAGCCCTTGTGGCACCAAGCTCGCCAAAATCAGAGGCGATCTCATCGCTCCTTCGGGGCGCCGATATTACCTATGCGTTCATGTTGATCACCCAAGCAATCGGCAAGGCTGCAGATTTGAATCGGAACGCACTATGCATTCAGGTCAGTTCGGAACTTCCAGGAAGTTGGGATGCCCGGAGCCTTGCTTCCAAGGTCATAGTGCCCTGGAACACGAAGGTGGGGAGGGTCGTGAACGGCTCGTCCGATCCCTACGTGAACAATCCCGCTAGGTTTCCCAACTTCGGGCCAGCCATGAGGCAGCAGGCGAAGGCGAAGGCTGGATACGACTTGCTGAGTTCGGTCTGCGACAAGCTCCAATCCGGATCTCCGGACGACGTAGAGGAGATCGTCAAGGACATCCTTATCGTCGCCAAGCAGGTTCTGTCCGAGAAGATCGGAGAGTTCCACGGGCCTCAGAGGATCTCCGTCCCTGATCTCATCGCCGTGGTTCGAGACTATATTTCCAAGGTCAGCAATGGAGCTCGGCTCCAAGTCGTATGTTATTCCGCTATTCAGGTGCTGCTTGAAGGGCAGGCTTCAAGCCTGCGGGTTTCCTCCGAAAAGGTGAACGCCTCTGACGCTAGTACGGGAAATTCCGGTGATGTCGTGGTCAAGGATGGCAACGATGTCGTTCTCGCGATAGAGGTGAAGGACAGGCCGGTGGTAATAAATGACATCGATTCAACCATCCTCAAAGCAAGGGATGCCTCCGTTAACAACGTCCTTATTCTGATCAGGGCGACAAAACTCCTGGTGGACGAAGATGTGGCATTGCGACGGTTCTCAAAAGAGTTTGTCAGCGGCCTCGATATCAATCACGCTGACGCTTTGGACTTTATGAAGGTTCTATTCATGCTTATGACGCCTCAAGCACGGGCTGCCTTTCTGCGCCGCGTCCATGAAAATCTAAATGATCTCGGCGTAAAGTATGCTCATGTAGCAGCTTGGTCTGAAAGTGTCAGCGCTTTGTGATCTCGGCTCGTTCAAGGGTCTTTACAGACCGGTTCATATGCTAATATGACTTGAATTAAGCGCGATTTGTGAATGAAGATTCCTTCGGCGTCACGCTGACTTTCACATGCAGTCGCACTAATCCGGTATGCACTCGTGCAGGGTATAACACTTGCGGATACCATACTTAGTGGCGAAGGTCGCGTGAGTTGACGGGTGCAAAATGATGCGTGCAATTGACCTCTTCTGTGGTGCGGGTGGGCTGTCACTGGGCTTGAAGCAGGCCGGATGGACCGTAACGCATGCGTTGGAGATTAACCAGGATGCCATCGCAACTCATCGCAGGAACTTTCCCAACACCATCCATATCGACATCGATATCGCAAAGTATAATTTCCATCCTTTGAAGGGTCATATCGACCTTGTGGCAGGGGGGCCGCCATGTCAGCCGTTTTCGGTGTCGGGAAAGCAATTGGGCAATAACGACATACGCGACATGGTTCCCGAATTTGTCAGAGCAGTCGACGAGATTCGTCCGGCAGCCTTCCTGATGGAAAACGTAAGCGGATTAGTCAGTCCCAAGTTTTCTGCCTACCTCGACATGTGGGTCGAGAAGCTCCGCGATCTCGGTTACGGTGTAACTCTGATGCTGTTGAACGCCGCTGACTATGGCGTCCCGCAGAAGAGAATGCGAGTATTCGTTGTAGGGATAGCGGAGGGTATCAATTTCGCTTTTCCAGGTCCTACGCACGGCCATGATGCGTCTAGACCCTACGTTTCTGTCGGTGAGGCCCTCAGTGGCTGCATTGAGGACGCGACAAACAACGCAAAGGTAACTTTTTGCAAGAACCCTGTTATGAGGAAGTCACCGTATGCTGGGATGCTTTTTAACGGTAAGGGGCGTCCTCTTGATATTAATGAACCTTCCAAGACAATTCCCGCAACTGCCGGTGGAAATCGCACTCATTTTCTCGATCCTCTGAACCAGATTCCAATTTACCACACTTATCTTGCAAAAGGCGGGAAGGCGCGTGAGGGAACATTGGAATTTTGTCCGCGGCTGACAGTAAAGCAGTCAGCCCGTCTTCAGGCATTCCCAGACGATTTCGTGTTCACGGGTCGGAAGAGCAGCCAATACTGCCAAATAGGTAACGCCGTTCCACCAACCTTGGCGGCAGCGGTAGCGGGTAGTCTTCTAGTGCAATGTGCATCAATGAAGGGTCGCAAGGTTGCTTAGGAGGCCGTGCTTCAATTCGTGAGCTATTAGGGAGTGCAGCTCGACCGACGAGGCGTCCGCTGCGGAAAGGACGTGGTGACCTATCTACTAAGCAACCGTCTTATCTCGACCACATCAGTCACCACCAGCCTTGCGTTAACCTTTCCCCTCAACGCCCTGTTCACCACGCCATCAGATCGGGCCATCGCGGTAACGATTGTGTTGCTGTCTTCCTTCAAATTGCACTGATCAGAGGGAAGCCAAAATGGCAGAATGCCGTGGTTTCCGCTCCTTGAGTGGGTGAGTGCGGAATGCGTAGCGTTGAACGTGGCATTGAGGATGTGGTCGTGGAACGGCTGCGCCCCGAGACCAGCATACCGATGACGGTGCTTCACCGGATCGAGGATGTGGCCGTGACGCATATGCGCAGCCTGGCCTTCGGTGCGGCAGGTGCCGTGCTGGCCCTGGCTGGCTTGCTGACCCTGGGTGATCAGCCGATTCCAGCCGACACTTCAGACCCGGTGATCGTGGGTTCAATAGCCGGAGCAGCACGGGTGCCAACCCCGCAGACCTGGCAGAACAACCGCAAGCCGGTCGAAGTTCTGAGCCTTCAAGCTCCGCAATTCGGGCGCACGCCCGCAGCCTATCAGTCGCGCAGCAACGATGCGGGCGACCGCGAGGACGTGTTGACGTTCGAGACCGGCAGCCCTGATCTTCCCGATGCCCGGGTGACGTTGCGCCGCAGCAATGCCGCGCTTCCGGATGTGTCCCTGTTTGTCGACATGACCCGCCAGCAGGCCGAGCGCGGCGTGGCGGTGGTGCGTGCCGGAGCGCCTGGCCGATTGCCCACGAAATTCGGCGATCTGGATGTCGCCGACATGACCTTCACTGACAGCACGGGGCGCAACCAGGCGTGCCTTGCCTTTCGCTCCTCGGGGCAAATCGCGCTGGCTGGATGGTACTGCGCCGCCCAGGGAGCCGCCGTGGAGCGCCCGGAGGTCTCCTGCTTCATCGATCGGCTTGCTCTTCTGAAAGCGGGCGAAGACAAGGATTTGCGCAAGCTTTTCACCGAAGCAGAGCAACGCCGTCGCCCCTGCGCGAGCAAATCCGTCAGTGCCGGACGCAAGCCGACCTGGCTCGACGCCGATGGCAAGGCGCCGGGTATTCGCGGCGACATGACGGGCAGCATCGGCGACAAGCCGAAGCGTTGAACCAATCGACATATAGCACTTCACGGCACGGCGAAATTACGCCATGCTCCCCTTCAATACTGCAAATGAAACCCGGAGTTCGCCATGCGCCTTGTCTTTGCTCTTGCTGCCGCTAGCCTTGTGTTCACGGCGTCCTATGGGGTTGCCGAGGCGGCAGGTCACCGCAAGAAGTCGAAGGAAATGGTGGTGAAAGTGAAGCCCCGCTCCTACCTCGATGCAGGCACGCAGGTGCCGCCGGGAGTGTACCAGAACTATTCGCTGGGCATGACGCCGTTCCGGTCGAGCGATTCCATCGTGCCGACGGGTTCGGCGCAGCAGCGCCTTCTGCCGGGACGCTTCGGTATCGCCTGGTAAGCCAGCCCTACCCGATCCAAGGATTGACGGTTAAGGTGAATACGCGGCTGTGCTTCCCGGAAAGACGCTGACGGCGTAGGGAAGCTGGTATGCGCCGCCGATCCCTTCTGCCCATCATTGCCGTTTTGCTCGCCCTCGTTGGCGTCACATTTGGCGGGCTGTTTCTCTCGCGGCTGCCCCGTACGCTGACCCTTGCCGTGGGGCCGCCTGGCCAGGAGACACATCGCTACGCACAAGCGCTGGCCGAAGCCGGGATCGAGGCGCGGGATCGCATCCGCCTCAAGATCGTGACGACTGAAGGTGCGGATGCAAGCGCTCGACTGATGGATAACGGCAAGATCGATCTTGCCATCATCCGCAGCGACTATGACTTGCCCGCCACCGGCCAGTCGATTCTCGTCAACACGCGGCGGTTGGCCATCGTGATGGCGCCGCAGCGCGCTCGTGGCGGCATCCTCAAGTTCGAAGACCTCAAGGGCAAGCGCATCGCCGTGGCGCGGCTGACTGATCCGAACCTGCCCCTGGTGCGCCGTATGCTCGCCGTGGCCGATATCGGCGAGAAGGACGCCACGCTCATCGAGGTCGATCTGCAAGAGCTGCCTGAACTGCTGGGAACCGGCAAGGTCGATGCCGCAATCGCCATCGTCGTGCCCAGCGCCCCCAGTGTGACCATGCTGCTGCCCGAGATCGCGCGGCGATTGCCCGGCGGCCTGCGCATCGTGCCCATCGACGAGGCCCAGGCCATCGCCAACCGCGTGACCGGCGTGGAAACCGCCGAAATTCCCGCAGGGGCTTTCGGGGCAAAACGGCCCGCCGAGGAAATCACAACTGTCGCCATTTCGTATCGCACGGTCGCCCGCGCCTCGATGTCGGAAGACCTTGCGGGCCGCACCGCCAAGACATTGTACGACCTACGAACCCGGTTGAACCGCACGATTCCCATCGCCTTCACTGCCGAGCCACCGGATGGCAAAATGGGCGCGCGCCTGCCCGTGCATCCCGGCGCGATGGCTTATTTCGACGGTGAGACCAAGACCTTCTTCGAGCGCTATGGCGAACTGGTCTTCACCGGTCTGTGGGGCGCCTCCATCCTCGGCTCGGGCCTCGCTGGCTTCCTCGCCTGGATCGGGCGCAAGCGGCACGGCGAGGGCGGCCAGATGGTGGAAGAGATCGGGGCGCTCACCACGGCAGCCCGCACCGCGTCGCCCGCCGCGCTGGCCGAGATCGAGGCCAGGGGAGACGCCATCGTCGCCAACCTGGCGCGGTTGAGGACTGAGGGCTTCGTGACCGATCAGTTGATCGAAAGTGCAGGGCTGGCGCTGGAGCACTTCAGGAGCGTGGTGGACCGGGCACGGGGGTGAGATGGTTGTCCTTCTCGGCTTGCGAGAGAAGGACAAAGCACCACGTTTCCTCATCCTGAGGTGCGCAGCAAAGCGGAGCCTCGAAGGACGCACAACAAGTGAGTAGACTGAAAGCGGATTGCAGGCGGAAACGTCGTGCGTCCTTCGAGGCTCGCCTTCGGCTCGCACCTCAGGATGAGGGGGCGAGCGGGTGGCAGGAAATGCTGCAATGCGTATCCTGTCCCTGTAATTCCCTGAATTCCCTGTAATTCCCCAGTTCCCTGCCCCGCAATGCCTGTAGTTCCAAGGCTGTGAGTGGGGAGTTAGGGTGGACAATGGGAGTGGCCAAGCCCTGCGGACATACACCTTGCTCCTAAACCTATGTCCTGCCATCATTTCCCCATGAAGGTTCGTGAGGTTTTGCGAATGATCGAAAGGGATGGATGGTACCTCGTCGCCACACGCGGAAGCCATCGGCAGTTCAAGCATATGTTTAAGCCTGGCCGCGTGACCGTGGCTGGCAAACCATCGGATGATGTCGCACCAGGAACGCTTGACAGTATCCTGAAGCAGTCCGGACTGAAGGAGAAACGCTGATGCGTTACGCTGTGGTTATCGAGAAGGCCGGAAGCAACTACTCGGCTTACGTACCCGACCTGCCGGGCTGCATCGCCACGGGAGACACGGTCAAAGCCGTGGAGCGCGAAATCCGCGAGGCAATCCGGTTTCATATCGATGGGTTGCGGGAGGAGGGTGTGGTTGTTCCGACGCCAACGAGTGTGGTGGAGTATGTGGAGGGGTGATAAGCTATGCAAAAATTACAGTTTATTCCAATAATTCTTACTGCATTGCTTGCCCATAGCGCCAAGGCTCAAGGTTCAGAATGTCGGCTGATTCATAGAGAATGTGTAATAATTTATGAATTTTTCAGAATGGAGAAAATTCAAGAAATCCGAGATCGAGATATGCTTCGCAACATGCTCCCTTATCCGCGCGAAATAGAAATTATCGAACGCAGCAGCACCCGCCTGCGCAGAGCGACAGAAACAGGACGTTACAGCACAGTTTTTTCGCGAGAAATTGCGCGCATGGCTTTATGTGAAGCGACTGAGCGGCTTTTGATAGCAGATCAATCCAATTTAAAAGTTCGCACTGAATATAACAAAAACTGTCAGTAAAGCCATAAGTTCCATTTTTTCATCTCTCAAAACAGAAAATACCTTTGCGCCATCGGCAGCACGCTGGCCGGCTTGCACGTCAGCAACTCGCCATCCGCCCGCACCTCATACGTCTCCGGATTGACTTCGATGTTCGGACACGCGCTGTTATGCACCATCGACGCCTTCGATATTCCGCCACGCGTGTTCTTCACCGGCAGCATCAGCTTGTCCGTGCCGTATTTTCCCGCGATCCCCCGGGCGATGGATGCCTCCGACACGAACACCACGGACGAGCGCGTGAGAGACTTGCCGAACGCGCCGAACATCGGGCGGTAATGCACGGGCTGCGGCGTGGGGATGGAGGCGTTGGCGTCTCCCATCAGGGCGGCGGCGATGGTGCCCATTTTCAGCACCATGTCCGGCTTCACGCCGAAGAAGGCGGGTGACCATAGGCACAGGTCCGCCAGCTTGCCCACTTCCACCGAGCCGATATGCGCCGACAACCCATGGGCGATCGCCGGGTTGATCGTCACCTTCGCCATGTAGCGCTTGACGCGGAAGTTGTCGGCTCCGGCCGTGTCACCGTCCAGCTTGCCGCGCTGGCCCTTCATCTTGTGCGCGGTCTGCAGCGTGCGAATGATCACCTCTCCCACGCGGCCCATGGCCTGGCTGTCCGACGCCATGATGGAGAGCGCTCCCATGTCGTGCAGCACGTCTTCCGCCGCAATTGTTTCCTTACGGATGCGGCTTTCGGCAAACGCGATATCCTCGGGGATGGAACTGTCGAGATGGTGACAGACCATCAGCATGTCCAGATGCTCTTCCAGCGTGTTGACGGTGTAGGGCATCGTCGGGTTGGTGGAGGACGGGAGGACGTTCTTGTAGCCCGCAACCTTGATGATATCCGGCGCATGGCCACCGCCCGCCCCTTCCGTGTGGAAAGCGTGGATGGTGCGGCCCTTGAAGGCACGCAGCGTGTCAGCGACAAAGCCGCTCTCGTTCAGCGTGTCCGTGTGGATCATCACCTGCACGTCGTAGTCGTCGGCGACCGACAGGCAGTTGTCGATGGCCGCGGGCGTGGTGCCCCAGTCCTCGTGCAGCTTCATGCAGGACGCGCCCGCCTCGATCTGCTCGATCAATGCGCCGGGCAATGACGCGTTGCCTTTGGCCGCAAACGAGAGGTTCATGGGGAAGGCTTCCGCCGCCTGGATCATGCGCTCCAGATGCCAGGGGCCGGGCGTGCAGGTCGTGGCGTTGGTACCGGTGGACGGCCCCGTGCCGCCGCCCAGCATGGTGGTGACGCCGCTCATTAGCGCATCGTCGATCTGCTGGGGGCAAATGTAATGGATATGCGTGTCGATGCCGCCCGCGGTGAGGATTTTCCCCTCGCCCGCGATCGCATCCGTGCCCGGCCCTATGATGATCGTCACGCCGGGCTGCGTATCAGGGTTGCCCGCCTTGCCGATGCCGACAATGCGCCCGCCTTTGAGGCCCACATCGGCTTTCACGATGCCCCAGTGGTCGATGATCAGCACGTTGGTGATGACGGTATCGACCGCGCCTTCAGCCCGCGTTGCTTGGCCCTGCCCCATGCCATCACGGATGGTTTTGCCACCGCCGAATTTCACTTCTTCGCCGTAGATGGTGAAATCGCGCTCGACCTCGACGATCAGATCGGTGTCGGCAAGGCGCACGCGGTCGCCCGTGGTGGGGCCGAACATGGCGGCATAGGCGGCGCGGGGGATACGGGTGGGCATGGGTCAAGGCCTCATGTTTTGAGAAGACGCATATTTTCGAGACGCGCGGCGTCCTTGTCAAAGGTATAGGTCGCCTCACAACTGGCAACATGGTTGAATTGCGCCAGCAGGCATTCGACGAGATCTGCCTTGTTCGCACGATAATCATTCAGGGCGGCCTCGCACGCGTCAGAGTCAGGCATGACAATGCGATCGGCACGCAGGGTGATTGAAAGGCGGTCAGCAATCTCAGTGCGTGTCAGCTTGTAGCGCGTGCGCAGAAGCCATTCAGCCTCCACCCACACCAGCGGATGCACAAAGATGGGGCTGTCGACGTCGGCTGCAGCAAGCAAAGCCAGTGCAGCTTTGTGCTGGCGCGGATCATCGTTGAGCGCGAAGCGTATGAAGACGTTCGTGTCGATGCCGATCAACGGGGCCGCGCCTTGATATCGGCGAACTTCTCAGCGAGTGCCGCGTCGGCTGCAGTCGAGATGGTGTCGCGGTCCAGAGGACCGGCGTGATTCAGAGGCGGCAACGCCTTCAAGAGGTCGAACACATTGCGCTTCTTGCGTACGCGCACTGTCATGGTGTCAGGCCCGGTAATTTCGAATTGAAGCCTATCTCCCGCCTGAATGCCCATCGAACCGCGCACGCTGACAGGGACGGTCAACTGCCCTTTGGAGGTCAAGGTTGATA
>JANNEO010000092.1:0-3978 GCA_031378805.1 Hyphomicrobiales bacterium
CCGTAACGTCTATGTTGAAGATGACGGCAAACTGGTCTCCGTTGACATAGGGACCGATCGCAACTGAGCTGTGAACTTCATGAGCGCCATACCACCAGTCGCTTTTGGCCTTCACGGCGGCAGTGCCCTCGATGCGGGCCAACGGCCCCTCCATGGCCTCCAGGCTCACGATGTCAGGTGCGTTGAACTTGTCCGCTGCGCCGATGTGATCTCCAGCCTTGAGCATGGTCGTGAAAGCTTTTGCAATGTCAGCCGTTGTCATGAGAGGCTCCTAGGTTGATTGAACATTGTTCATTATTTGTTCTAATTTCTAAGCATGTCAATGTCTTTCCGCTCTCGTCACCCTTGGTCAGGACAATCCAACGCTTTGTTTTCTCCCCTTCATGCCATCCTGCATCATCCCATCCACATTCCAAGCAGCGTCTCAAGGCGAGGGCATCCGTTTGGAGCCTTGGACATCCGGCTCATGGCCCGGCATGTCGTACCATGTGAATTGCGCGTCCACGAGAGCGCAACACGATCGAAACTTTCGCTGATGCACTTTGGCTTTTGCCGCGCTATGTCTCTGCCATGATTGCCAATCCTGCCTCCATCGACACCACTTCAGCTCTGCTCGCCTCCGCCAGCTACATCGCCGACAGGTCGCTCGCCACCGTCCTGTTTCTGGCGCTGAAGATGGGCCGTCCGCTGTTCCTGGAAGGCGAGGCCGGCGTGGGCAAGACAGAGATCGCCAAGGTTCTGGCGTCGTCGCTTGGCCGCAAGCTGATCCGCCTGCAATGCTACGAAGGCCTCGATGTCGCCTCCGCCGTCTATGAATGGAACTACGCGGGTCAGATGATGGCGATTCGCCTCGCGGAGGCGGCAGGCGACAAGGACCGCACGGCGCTGCAATCCGATGTCTTCTCCGAGCGCTATCTCATCAAGCGCCCCTTGCTTCAGGCGCTTGAGGATGATGGCTCCGGCCCGCCCGTGCTGCTGATCGACGAATTGGACCGCACGGATGAAGCCTTCGAGGCCTTCCTGCTGGAGGTGCTGTCCGACTTCCAGATCACGGTTCCGGAGATGGGCACGATCAAGGCGAAAGCTCCGCCCATCGTGATCATCACGTCCAACCGCACCCGCGAAATCCACGACGCCCTGAAGCGCCGCTGTCTCTATCATTGGGTGGATTATCCCGATGCCGCCCGCGAACTTGCCATCGTCAAGGCGAAGGCCCCGCAAGCCCCGCTGAAGCTCTCGAAGCAGATCGTCAGTTTTGTGCAGCGCATACGCCAGGAAGACCTGTTCAAGTCGCCTGGTGTGGCCGAGACGCTGGACTGGGCGACGGCGCTGGTGGAACTCGACGCCGTGGCGCTCGATCCGGCGATGGTCAGCGATACGCTGGGCGTGCTGCTGAAGTATCAGGATGATATCGCCAAGATGCAAGGCTCGAAGATGAAGGAAATTCTCGATCAGGTGAAGGCGGATATGAAAGCGGAGTCGAAAGTGTGAGGCACCTCTCTTCTTGTCCTTCTCCCCTGGGGGAAGGTGGCTGCCGGAGGCAGACGGATGAGGGAGAAGCCCTGCCGTCAGCGGTTCTCCCTCATCCGTCAGGCTTCGCCTGCCACCTTCTCCCAGGGGAGAAGGAACGGACGATTGCGCCATGACCCGTTCCTGTGGCTCCTGCACTTTGTGCTGCAAGCTCTTCCCCGTGCCGGAGCTTGGAAAGCCCTCTGGCCGCTGGTGTCAGCACATCGCGCAGGGGCGCGGCTGCGGCATCCATGAGACGCGCCCGCCGGTCTGCCGTGCCTTCTGGTGCCAGTGGATCGAGAATGATGCGCTTGGTGCCGAATGGAAGCCGGAGGTCTGCAAGTTTGTGCTGTCGATCTATCCCGGGTCGAATTCGCTGGCCGTCACGGTCGATCCGGCCAGTCCCGCCAACTGGCGGAGGGAACCTTATCTGTCGGGCTTGCGCCGGTTTGCGGCGTCTGCACTGGCTCAGGGCGATCAGGTGATCGTCTTCAGGGGTGATGTCGGCACGGCCGTGCTGCCGGATGGTGAGATGGACCTGGGGCGGATCGCGCCGGGCGACAGGATTGTGACGCTCAAGCGCGGGGCGGAATATGCTGTGGAGGTGCGGCGGTGAGGGCGGCTGTGTTCTTTCCTTCCACCCTGGGGGAAGGTGGCTGCCACGCTCCGCGTGACACCTTCTCCCACGGGAGAAGGGAGGCACCGCCATGACCTCCACACTCACCCCTGGCCATATCGCGGACAACATCGCGTTCTTCGCGCGTGCATTACGCATTGCTGGCATCCCCGTCGGCCCGCGCACCGTGATCGACGCGGTGGAGGCCGTGCAGGTCGCGGGCATTGGCGGGCGGGAGGATCTCTACTGGACGCTGCACAGCGTCTTCGTCACGAAGCGCGATCAATCCATCCTCTTCGATCAGGCTTTCCGGCTGTTCTGGCGCAGGCGTTCGCTTATCGAGAAGATGATCCAGATGCTCTCGCCCTATTCGCCGCTCAAGCAGGAGAGCACCGAGCCCAAGCCGCTGGCGCGTGTCGCCGATGCGATGTTCGGCGGCGTGAAGGACCGGGAGGTGAAGGAGAAGCCGAAGCTCGAGCTTGACGCGACGATGACAATGTCTGACGCCGAGGTGTTCCGCTCTCGGGACTTCGAGCGCATGACCGCCTTGGAAATCGCCGAGGCCAAGCGCGAGATCGCCCGCTTGGTGCTGCCGCGCGACCAGGTGACGACGCGGCGCTGGACGCCATCGGCTCATGGCCGCTTCCTCGATCCGCGCCGCACGCTCCGCGCCTCGATGCGCGGTGGCGGAGCGATCATCGACCTCAAGTTCCGAGCGCATCAGGTCAAGCGACCGCCCATCGTGGCGATCTGCGACATTTCTGGATCGATGGGCGATTACAGCCGCATCTTCCTGCATTTCCTGCACGCGCTCTCGAAATCCGGACGCAAGGTGCATTCCTTCCTGTTTGCAACGGAGCTGACGAACATCAGCCGGATGCTGCGGTCGAACAAGGATCCGGAGATTGCCTTGCAGGAGTGTGGCAAGATGGTCCGCGACTGGGATGGCGGCACTCGCATCTCGACTGCGCTGGAAACCTTCAACAAGCGCTGGGCACGCCGCGTGCTGACTGGCGGTGCCGTCGTGTTGTTCATCTCAGACGGATTGGAGCGCCAGCTGGATGAAGCGCTGCCCCGCGAGATGGCGCGGTTGCAGCGATCCTCGCGCCGCCTGATCTGGCTCAACCCGCTGCTGCGCTTTCACGGCTTCGAGGCGAAAGCCTCCGGCGTGCGGGCGTTGCTGCCGCATGTCGACGAGTTCCGCTCGATCCATTCCCTGAACAGTATGCGGCAGCTATGCGAGGCCATCGCGGCGGATGGCAGTGCTGCGGCCGATCCGAAGCGCTGGTTGGCGGCGGCGTGAGGGTTTTGCCTCCAATGGATCCATGCTACGAAGAGTGGATGACGAAGGCGACCGCAAAATCCACCGAACGGAAGATGGAGTACGTGGAGATCACGCAGGCCGAGGAAATGCCTGTCCTATCGGCAGATGAGAAAGCCGAATTGCTCCAAAGCCTAAAGGATGCGGAAGCCAGACTCGCCAACGGCGAGGGTATCATGTTCAAGCCCGGCGAATTTGGGCAATGGATGCGCGAGCGGATGAAAGAGCACAGGAGCAACCGCAAGCGTGCCGTATGACGTCCAGTTCGATCCGGTCGCTCTCGGCGAGATTTGGGAATTTCTGGCCTATCTTGCGGATTTTGATCCAGATGTGTCCGCCCGTTACGAAACGCTGCTTGAGCACCTGATCGATAGCGATCTGTCGGGGTCTCCGCTCCGTTACACTTGGTTCTGGCAGTCCGGTCCCCCTTACCGCGGTCGTTTGTTTCATGTCTCGCGTCGCACGAAGTTCTGGATCATTTACAAAGTGGATGAAACAGATCGTCGTGTTGACGTCCTTCGTTTCTGGAACG
>JANNEO010000103.1:0-70726 GCA_031378805.1 Hyphomicrobiales bacterium
CGCACATCGCGGCGATTTCGCTGGCATCCATGCCGCGCGCAACGTTGAGCATGCCAAGCGCCGTGGCGCGGGGCGTGTCGGAATCCATCATCCAGCGGGCGGAATTGCGCTTGCGCAGCGCATCATGCACCATCGCGCCAATCCCGGCACGGTCGCCCGAAGCAGCAAAGCGGCGGGATAGCGCCCAGTCCTTCAGGGCTTCATTCACAGGGCGGGGCCTGCGGTCGAGATCATCAAGAACCTCGATCACGGCGGAAAGTCTGGCAGTTGGTGTCATGCGGGGCCATTGACACGATTTGTCGGAACGCGCCAGCCAACCTGTGGCAAAGCTTGCATTTTAAGCTATTTCGACGCACATCGCTGGCGTCAGCCATTCAAGACTGCGACTCAAGGAGATCCCCCATGCGCAATATTATTCTCGCCAGCGTGCTCGCTGCCGTTCTTGCGGCCTGTGCCACAGCGCCCCAGCCCGCTCCGCAAGCACCGGCTCCAGGCCGCGTCGATGCGAAGACCCAGCTCGAGCGTGGACGCTAAGATCAGGCAAACGGCTTGAACTGGAAAAGGGTCGCTCACGCGGCCCTTTTTTGTCTTTCCCCTTCCTTCTCCCTTGGGAGAAGGTGGCAGGCATAGACTGACGGATGAGGGAGAACTCCTCCCGTCTGGGATTCTCCCTCATCAGTCGCGCTCTGCGCGCCAGCTTCTCTCAAGGAAGAAGTAGAAGAGCGATTACCCCCGCCCCGGATAATTCGGGCTTTCCCGCGTGATCGTCACGTCATGGGTGTGGCTTTCGCGCAGGCCCGCCGACGTGATGCGCACGAACTCTGCCTTTTCCTGCAATTCCCCGATCGTTTTCGCCCCAACATATCCCATTGCGGCCTTCAAGCCACCTGCGAGCTGGTGAATCACCGCGCCGACCGGCCCCTTGTAGGGCACCTGCCCTTCCACGCCTTCCGGCACCAGCTTCATCGTGTCCTTGATGTCGGCCTGGAAATAGCGATCCGCCGAGCCGCGTGCCATGGCGCCCAGCGACCCCATGCCACGATAGGCCTTGTAGGAGCGGCCCTGGTACAGGAACGTTTCGCCCGGACTTTCATCGGTTCCCGCCAGCAGCGAGCCGATCATCACGCAATCCGCGCCGCCCGCGATGGCCTTGGCGAGGTCGCCCGAGAACTTGACGCCGCCATCGGCGATCACCGGAATATCCTGCTTGCGGGCCTCCTCAGCCGTTTCCATAATCGCCGTCAATTGCGGCACGCCAACACCTGCCACGATGCGCGTGGTGCAGATCGACCCCGGGCCGATGCCCACCTTGATCGCATCCGCCCCCGCGTCGATCAGCGCCTTCGCGCCCGCTGCGGTCGCCACGTTGCCCGCCACCACCTGCACAGCGTTGGACAGCCGTTTCACCCGCGCTACGGCATCGATCACCTTCTGCGAATGGCCGTGGGCGGTATCGATCACCACGAGATCAACGCCTGCATCGATCAGGCGCTCGGCACGCTCGAAACCGGCGTCACCCGTTGTCGTTGCAGCGGCGACACGCAGGCGGCCCGCCTCGTCCTTGCACGCATTGGGGTTGAGGATGGCTTTCTCGATATCCTTGACCGTGAGCAGCCCGACGCAATGCCCGTCATTGTCCACGACAACCAGCTTTTCGATGCGGTGATTGTGAAACAACCGCCGCGCTTCGGCTTGCGTCACTGTCTCGCGCACGGTGATCAGGCCATTCTTGGTCATCAGTTCGCTGACAAGCTGGTCCGAATCATCAGCGAACCGCACGTCGCGGTTGGTAAGGATACCCACGAGCTTGCCCGGACGACCACCCTCCCCGCCCACAGTGACGGGAACGCCGGAAATGCCTTTGGCCCGCATCAAAACGAGCGCCTCGCCCAAGGTAGCCTCCGGTGTGATCGTGAACGGGTTCATGACGATGCCGCTCTCGAAACGTTTCACCTGCCGCACATGATCAGCCTGCTCTTCCGGCGTCAGATTACGGTGGATGACGCCAAGGCCACCGGCCTGCGCCATGGCAATGGCGAGCCGCGCCTCGGTCACGGTATCCATGGCAGACGAGATGATCGGCAGGTTCAGCGCAATGCTCTTGGTGATGCGCGAGCGGACATCGGTTTCCGACGGCAGCACCTCGGAATGGCCGGGGCGCATCAGCACATCGTCAAAGGTGAGCGCTTCAGGAATCTCGTGGGAAGAAAGAATGCGCGCCATGTTGCCAATGCTCCGTCGGATGCGGGGGTGCCCGGCGCGATGAGTCGGCGGCGGGATCAATTGGCGGTGTCGGGTAGCATGGGGATGGGGTGGGGGGAAGCGAGAAAGGCGCCTGGCTGCCAGACATCATTGTCACCCACAAGGTTTCTCATTCTGAGGTGCGAGCGCAGCGAGCCACGATTAACGCACGAGCTTTGTGCAAAATCACCATGCAACAAAAGGGGCTTGCAGGAAGGTTGTACATCCTTCGAGGCTCCGCTTCGCTGCGCACCTCAGGATGAGAAAAACTGAGCCTTGCTTTTGCCGAGAGTTACGCTCCCCTACCCTTTGAACCCCGTCGCCAGCACATACAACTCCGCCGAATCCGCCCGGCTCGACTGCGGCTTCACGTGCTTCACCACTGAAAAATGCTGCTTGAGCAGGGTGATCATCGCCGCTGTCTCCCCGCCCTGGAACAGCTTGGTCACGAAGAACCCCCCTGGCTTCAGCATTTCGATGGCGAATTCCACCGCCATTTCGGTGAGGCCGACGATGCGCAGGTGGTCGGTCTTGCGATGGCCCGTGGTGTTGGCCGCCATGTCGGAGAGCACACCGTCCACCATCCGTTGTCCCGCCTCAATGCCGAGCATCTCGCGCAGACGATCCGGCGCGTCTTCTTCGGTGAAGTCCATTTCGGCCAGCGTCACACCAACAATCGGCTCGATCGGCAGGAGATCGATGCCAATCACACGCCCTGATTTTCCCGAGGCCGATCCCACTTTCTTTGCGGCATACTGGCACCAGCCGCCCGGTGCTGCACCCAGATCGATGATCGTCTGGCCCGGCTTCAGCATCCGATGTTTTTCGTCGATCTCGATCAGTTTGAATGCGGCGCGCGAGCGCCATCCTTCTTCCTTGGCACGCTGCACGTAGGGGTCGTTCAGTTGGCGCTGCAGCCAGATGATCGACGACAAGGAGCGCTTGTAAGCGGTATGCACGCGCTCGGCGAAGCGCGGATCCTTGCTCTTGGCGGCAACCTTCTTGCCCGAGGAATGTCCGCCGGGCGTCTTGGCCGCAAAAGCCTTTGCTGCCGCTGCCTTTGCCACGGACGTCTTTACTGGCGGCGCTTTGACCACGGGCGCCTTTTTCAACGGCGTATTTTTTGGCGGCGTCTTCTTGGGCAAACCTTGGCCCTTGTCACCACTCATGGCTGCACTCTCCGGTCCGCCATCCAGACGCCATCGCGCATCATCATCTGCATCAGGATGCCCTCCCGCAATCCGCGGTCAGCAATGCGAATGTGCTGGGCCGGAAAGGCCCGCGCGATGGCTTCATAGATCGCGCAGCCCGCCAGCACCAGATCAGCACGCTCCTGACCGATGCAGGGGTTCTCCGCACGCTTTTCAAAAGGTGTCGCCATCAGGTCACGGATCACCTTGTTGGCCTCATCCATCAGCATCCACAGGCCGTCGACCTGGCGGCGATCATAGCGCGGCAATTTCAAATGCATTGCGGCAATGGTGGTCACTGTTCCGCTCGTACCCAGCAGATGGAAATTGCGTCCAAGCCTGGCCTTGTCGATCCCGGCGGCGAAAGGCGCGACCAAGGCGCTGACCTCCTGTACCATCGCCTCATAGACAGCGTCGCTCACATCGATGCCACCATGCTTTTCTGCGAGCGACACCACGCCGACAGGCAACGACGTCCATTGCCGGATGCGTTGGCCGATGCTGGTGCCATAGCGGTCAGACGCAAGCCAGACCACTTCCGTTGACCCCCCGCCAATGTCGAAGAGCAGCACGCTTTCTGCCGATTTCGACATAAGGACAGCACATCCCGCGGCAGCCAGTTCGGCCTCCGCCTGCCGGTCGACGATTTCCAGCCGCAAGCCCGTCTCGCGCTGCGCCCGGTCGATGAAGGCATCGCCATTTGTCGCAGCGCGGCACGCCTCCGTGGCGATGAGGCGTCTGTTGCCGACCTTGCGGTCCGTGAGGCGGCTTTGGCAGGCTTTCAACGCCTCGATGGTCCGATCAATCGCATCGGCGCTCAAAGCGCCGGATGCGCCCAGACCTTCACCAAGGCGAACAATGCGCGAGAAGGAATCCACAATGCGAAATCCGCCGGGGCTTGGCCGGGCAATCAGCAGGCGACAGTTGTTGGTGCCCAGGTCCAAAGCCGCATAGGCCGTCATGTCCAGCACCTCTACAGGTGCGGAAACACGCGGCTTGGCCACCGGTTGGACCGGCGGCTTCCACAAACGCGACTTCACCACAGCTCTCCAGACGGCGGAGACTTCAGAAAGCCTCGACACCGCATTCATTGACAAATTGGGGCTACCTTACGCCCATATCGACGGAGTTGTGAAGCGTATTGCCAGAATGCGCCAATGGCGGGTCAGCGTCAGAATACAGATCAGCCCTGCACGGCTTTCAGAACGTCTGCGACGTGGCCGGGAACCTTCACCTTGGACCAGATCGTGCGGATCTTGCCATCAGCGCCGATCAGGAAGGTGGATCGCTCGATTCCCATGTATTTCTTGCCATACATGCTTTTCTCGACCCAGACGCCATAAGCCGTGAGCATGGCCTTGCTCTCATCGGAGACAAGCGGAAAATCCAAACCATATTTCTTCTTGAACTTGTCGTGGCTCGCAACGCTATCAGCCGAAACCCCAATGATTTGAGCGCCAGCCTTTGCAAAAACAGTCCTGCTGTCATTGAAATCCTTGGCTTCAAGCGTGCATCCCGATGTATCGTCTTTCGGATAGAAGTAGAGCACAACCTGCTTGCCGCGCAGCGCGGAGAGCGCAATGGTCGAACCACTGTCGCCTGGAAGGGTGAAATCCGGAGCAACATCACCTGCTTGAAGGGCTTGCGCCATTGTTTTGTCCTTCTCATGAGCCAATTGGGCCAGCTGTCGCGCCAGTCATTGCAAAGCCGCAATCTGGTGCTTCTGCAACCGGGATGGCAAAGATGGAGTCTTGAATGAGATTCGGCCAGAGGCGCGTAATGTTTTTTCTTTCGAACAAGGCAATCGCAGACCGGAGGCTGTTTTGAGCGCTGCATGACTGAAGGCACCGACACATCCCCAGGGACGCCGCGTTCAAGTGACGCCTTGGTCACGGCTGCACAGATCACAGGCACTGTCTCGGAACCACGGTCCAGACGCAAGCGCTCCTGGTCGCAACGCATCGCGGTCGCCTGCCTCTCGCTGGTATTCATGCTAGGGGTGATGGTTGCTGGCCTGATTGCCGTGTTGAACAACGGCCCTGTCACGCTCGACTTCCTGTCTGAACGCATCGCGGTTGGTCTTGAGGAGCGGTTGGGTTCCGGGATTGACGTTTCGGTCGGACAGACCGTGCTTGAAAAAAATGACCGCGGCTTGGAACTGCACATCCGCGACGTTGTCCTCAAAGACCCTGCGAATCGTGAAATCCTGCGCTCGCCCGATGCGGTCGTGACGTTTGATGCGCTCCAGCTAGCAGGCTTGCGCTTGGCGCCGCGCGCGCTGGCGCTCAAGGGCGTGACGCTCAAGGCCATTGTGACGACGGACAATGACGTCGTTCTGTCGAGCAGCAACACGACACAGCTGGCGGAAGAGGCCACTCCCACGGGATCGATCAAGGCGGGAGAGATCGCAGCCTTTCTCATGGCGATGAGCAATTCTGGCAAAGGGCAAGGGCTGGAACGGCTGACACTCGCGGATGGTTCGCTGATGGTCGAGGATCAGCGCAACGGCAAGCACCTTTCCTTCGACCGGATAACAATGGTGATCACCACACCAGGGCAAGGACGACTTGAGGCAACAGGGTCTTTGACCAAGGATGGTGATACCGTGCCCATCGTGATCGGCATGGAAGCGCAGGGCGAAGATCAGCTCGTCCGGCTACAAATCGACAACATCGGCGATTCGATCGTGCAGGCGCTTGCGGGATCGGCAATACCGTTCCTGAAACTTGAGTCCAGATTGTCGAGCCATGTCGATGCACGGTTCGACCGCACCGGCAATCTGCTGGCGATCGACACTTCCCTCAAGGCCGGCAAGGGAAGAATTACAGTGCCTGGTATCGATCCCCTGCCCTACTTGGTCGACAGCTTTTCCTCCCGCTTCATGTGGTCGCAAGCATCAGGCAAACCGGGTGAGTTTGCCGTGGACTATGCTGGCGACGCCACGACCTGGGGTGCTACAGGCCCTGTCACCGTGGCAGAAGATGGCGGATGGCGCTGGCAAGGCACCGGGCGAGACTGGCGGCTCAAACCCGAAAAAAAATCGGAAGCGCCGGTTGCGGCCGAGCGCATCGACATCGACCTGAAGGTTGATCCAGCCCGGAAACTCCTGGTGGTGGAGCGTTTGAAACTGGCTGGAGGCGGCACCGAGATTGTGCTGTCAGGGCGCGCCCAGATCGAAACAGACGGACCATCGATTGCCGCGACACTGACCGGAGGGCGAATGCCCGTCCGCAATGTCCTGCGCTGGTGGCCGAGCTTCATCGCGCCCGATCCCCGCCAATTCCTATTGCGCACGGTGAAAGACGGCGACATGACGCGGTTTGCCATCAAGCTTGCGATGCCGCCCGCGATTCTGAGCCGCGCCATGCAGCGCGAGGGCCTGCCGGGCGATGCCTTCCAGTTGGAGGGAGCGGTCGAAAACGGATCGATGGTTATCTCCGACGGCATCCCGCCCATCAGCGGCCTGTCTGGTGCGGGCACCATCACTGCAGTTGGTGGGCAAGGCATCTTCCAGCGTGGCGTTGTCGATATACGTGCGGGGCGACGGATTGCGCTCAACGACGGAACATTCCAGCTGAATGGTCTCGACGGCTTTGCCCCTGATGCTGCATTTCGCTTCCGCAGCACGGCGCAACTTGATGCCGTTGTGGAATTGCTGAAAGCCCCTGATCTCAAGGGATTGTTCAGCATCGAGCTCAATCCGCAAAACGTCAAAGGTCAATTCGAAGGCTCTGTGGCGATCGCCCTGCCGCTGGTGGCAAGCTTGAAACCCAACCAGATCCTCGCCGAAGTGACCGGCAAGATGACCGGCGTGACCATCGAAAAAGCCATTGGCCAGGACAAGCTTGAAAACGCCACGCTGAACGTCACCACGGACAAGACCGGGATCGAGATCAGCGGTGAAGGCCGCTGGCAGGGCATCCCTGTGACGCTGACATTGGAAAATGATGCGAATGACCGCAGCCTGGCCGCCGTTATCGGCCTCACCTTGGACGATGCGGCATTGCGCAAGCGCGGCTTCAACCCGGGCAGTCGTCTTTCCGGGCCTTTGCCAACCAAGATCAAGACAACCCAGGAAAGCGGTGAAAAATGGAAGGCAGCCATTGAAGTCGATCTGGCGCGAGCCACGATCGACGGCTTGCTTCCTGGCTTCCAGAAGCCTGCCGGACGACCGGGAAAACTGTCATTCAATGCCACCGAGCGCACGGGTGGCGGCTTTGCCATCGACAATTTGCTGCTTGACAGCGGTGCCTCGTCATTTCGCGGGCAAATCGACCTGCTGGCGGACGGCACGCCGCAGACCGCCCGATTCAGCCTGTTTCGCTTGTCGCCGGGCGACAATGTGAAACTCGATGCCGACCGGCAGGGCAATGGCATGAAAGTCGTCATCCGCGGCAACAATCTGGACGCCCGGCCCTTCCTGAGAGCCATGACGCAGCCGTCCTCGCCAAAGGCTGAGGCGGAAAAGGGGGACATCGACCTCGACCTTCGCGCCACCTTGCTCTCCGGAAACGGCGGTGAGGTGCTGACCGGCGCAGAGATCAAGCTTCAGACCCGCGCTGGTCTACCCCGTCAGGTCTCTGTCATTGGCAAACTCAATGGCAAGGCGGTCTCGCTCTCGGGTCGCGGCTCTGGCGATGGGCCGCCGCCACTCATCCTGGAAAGCGACGATGCCGGCGCTTTCCTGCGCTATATCGATGTCTATTCACGGATGCAGGGCGGGCAAATTTCCGGGCAGATCGTACCATCGAGCCGCCGTATTGGCGGCTACCTCATTGCCAAGGATTTCATCTTGCGCAACGAGCCTGCGATCCGGCGTCTGGTCACGGAAGCAGTACCAGATCAGGCACGGCAGGATCAGGTAAGGCAGGCGACGACTGATACCCGCTTCACCAAGATGCGGATCGATTTCACCCGCGATGGCAGCGAAACAACAGTCAAGGAAGCCGTGATCTTCGGTCCCCAGATCGGCCTGACTTTCAATGGGTTGGTCGATCCAACCAGGGACAGAATCAGCCTCTCCGGTACCTTCATACCCGCCTACGGTCTGAACAACGCTTTTGCGCAGATCCCGGTTTTTGGCGCACTCCTGGGTGGCGGTCGCAATGAGGGGTTGCTCGCCGTTACCTTTGGTGTTTCTGGTCGTGCCAGCAATCCCAACGTCACGGTCAATCCGCTCTCGGCCGTGGCTCCAGGCATCTTCCGGAAAATCTTCGAGTTCCGCAACGAGACGACCGGCACGACACAGCCTGCGCCGTAGCCCGTGCAGTAGCCCAAAAATCTCACCCGCACGAGGTTGCCAAGCGTTGCTCTCGTTGGGCGAAGCAGGTATGGGACCAGCGCGTTGGGGCGTCGCCAAGCGGTAAGGCAGCGGTTTTTGGTACCGCCATTCCCAGGTTCGAATCCTGGCGCCCCAGCCAGTTCAGGAACGATTTTCAGGCAGCCCTTCAAGCGCAGCTGCAATCGCCGCCCTGAAGCGCTCGATATCCCCCAATTCATGCGCCAGTAGCAGGGCAAGACGGCTGAAGAATTGTACCTCACGGGCCTCGCCTGCCGCATCGATGGCCTGGGCCATCGCATCATAGGCCGCCTCGATATCTTCGAATGGTATTGGGCTCATTGGTCTGCTCGCCCCAGGCAAATCCGTGCCGTTGCTGCCATTTCGGAAGGATCACAATGCTGCCAGCGACCTGCCACGTGCAAATCGGGCCGCAACAGATAGGCGCTGCCTGGAACGGCATCGTAGAGCGTGGAGATCACACCGTCCGCATCCAGGATCACACGGTCCCCGCTGTCAGGATTGGTGCTGATGATCAGCGCCGAGAACAGGGGATCGACACGCGCCATCCTCTCCAGGGCGCTGATCTGCAGTGCCTCCGGCTCACCCGCAGTGAACAGCAATGCTGTCAGCCCGAGGCCTGCACGATCGAGCAGGAAACCGCCCTGCGCAAGGCGTGCATTGGGCGCCGCACTTCCGCTCACCGGACCCGCCGCAAAGGCCGCATCGTTCTGCACGAAGGGCGTCAGCGGACTGCCGGAATAAGTATAAGGCTGCATCTGGCGCGGGTTGGCGAGACCACGTGGAAAGGCGTGTTTCAGGCTCAAAGACAGCGCGGCCTCGCGGGCCAAGCGCCAGCCGCGCGAGGGTGGCGTCATGAAGCGCGTGCTCTTCTTCGCATTGGCGAACACATCCAGCGTCGCGCCCCGGCGTTCTGGCGTGTAGCTGTCGAGAAGACGCGCGTCCGCATGGCCATTCAGGACAAGCCCAAGCTTCCAGCCGATGTTGAACGCGTCGGCGAAGCCATTGTTGAGGCCCCGCACGCCAAAAATCGGCACAATATGAGCGCTGTCACCGATGAAGAACACGCGACCATGGCGATAGTCATCGAGCAGCAGCGTATTCGCGGAATAGACGCTCCACCACTCCAGATCCCAGGGCTTGGTGTGTCCCAGGCCAGCCAGGATAGCCCCCACGCGAGCGCGTATGGTGTCCTCGCGCAAGGCCATCTGCTCGTCCTCGCCATCGCGCAACTGATAGTCGATGCGCCAGATATTGTCGGGCTGCTTGTGGATCAGGATTGTGCCACCAGGATTGCTGCGCGGCTCGAAAAAGGCCCTGCGTTCGGTCGGGAAATCATGGTCCATCTGCACATCGGCGATGACATAGCGGCCCTCGTAGTTCTCGCCCTTCAGGCGCAGGCCCAACATCGCGCGCACAGGCGAGCGCGCGCCGTCGGCGGCCAGCACAAAGCCTGCGTCCAGTGCATACTCTCCCTGCGGCGACGCGACAGAGAGCGTGACGCGCTCGCTGGTCATCGTCACGTCCTTCACGTCGCTTTGCCAGCGCATGTCGATCAGTGGCGAACGGGCCACCGCGTCATGCAGGAACTTTTCGGTGAACTGCTGCTGCAGGTTATACATCGGCAGGTACTTCTCGCCCGGCGGATGCGGCATCTCTAGCCGGAAGATCTGGTCATCGCCATAATAGCTGCGGCCGAACTGCCATCCCAGTGCCTTGGCCACGAACGGCTCCACCGCGCCGATGCTGTCGAGGATATGCATACTGGGGCGCGCGATGCAGGTCGCACGGCTGCCGTCGTTGAAGGTTTCCTTCTGGTCGAGCAGCACGCAGCGCACGCCATAACGCGCCAGTGTCAGCGCCGCAGTCATGCCAATGGGGCCAGCCCCAACGATCGCCACGGCGTGCGTTGCCCTTGCGCCATCGAGCTCGGGGGCCCTTTCTGGCGTGAAGATGGGATAGTCGAAATAGAGCGAATCGAGCGGACCGCGGCCTGCGGGTCGCATCAGATGTCTCTCGCCTGTGTGCGTTGTGGCGTGCGACTGATATCGCCCACCGCATCCAGCGCTTTGCGCATCAGCCTGCACAATGTGTCGGCCTCAGCCGGTTCAAGGCCAGAGAGGATTGCATCCTGCACTGTATGCACCACCGGGCGAACCGCAGCGAGCACGCCTTCCCCCAGGGGCTGCAGAAAGAGACGTCGCGCTCTTCGGTCCTGTTCGGCGATCTCGCGGCGCAGCAGTCCCTTGGCTTCCAACCGGTCCACCACACCGCCGATGGTAACGCGATCATAGGCGATACCCTGCGCCAAGCTTGCCTGATCCAGCCCCGGATTTGCAGCAATCATTGTCAGAGCGGCAAATTGCACGGGCGTGAGGTCATGACCGGCCCGGCGAATTTCATTGTCGAACAGCGCAACAGAGGCCTGCTGCAACCGCCGGATCAAATGACCAGGCATGGCGCGGATCTCCAGCTCCGGCTGGTGACCGAACGCAACTGTCAGCCCGCCGTCAATCGCCACATGCTGTTCACCGGGAATATCCAAGGCCATGGGCTCCTGCAGATCACGCCAAGGGCTAGTCTAGACCAATGAACTTGTTTCAACAAGTATGCTGATGATTAGTATGCTATTGACCTGCCTGTTCGTCCTATGCTCCAATTGATGCTAGATGGAGGGTTTACCTCCTCGTGATGGAAACATCGGACAGGGAGACGCAGCATGACGGCGCAGCTGGGAACGCTCGAGGAACTGCCGCAGGACTACCGCGACGCCATGACGAAGATCGCCGTTGCGCCGCTGTGGCCACAAATGCGCAAGGTTCTGCCGCACCATACCCCTGTACCGGTGACCAGACCGCATCACTGGGCGTTTGGCGATATCCGCCCGCTGCTGTTGCGCGCGGGGGAATTGACACCGGTCGAGAAGGCCGAGCGCCGCGTGCTGTTCCTGGTCGATCCCGGTCGCGGTCCAGGCGCAATGCAAGCGACATCGACGATCTATTGCGGCCTGCAGCTGCTGCTGCCAGGCGAAACCGCTCCGGCTCACAAGCACACGCCCAGCGCCGCCCGCATCGTGGTGGAGGGCGAAGGCGGATATACCGTGGTTGATGGCGACAGGCTGCCAATGCACGAAGGTGACTTGATTCTGACTCCTGGCGGTTGCTGGCATGATCACGGCCATGGGGGCAGCAAGCCGCTAATCTGGCTGGATGCGCTCGATCTGCCTTTGTTTGTGTATCTCGAAGGCTCTTACGCAGTGGAAGCCCCGCTGCAATCCCCCCGCAACCGTCCTGACCCTTCCGAAGTGGAGTATCGCGCGGCAGGTCTCGCCCCCGTGCGCCGCCGCGACAAGGCCGCTCCAGCGGCCTATCCGATGATGCGCTTCCCCTGGGACCGCACGAAGGAGGCGCTGTTGCACTACGCCGCGCATTCCGGCGCGGGTGCCGTCGAACTCGACTATATCAATCCGGAAACCGGGCAATCCTGCCTGCCCACCATGGGTTTCACGGCAACGATGTTGCGTCCAGGCGAGAGCGTAAAACCTGTGCTTCGGTCATCCAGCGCGGTGTTCCACGTGATATCCGGCAAGGGGCATTCCATCATCAACGGCCAGCACCTTAATTGGAGTGCGAAAAGCACGTTTTCCGCACCTGTCTTTGCGGCGATCGAGCATCGAGCAGAAGACAGTGAACCAGCTTTCCTCATCCGAATCCACGATGGTCCGCTGCAGGAGCGGATGGGGTTCTACGAAGAACGTCCGCGCTGACGTGACCAGGAAGGAACCGGCAATGACATTTTACGGCTATTTCCGGTCATCTGCGGCCTATCGTTGCCGCATCGCTTTCAATCTCAAGGGCCTCTCGCCGGCGTTCGTCCCGGTCCATTTGCGCAAAGGCGAACAGCGCACACCGGAGTTTCTGGCGCTGAACCCTCAAGGACTGGTGCCAGCCTTGGCCGACAACGGTCACCTCATCACGCAATCGCTGGCCATCATCGAGTGGCTGGACGAAACCCACCCCGCACCGCCTTTGCTGCCCGGCAGCGCCTATGATCGCGCCCATGTGCGTGCGCTGGCGCTGTCCCTGGCCTGCGACATTCATCCGCTGCAAAACCTGCGCGTGCTGACTCATGTCAAGGACACCTATGGTCAGGATCAGGCCGGGATCGATACCTGGTGCCGCCGCTGGATCGAACCGGGCCTAGCCGCCTTCGAGACACAGCTCAACCAATCGGGCAAGGCGGGGGATTTCTGTTTTGGCAATACACCAACACTTGCCGATATCTGTTTGATTCCGCAAATTTTTTCAGCCAGGCGTTTCAATGCTGATATCAGCGATCTGAAAACGATCGCGCGCATCACCGCCCATGCGGAGGCGCACCCTGCGTTCCACGCCGCGCATCCCTTGCGCCAGCCCGATACCGAGGCTTGAGCGCACAGATCATGGCAGAGCAATCCCCTATCCTCATTGCGGGCGGCGGCATTGGCGGCCTGGCGACCGCGATTGGACTGGCGCAGCGGGGTCACCGCAGCATCGTGCTCGAAAAAGCCTCACGCCTTGGAGAGATCGGTGCGGGAATCCAGCTGGGGCCGAACGCCTTCCACGCCTTCGATCAATTGGGCGTGGGCAACGCGGCGCGGGCGATGGCGGTCTATATCGATGCGCTGGTGCTCATGGATGCGAGCACCGCTCTTGAAATCGCACGCATTCCGCTGGACGATCCCTTCCGACATCGCTTCGGCAACCCCTATGCCGTGGTGCATCGCGGCGATTTGCACGGTGTCTTCCTTCGGGCCTGCACCGATCATCCACTGGTTGAACTCAGAACCTCGGCGGAGGTCACGGGATACCATCAGGATGGAACTTCGGTCAGCGCCAGTCTCCCCGACGGCAAGACAATCACCGGAGCCGCACTGATCGGTGCCGATGGCCTGTGGTCGAGGACGCGCGCACAGCTCACCGGGGACGGCCCGCCAAGGGTGACAGGCCACACCACCTATCGATCCGTGATCCCGACGGAGGACATGCCGGAGGAGCTGCGCTGGAATGCCGCCACGCTGTGGGCCGGTCCGAAATGCCACATCGTTCACTACCCGCTTTCGGGCTGGAAGACCTTCAACCTCGTGGTGACCTACCACAACGATGCGCAGGAGCCGGTGGCGGGCAAACCCGTGTCCCATGACGAGGTCAGGGCCGGTTTCGCCCATGTCCATCCTCAGGCCCGCAAGATCATCGATCACGGGCGGGATTGGAAGATGTGGGTGCTGTGCGACCGGGATCCCATCGTGAACTGGGTGGATGGTCGCGTGGCGCTGCTGGGCGATGCAGCCCATCCAACCTTGCAGTATATGGCGCAGGGTGCGTGCATGGCGCTGGAGGATGCGGTGTGCCTGGCGACAGAGATTGACGCAGCCGCGGACGATCTTCCCCGTGCCTTGGAGGCGTATTGCAAAAAGCGCACCACGCGCACGGCACGCATCCAGATCCAGTCACGCCTGATGGGTGATCATGTCTATCATCCAGACGGCGGACATGCCGCACTGCGCAATGCCATCATGGGCTCGATGACACCCAACGATTATTATGACAGCCTGCAATGGCTCTATGGGCCACCGGGACTTGATACAACGTTGGGACTTGCAGGAAGCTCCGCAGCTGTCAGATAGTGGCGCTGGACACAGGCCGCGAAACAGGAAAAGACTGTTCGCAACATCACAATAAACTTCGGAGGATTAGACCATGACAATCAAAGGCGGAACAATCAACCGCAGACATCTGATGCTCGGCGCAGGTGCCGCCATCAGCGCACCCGCCATCATCACAGGGGCAGCGGCTCAGGCCGTGGTGACGCTGAAACTGCACCATTTCCTTCCGCCCGTTTCGAACGGCCACACGAAGATGCTCGCGCCTTGGGCCAAGAAGGTCGAGGACGACAGCCAGGGCAAGATCAAGATCGACATCTTCCCCTCGATGCAGCTCGGCGGCACGCCGCCCCAGCTCTACGATCAGGCCCGCGATGGTGTGGCGGACATCGTTTGGACACTGCCGGGTTCGACACCGGGTCGCTTCCCCACAACGGAAGTATTCGAGCTTCCTTTCATCTGCGCCGAAAAGGGCCTGGTGAATGCCCGCGCAGCGCAGGAGTTTGCCAACACCTACCTCAAGGATGAGGTGAAGGATGTGAAGCTCCTATCCTATTGGGCACATGACGGTGGCCACATCCATTCCAACAAGCAGATCAAGACCATGGATGATATGAAGGGCATGAAGCTGCGCAACCCCACACGCCTCGCGGGTGAAGCTCTCAAGGCTTTGGGTGCGGTCTCGGTCGGAATGCCAGTGCCGCAGGTGCCTGAAAGCCTGGCGCAGCGCGTGATCGACGGTGCCGTCATTCCCTGGGAGGTCGTACCAGCGGTCAAGGTGCAGGAACTCGTCAAGTTCCACACCGAGATCAAGGGATCACCCACGCTCTACACCGCCAGCTTCTTTCTCGCCATGAACAAGGCGAAATACGACAGTATGCCAGCGGATTTGCAAGCCGTGATCGACAAGAACTCCGGCATGGCTTTCGCGGAACTTGCGGGCAACATGTGGGATACCGAGGCCGTGCGCGTACGCGACATGGTCGCCAAGCGTGGCAACACCATCACCGTGCTGGCTGACGACGAGAAGGCCCGCTGGATCAAGGCAACAGAGCCGGTCTACGGCGCCTGGTACGAGCAGATGAAGGCCAAGAACATCGATGGCCCCAAGCTGGTCGAAGCCGCACGGGCCTTGATTGCCAAGCACAACAAGACAGCCTGATGGCGCTTTGACGCGCAAGGGTGAAAGACACTCAACCGCCCGGCAGCAACCGGGCGGTTTTTTGCAGGCAGTGGGGGTTTGAGGTACATGGCCGAAGTTGAACTGCCTGTCGAAGCTGGCGGCGACGCAGGACGCGTCGAAACCCCATTGACCCGCATCACCGGCGTTGTTGCCGTGTTCGGCGGCCTTCTGGCGCTGACTGTGGCAGTTCTCGTGACCGCAAGCGTCGTTGGCCGGTGGCTCTTCAACGCACCCATCGATGGCGACTTCGAGTTTGTGAAAATGGCAACGGCGGTCGCTGTTTTCGCCTATCTTCCCTACACCCAGGCACGGCGTGGCAACATCATGGTGGACACCTTCACCTCAGGGCTGTCGGTTCACACACGCGACCGCATCGATGCCTTCTGGGATCTGGTCTATGCTGCAGCCATGGCGTCGCTCGCCATCGCACTGTTCGTCGGCACCACGGACGCTATCCGCAGTGGCGAAACCACGATGCAGCGCCAGATCTTGCTCTGGCCTAGCATTGGCGTTGCCATGATGCTCTGCGCTCTGCTTGCGGTCACGGCACTCTTCACAGGAATGCATATCCTGAAGTCATCACGCTCAGGAAACAAGCCATGAGCGGAACGCTGGTTGCCCTGCTTGGCTTTGCCTTCATGCTGGTTCTGATTGCGCTGCGTGCGCCTATCGGCTTCGCCATGCTTCTGGTGGGCGCAGCGGGCTACATGCACCTGTCCAGCAGCATGGCGTTCTTCTCTTACATGAAGACCAATTCCTACCACCAGTTTGCAAATTACACGCTGTCGGTCATCCCACTGTTCATTCTGATGGGCGCCTTGGCGGAACGCGCGGGTATCGCGGGAGCCTTGTTCAAGGCGGCGGAGCGCGGTTTTGGCCGTTTTCGTGGCGGCCATGCCATGGCCGTCATCGGTGCCTGCACGGCGTTCGGCGCGATCTGCGGCTCATCGGTCGCCACCACGGCGACCTTCGGGCGGGCCGCGCTGCCGGAGCTGCTGAAGGCCCGCTATGATGGCGGCCTTGCCACCGGCACCATCGCGGTGGGCGGCACGCTGGGCATCCTCATCCCGCCCTCGGTCATCCTGGTGGTCTATGCCATCACGACGGAGCAGAACATCGCCAAGCTGTTCCAGGCTGCGCTGATCCCTGGCCTGCTTGCGGCCCTGTTCTATTGCATCACCATCGCCATCGTGGTGCGTCGCAACCCGGAATTGGCACCCCAATCCGATGTCATCGTCGCCGAGAAGGTGAAGCAGCCGCTCTGGCCCAAGCTGGTGGCCGGCTGCGTGCTGGCGTTGCTGGCCACGCAGGTGATGCGCGGCAAGCTCGATTGGGATGATGCTGCGTTCCTGGCGCTGGCGACCGTCTTCGTTGGGATCATCGACATCACGGTGATGCCCGCCATTCTGGTGGCGGTCGTCGTCGTCGGCGGCATCTATGGCGGCGTCTTCACGCCCACCGAGGGCGCCGCGGTCGGGGCCATCGCCATGCTGGTGATCGGCGTGGCCGGGCGCACGCTGGGGTGGAAGGATATCGTAGAAGCCATCAAGCAGACCGCTGAAACCTCCGGCATGATCTTCATCATCCTGCTGGGCGCGGAAGTCTTCGGTGCTTTCCTGGCTCTGTCGAAGCTGCCGTCAACGGCAGCCGAACTCATCGGCAATTCCGGCATGTCGCCCTATCTCGTGCTGATCTCCATGCTCGCCTTCTATATCCTGCTTGGCGCGGTGATGGACGAGTTGGCGATGATCCTGCTGACCCTGCCGGTGTTCTTCCCCGTGGTGCAGGCGCTGGATTTCGGTATGCCCGCCGACGATGTGGCAATCTGGTTCGGCATCCTTGTGTTGATCGTGGTTGGCATCGGGCTGACGGCACCGCCGATCGGACTCAATGTTTTCGTCATTTCGGCGCTCGCCCGCACCATTCCGATCGCGTCAACCTATCGGGGCGTTCTGCCTTTCCTGGTAGCCGATGTCATCCGGCTGGCGTTGGTGGTGGCCATCCCGGGATTGGCGCTGTGGCTGGTGCGCTTGCTGGCTTAGGGCAGATGCCCAATCTTGACCGCGCCCCGCTTGATTCCCGCAGCATGGACCAGCAACCCTGCTTGCTCACCTGTTCACCACATGCGATTCATCATGGTCTCAACATCATCATCTGGGGATAACCCATTGCATATTCTTCGCGCCAAGCCTGCAGAGCCGAGATGCATGTAACGGGTGCGCTTCCATCAAGCCTGAAGGCACACCGGATTGCCTGGACGTGGACCATGCGGTCGATAGGGCGTTGCCTGCTGACGCTGCTGCTGATCGGCCATTCGGCCACTTCGGCAATCGCCCAGTCGACCCCCTCGCCGCCCCTGCTGGTGTTTGCGGCATCGAGCCTCCAGACCGTGTTGACAGCGGCAGGTGACCAGTGGACGCGGGTAACCGGCCGACCCGTTACGTTTTCGTTTGGCGCGTCTTCGGCCCTGGCGCGGCAGATCGAGCAAGGTGCTCCTGCGGACATTTTCGCGTCAGCAGATGCCGCGTGGATGGAATGGTCGGAAACACGCGGCTTGGTCCAGCAGGATACACGCCGCGTTCTAGCAGGCGGGCGTCTTGTGCTGATTGCGCGCCATGATGATGCGCTCTCCTTGACGATCGAACCGGGCTTCGCGTTGACGGAGGCGCTCGGTTCATCGCGCCTGGCCACGGCCAATCCGCGATCCGTTCCGCTTGGCCGATACACTGAGGCTGCACTGAAAAGTCTCGGCCTCTGGCAAGACATCGCGCCCCGGATTGCGGCGGCGGAAAATGCCCGCCAGGCGCTTGTTCTGGTCGCTCGTGGAGAAGCGCGCCTCGGCATTGTCTATGCCTCGGATGCCCAACAGGAAAAGCAGGTCCGCGTCGTCGATACATTTGCGGCTGACCTGCATCCCCCGATCGTCTATCCCTTTGCGGTGACGGCGCGTTCAAAGCATCCCGATGCCGTGGTGTTTCTGGACTATCTGGGGACTCCTGAGGCACAGCGCCTCTTTGCGGCACAAGGTTTCGGGCAACCGCGCTGAAAGCGTACGCTCGCAGGGGACAACGGTGGCACTCACGGCAATCACGGCGGAGGAATGGACAGCCATCGCGCTGAGCCTGAAAGTGGCCAGCGTGGCAACGCTTGCCAGCCTGCCGTTCGGCATCGTGACCGCGCTCGTTCTGGCGCGGAAGAATTTCCGCGGCAAGATGCTGCTGGATGGTCTCGTCCATCTGCCGCTGGTGCTGCCGCCCGTGGTGACGGGCTATGCCCTGCTACTGCTGTTTGGGCGCAAGGGCCCCATCGGATCGTTCCTTGAGCAGACCTTCGGCATGGTCCTGTCTTTCCGCTGGACCGGCGCGGCACTCGCCTGTGCCATCATGGGCTTCCCGTTGATGGTGCGTGCGATACGCCTGACGATGGAGGCCATCGACCAGAAGCTGGAACATGCGGCTGGCACGCTTGGCGCGTCGCCGTTCCAGGTGTTCATGACCGTGACGCTGCCTCTGGCGATGCCAGGCATCATTGCAGGTGCGTTGCTGTGCTTTGCCAAGGCACTGGGCGAATTTGGCGCGACGATCACCTTCGTCGCCAACATTCCGGGCGAAACGCAGACTATCCCTTCGGCGATCTACACCTACACGCAAACACCAGACGGTGATTCTGGCGCGATCCGCCTGTCGATTGTCTCCGTCATCATTGCGCTGGGAGCGCTGATTATCTCGGAAATCCTGGCCCGCCGTACCGTGCGCCATGGAGCGCGTGGCGCATGATCCGCTTCGACTGCCGCTTGAAACGGTCCGACTTCCTGTTTGATGCGGCCTTTGATGCGGGCAACGGCGTCACGGCGCTGTTTGGTCCGTCAGGCTCAGGCAAGACCACCGCCATCAGGCTCCTGGCCGGGCTGGAATCGCCGGATCATGGGCGGATCCTCCTTGACGACATGGTGCTGGTCGATACCGACCGGGGTATCAACACACCGCCGCATCGCCGCAGAATGGGTTTGGTCTTCCAGGATGCATTGCTCCTGCCTCATTTGAGCGTGCAATCCAACCTGACCTACGGTCAACGCTTCACGCCGCGACGCGAAAGGAGGATCACACTGGATCCGGTCGTCGCCATGCTGGGCATCGGCCACCTGCTCTCCCGACGCCCGGAGACTCTCTCGGGTGGCGAGCGCCAGCGCGTGGCGATAGGCCGGGCGTTGCTGACCTCGCCGCATGTGCTGCTGATGGACGAGCCGCTGGCGTCGCTGGATCAGGAGCGCAAGCTGGAAATCCTGCCCTTCATTGAAAGGTTGCAAGGCGAATTCGCCATACCCACGGTCTATGTCAGCCACGCTGTCGAAGAAATCGTGCGTCTCGCAACAACGGTTGTGCGCTTGTGGGAGGGCAAGGTTGTCGCAATCGGCTCACCCGCCGAGGCGCTGGCACCGGAACCCAACGCCAGCGCAACTGAGCGGTTCAACGCGGTGTCGGTGTTGACGGCAAAGGTGAAAAACCTTCTTGCGGAGTATGGCATGACCGTGCTGACGCATCCTGCTGGAGATATCGTTGCTCCTGGACGCTTCGACAGTCCGCAGGGCGACGTGCAGGTCACGATCCGCGCGACAAACGTGACGCTTGCCACGCACAAGCCCAAGGGCCTCAGCGTACGCACTGTCCTGACCGGTCAGATCACGGCGCTGGAAGCGGATGGCGGCGTTTTCGTGCTCGCCAGCATCGCACTGCCTGGCGGCGATACCCTGCGGGCAACCGTCACCCGTCTTGCGGTGGACGAACTTGCTCTGAAGCCTGGCGATACTGTGTGTGCGCTGATCAAGTCGGTGACCATCAGCGATCGCAACCGGGCGGCAAGCGTCAATTGAGTCAATGCCGTCAGCTGAAAACGAACACCCTCAAGCCTCCAGCGCTTTCATCACACCCCGCAATTCCGCCAGTCCCTTCAGGCGGCCGATGGCGGTGTAACCCGGCGTGATCTTGCGATCTCCCAGATCGTCCAACATGCGGTGACCGTGATCGGGGCGCATGACGATGCCTTGGCCAGGCTTGCGACGCGCATCCTCTGCCATCAAGGCCCGCAGCACCGCCACCATGTCGACATCGCCATCGAGATGATCGGACTCATGGAAGCTGAGTCCATCGGCCTCCCGTCTGGTGGCGCGCAGATGGGTGAAGGCGATGCGCGGACCAAACTGCGCCGCCATCGTCGGCAGGTCGTTATCAGCCCGCACACCAAGGCTGCCCGTGCAGAAGCACATGCCATTGGCAACGCTTGGCACCGCATCGAAAAGGGCCTGATAATCAACCGCGGTTGACGCGACGCGTGGCAGGCCGAACAGCGAGCGCGGCGGATCATCGGGATGCAAGGTCAACGTCACGCCAAGCGCTTCGGCGACCGGTGTCACGCGCGACAGGAATTCCACAAGGTGCTGTCGCAAGCGGGCATGATCGATACCCTTGTATTGCGCCAGCTTGTCGCGGAACATCGGCAGTGTCAGCGGCTCGGTTGTCGATCCTGGCAAAGCACTGGCAATCACCATGACGAGATAGACGATGTCGGCCTGGCTCATGCCGTCATAGGCGATGCGGGCCTTGCGGCGCGTTTCGGCATCGAAGTCATCCTCCGCGCCGGGGCGTTGCAAGATGAACAATTCAAAGGCTGCAAAGCGCACATTGTCGAAGCGGAGCGCCGTCGCGCCCGTCGGCATGGGCGCATCAAGGTCGGTCCGCGCCCAGTCCACCACGGGCATGAAATTGTAACAGATGATGCGGATGTCGTTCCTGGCAACAGCTTCAAGACTGGCGATCCAGGCATCGATGGACGCCGTGGCCTTGCCGCCATGGCGCTTCACATCGTCAGGGACGGGGATGCTTTCGACCACGGTCCAGCGCAACGGCACACACCCTGGCCGCGTCTCCTCGATCAGCGCCTTGCGTTCCGCGACCTTGCGCTCGGTCCACGCCTCGCCAATCGGCACATCATGCAGCGCGGTCACGATCTCCGAGGCTCCGGCTTGCCGCACATGGTCAAGCGGCACGGGATCATCGGGTCCAAACCAGCGCCAGGATTGCCGCAACATGGTCACCCTCGTGCAATGTCAACTGCCTGTAGTTCTGGCATGAGATCGCGTGGCGAGGCAATGTGATCCTGGCGCGCGATGCTCCCAACTTCTGTATCCAGATGAGGCAATCCCGGGTTTCAATCTTGTAACATTTCGCGTTCAAAGCCTGTCTCGAACATTGGTTTACCACAGTCGCAAGGCCCTCACCCTGAGCCTGTCGAAGGGTCGAGGACCGTCCCGCGCTGAAAAATCCACGATCCTTCGACGAGCTCAGGATGAGGATTTTCAGGAGGTGTAGAGTTTCCAAGCGGACTCTTAAAAATTCACGACCCGCAAAATTGGTGTATCGGGAGTGCATATCCTTCTCTCTGGTTCGGATGCGCTCTCCATGGCCCTGCATCAAGACAGGCTTTTCCCGGCTGATGAGCGCACACGCTCCATCGCAAGAGAGTTGTATGCGGGCGTAAGGTCCGCGCCCATCATCAGCCCGCATGGCCATACGGACCCTGTTTGGTACGCTCAAAACGAGGCGTTTCCCGATCCCGCCTCCCTCTTTGTGAAGCCGGATCACTATGTCTTCCGTATGCTCTACTCGCAGGGCGTGCCGCTGGAGAAGCTGGGCGTGCCCCGTGTCGATGGCGGACCAGTCGAGCAAGACCCGCGTGCGATCTGGCGTCTCTTCGCCGCACATTGGCACCTTTTCAGGGGAACACCGACCCGTCTGTGGTTCGAGCAATCGCTGGAGGATATCTTCGGCATCACCGAGCGGCTCACCTCGGCAAATGCCGATGCAATCTATGATACAATCGCCGACACGCTGGCCTCGCCGGCCTGCCGTCCCAGAGCGCTCTACGAGCGCTTCGGCATCAAGGCGATTTCAACGACCGACAGCTCTCTTGACGATCTTTCCCACCACGCCGCGATCAAGGCGTCCGGCTGGAAGGGCCGCGTCCTGCCCTGCTATCGCCCTGACCAGGTGGTTGATCCGGATTTCGTCGGCTTCCGCGCCAATGTCGCGCAACTCGGGACCATCACGGGCGAAGACACGGCCGTGTGGCGAGGATACCTGGCGGCACACCGCAAGCGGCGACAGTTCTTCATCCGCCACGGCGCAACCGCCACCGATCACGGTCATCCGACAGCGCGCACGCTCGATCTCGCGGAAGCGGATGCCGCCAGACTTTTCGCCGAGGTCATCGCAGGGCCAGTGACGACGGAAAAAGCCGATGCCTTTCGTGGCCAGATGATCACCGAAATGGCCCGAATGAGCCTTGATGATGGCTTGGTGCTGCAACTCCACCCCGGCTCGTTCCGCAATCACAGTCCGAATCTCCTGCACCGCTTTGGGCGCGACAAGGGGGCCGATATCCCCATGGCGACAGATTATGTGCGGGCACTCAAGCCATTGCTCGATGCGGTTGGTCACCGGCCTGACCTGACCATCATTCTCTTCACCCTGGATGAAACCGCCTACAGCCGCGAACTCGCACCGCTTGCTGGCGTCTATCCCGCGCTCAGGCTCGGTCCGGCCTGGTGGTTCTTCGATGCGCCAGAAGGAATGCGCCGTTTCCGTGAACTCACGACAGAGACAGCGGGCTTCAGCAACACCGTCGGCTTCAACGACGACACCCGCGCCTATCTCTCGATTCCTGCCCGGCACGACATGGCACGGCGCTCCGACTGCGCCTTCCTCGCACGCCTTGTGGCGGAGCATCGCCTCGATCTCGACGAGGCCCATGAGCTCGCCATCGATCTCGCCTGGCGTCTGGCGGAAAAAGCCTACAAGCTATCATGACCGAGGCCCGGCTATCCCTCTCGACACTTTCATCGCTCGCACCCGGCGTGGCGCAGCCAGCGTACGATCCCGCCAGAATCACGCCTGGTATCGTGCATCTGGGCCTCGGGGCCTTTCATCGCGCCCATCAGGCCGTCATGACAGAGGCCGTGCTGGCGACGGGAGACACGGACTGGGGCATCATCGCGGCCAGTCTGCGCAATCCTGACACGCGCGATGCATTGGCACCCCAGGACGGCCTCTACAGCGTGGCGATCAAGCAATCCGGCAGCGAAAGCCTTGCGGTCATCGGAGCCATTCGTCAGGTCATCGTGGCACCCGAGAACCCCGAGCGCCTCATTGCCGCCATGGCGGACCCCGCCATCCGCATCGTGTCGCTGACGGTGACGGAAAAGGGCTACTGTCACGATCCCACCACGGGCGAGCTGAACGAGGCGCATCCCGATATCGTGCATGACCGCGACAATCTGGCGAAGCCACGGTCGGCACCCGGATTTATCGTGGCCGCCCTCGCCCGCCGTCGGGCCGCGGGACACCCGCCCTTCACTGTGCTGTGCTGCGACAACCTTCCGTCCAACGGCAAAACCGTGAAACGTCTGCTGGTCCGCCTGGCGCAATGCGTCGATCCGGCGCTGGGCGATCATGTCAGAACCTCTGTTTCCTGCCCCTGCACGATGGTTGATCGCATCGTTCCCGCCACGACTGACGAGGATCGCAACCGCATCTCACGCATGTTGGGGATGTGCGATGCCTGGCCGGTGGTGACGGAATCTTTCAGCCAATGGGTGATCGAGGATGATTTCCCGCTGGGGCGGCCCCGCTGGGAACTGGCCGGGGCGCAATTTGCTCATGATGTGGAACCCTTTGAGCATATGAAACTGCGCCTGCTGAATGGCGCGCATTCCACCCTCGCCTATCTGGGATCTCTGGCCAGTCATGCCACCGTGGCCGAGGCCAGCCACGATCCGCTGATCATCGCAGTACTCGATGGATTGTGGCATGAAGCCATCCCGACGCTGGCGCAACCCGAGGGGCAGGATCTCGCAGCCTATTGCGCGGCCCTCCTCGCCCGCTTCCAGAACACGTCCATTGGCCACCTGACGGCACAGATCGCCATGGATGGCTCGCAGAAACTGCCGCAACGCCTCCTGGGCACGATCCGCGACAACCTCGCGGCGGATCGCCCGATCCGTCATCTCACCCTGGGGGTTGCAGCCTGGATGCGCTACATCACAGGCGTGGATGAAACGGGTGGACACTTCACCATCCGCGATCCGCTGGCAGAAAAGTTGCGGGAGATCACGCTGGCAGCGGGTTCGGACCCGGTGCAGCTTTGCAATGGCTTGCTCGCCATCGAAGCGATTTTCGGGCGCGACCTGCCTCACAACCCGAGGTTTCGCACGGAGCTTCTGGCCCATCTTGCCATCCTGATGCGAGATGGCGTGAAACAGACGATCCGCAATCTTTGATTGCCCTGAATCAAAAAACCCGGCGCTAAGCCGGGCTTTTATCAGTCCGAGGGCAAAACGCCTCAGGCCATCATGCGTGCTGTGACGATGCTGTCCGGATTCTTGACCGGCTCGCCTTTCTTGATCTGGTCGACGTGCTCCATGCCTTCCGTCACCTTGCCCCAGACCGTGTATTGCTTGTCGAGGAAGCGGGCATCGTCGAAGCAGATGAAGAACTGCGAATTGGCGGAATGCGGGTTCTGGGCGCGCGCCATGGAGCAGATGCCACGCACATGCGGCTCGGCGCTGAACTCGGCGCGAAGGTCCGCGTACTCCGAATTGCCGGTGCCGGTGCCAAGCGGGCAACCCGTTTGCGCCATGAAACCATCGATCACCCGGTGGAAGACGATGCCGTCGTAGAACTTCTCGCCGACGAGCTTCTTGATATGCGCGACATGGCCGGGAGCCAGATCGGGCCGCATTTCGATCACGACCTTGCCTTTGGTTGTCTCGAGGATGAGTGTATTTTCGGGCTTGCTCATGCCGCTATGTCCTTCTTGGGCTTCAAAATAGTGTGGAACCGATAGGGTCGACCGGCAATAGCCTCACCCATCTGTTTTGAGAAGGGCAAAGGCGCACAACGCTTGATGGCCTCTTCGGTCAGGCGCAGAAACCGACTCTGGTCCTCGATCTGCGCCGCAGGAAAAGAATAAGTCCGCCTGGGTTCTCCGAAGATCGTACCATCCCGCCGGAACGAGATGCTGAACGTCGCTTCACGCTGACCCGTGAACACTGCGTCTCCAAGGCCGCGGCTCACACAATCCGCCAGATACGGGCCGAGTTGGGCCAGGCGGTCGATCAGCCCGACAGGACCGGGTGTCTGGGCGTGAACGGCAGACACACCAGCCGTCAATCCGACCAGGGCGCAGACCAGCGCCAAACCCTGCCGCGAAGGCCCCATGAGAGAGCTTACTTCGCGTCAGCCATCAACCGCATCCGCACGATCTTGTCCGGTCCAGTGACTTTGCCGTTGTCGGCGCTGCTGCCCTTCTTGATCTTGTCGACGAATTCCATGCCCGACACGATCTCACCCCACAGCGTGTATTGCCCCGTGAGGCTGCCGCAGCCGTCATAGCAGAGATAAAACTGCGAATTCGCAGAGTTCGGACTGGATGAACGCGCCATGCCGACCGACCCGCGCTTGTAGCGCTCCGGGGTGAACTCCGCCGGAATGTTGGGCAGATCGGAGCCGCCCATGCCGGTGCCGGTGGGATCGCCTGTTTGCGCCATGAAACCGTCGATGACCCGGTGAAAAACGATGCCGTCATAGAACCCGCGCTTGGTCAGCGCCTTCACCTGCACAACATGCTTGGGCGCAAGATCAGGCCGCAGCTTGATCACCACGCGCCCGTCTTTCAGGTCGAGATAAAGCGTGTTTTGCGGATCAAGTCCTGCCTGGGAAAAGGCCAGCGTGCCAGACATCAGCAGCATGGCAGCAGTGAGAACGAACTTTTTCATGATATGAATTCTCCGGGTCTTTCAAGCAGGCTACTTCGTTTTCTTGAACTTCTGCACGAGCGCTTTGGCAACACCCTTGGGCACAAATGTCGAAACATCGCCACCCATTGCAGCGATTTGCCGCACGAGCGTGGCGGTGATGTGGCGATCCGCTGGGGTGGCAGGAAGAAACACGGTCTGGACCAAAGGCTCCATCGCGCCGTTCATGCCCGCCAGTTGCATCTCGTAGTCCAGATCCGTCCCGTCTCTCACGCCCCGGATCAGTGTCTGAGCGCCCATGTCACGGGCGAAATGCACCACGAGGTTGTCAAAGGTGCGGACCTCGAGGCTGACACCTGCTTTGGCGGCCAACGGGCCGGCAACATCCAGGATCATTGCCTTGCGCTCATCTGCAGAGAACAGCGGCGCTTTGGCGGGATGCATGCCTATTGCAACGATCACGCGGTCGAAAAGGCGAAACGACGCCTTGAGCATGTCGACATGGCCGTTGGTCAGCGGATCGAATGATCCCGCATAGAGTCCCGTGCGCGTCATGCCCGTGCGTTTCATGCCTGAGGCATAGGAGAGTTGGCGATTCCCGGCAATAGCTACCGGAACATCGCGTCAGTTGCTCCAGCGGCGCGAGACACGGCAAGTGCCGAACGCGCCGCATTCTCGGAGGCAAAGCCCGTCGATGTCACGCGGTATGCCGTGCTGCCAGACACAGCCACAGGCGTCAGGCTTGGCGTGCCATGACCGGCAAGCACCTGCGTGAGGCGCTCTGCATTGCGCTTGTCGCGGAACAGCCCGACCACAAGCGTCTGACGTGTCAGTGCGCCGACCGCCTGCTGCGGCTGGGCATCAAACACCCCGGGCTTCAGCCGCCGCATCGGATCCTGCCCGTTGAAGGCGGCCTTGAAGCCGCTGTCGGGGGCAAAATACACCGCCGCGACACGATCACGTGCGGCCGATGGCGGCGCGGGCTGCAGCCGAACCGGCACAACCTGGCCCGAATTGTTCTGGCCCGGACTGGACTGCCCGTTGTTGACCCGGTTCATCGGCGTTCCCGCGCCTGGGATACTGCCCAGATCGAAAGGACGGTCCGTTGGCAAAGGCATTGCGCGGCGTACAGGCTTCGTTTCCGTGACCTGCACGTCTCTGGCGCTTGGATCAGGCGCATCGGCCTGCTCCGTCTCGTCAGTCGCCTGCTGCCGGACGGGCAATGCGGCGACACTTGGCTGGCTGCGTACTGCCGTAAAGGCAGGACGGCTGACAGCCACGCCCGGCGGCGGCTCATTGCTCGCCACCATGATGGGTTGTTGTGAGGGAATAGGCGAAGAGCCACCTGGCAACTGGGCCATCTGGCCATCGGTGCGCAAGGTCGATACCAGCTTGCGATCATCGCTGCCAGAAGTGCTGGCGCGCTGCACGTAATCCACTTTCACCCGTGCCGTACCGATATGCTTGAACTCCAGTGCATGGGCCACGCGCTCGGACACGTCGATGATGCGCCCGGCATGGAATGGCCCGCGGTCATTCACGCGCACGATGATCGAGCGATTGTTTGTCATGTTGGTGACGCGGGCGTAGCTGGGCAGCGGCATCGTCGGGTGTGCCGCCGTGTAGGCATGTTTGTCATAGACCTCGCCATTGGCGGTCTTGCGGCCGTGGAACGCATCGCCATACCAGGAGGAATTACCCGTTGCGGAGTAATCGGGGTTGTCGCGCGGCGTGTACCACCGTCCAGCAACACGATACGGCTTGCCCACATGATCACGCCCACCACCCTTGGGAACGTTGTCACCGTATTGAACGACGCGGGGGCTTGCGGAACCATATTTGCGCTTGTCGGCAAAAGCCCCGATTTCGCGCTGGTTCTGGGCAGAGAGCTGCCGGGATCGGGTGGGCTCTGACGCACAATTCGCAAGCAGGAGTGCAACGCCAGATACGCCAAGAATACGGCTGGCGAAACACCAGCGAGCACGAGAAACGAACATCAATTCCACCGGACGGTACGCAACACGAGAGACCGGTCGTTTATCATTTGCCAATCCCGCCCCGCCCCGGTTTTCCGGTTGTGTGTGTTGGACGGCATCTGATGACGCCTCCAGCACATTCGCAAATTCCATTTACCGCATTGTTAAAATGCGCCGCAAGATAGCAATTTGGCCAAATGAAAGGGCGAAATCGGTCCCAGACGCATCAATTGTGGCAGCTCTGTGTCTATCGGAGGCCAAGGCAGACCGAGGGAGCCTTATCGGTCGGCAACGCGGGCAATGCCGGTTTCGCCATTATCGCGTGTCCAGCGGATGCGATTCTCACCAAGCTTGCGGACGGAGAAGCACAATCGCTGGCCGCTGTACCATGTCGGGAACTGCTGGCAGAGGTTGTCGCCCCGCATGAACCAGCGCCCTGTTTCCTTGGCCGCATAGAGACGACCGAGACCGACTGCATCGCCATCACCGCTCACCGAACCATCGGCCCGGTACTTCAGCGGAAATTCACCGCCCAAGGGGGCGGAAAGATAAATCGTCTTTCCGGTGACAAGCTGCTTCAAATCACTCCCTTCGAGCAATTCGGCATGGGCCGTCTGAATTGCGGAACCCATGAGCGCTCCAAGCATAACGGCTACAGTCAGTCTGGCTTTCATCTGGCTCATCCATTTTTGCATCACGAGAGTTACGAAGTTTTGCTGATTCCAGATCAATATGGCGCAAGCTGGGCAGCGTTGAACAATGGGGCCATATCGCTCGCTCACCACCCTTCGTCCAAACAGTTGCCAACCGAACAGACTTGCCAACCGAACAGACTTGCCAAATGCTGCGGCAAAAGGCATGGCGGTTTCCAGCTTTGGAGAGATGGCCGAGTGGTTTAAGGCAGCGGTCTTGAAAACCGCCGTGGGGGTGACTCCACCGTGAGTTCGAATCTCACTCTCTCCGCCATTCCCGTGGGGCAATATCATCCACGTTTCTCTTACTGGCGCGCCAACATAAGGCGGTGCCAAAGGCAAAGAATGAGCCTGATCACCTCTTCCGCCGACCTTGCCGCCTTGTGCGAGCGCCTTTCCAGCCAGCCCTACGTGACGGTCGACACGGAATTTTTGCGGGAAACGACATTCTGGCCGAAACTGTGCGTGATCCAGCTCGCCAGCGATGACGAGGCGGCTGCCATCGATGCCCTGGCCGACGATATCGATCTGGAACCGTTCCTGGATCTGATGCGCAATCCTGCCGTGCTGAAGGTGTTCCATGCCGCAAGGCAGGACATCGAAATCATCTGGAAAATGTCGGGATCAACGCCCCAGCCGCTGTTTGACACGCAGGTTGCGGCGATGGTCTGCGGTTTTGGCGATCAAGTCTCCTATGAGCAACTCGCGGGCAGCCTCGCCGGTGCCAAGATCGACAAGTCATCGCGCTTCACCGACTGGTCACTCCGCCCGCTCACGGAAGCCCAGACAACCTATGCCCTGGCGGATGTCACCCATTTGCGCACGGTCTACAAGAAACTCGCGGCAAAGCTTGAGAAGACTAATCGCACGCAGTGGTTGAACGAGGAAATCACCTTCCTCACCGCGATCGAGACCTATGAACAGAAGCCCGAGAACGCCTGGCTGCGCCTGAGAAGCCGCGCCCGCAAGCCGCGTGATCTTGCCGTGTTGATGGAACTGGCGGCCTGGCGCGAGCAGGAAGCGCAATCCCGCGACGTGCCGCGCTCCCGCGTGCTCAAGGACGACACTCTGATCGACGTGGCACTGGCCGCGCCTGACAGCGTTGAAGCGCTCGGTCGGCTGCGGACGGTTCCCCAAGGCTATGAACGCTCCAAGACAGGTCTCGACATGCTGGCCTGCGTGACCCGTGTGCTGGCGCGTGATCCCGCAAGCTATCCCAAGCCAGAACGCGACCGTCCTGTCAGCAATGGTGCAAATGCGGTGGTGCAACTCCTGAAAGTGCTGCTGCAGTCCGTTTCCGAACGCCACCAGGTCGCGGCGAAGATGATTGCAACGGTCGATGAACTCGAGCAGATCGCAGGCAGCGATACCGCCGAAGTGCCGTCTCTCAAGGGCTGGCGGTTCGAACTGTTCGGCCAGCAGGCGCTTGATCTCAAGGCCGGGCGCCTGGCGCTTTCGGCTGAAAACGGGCGGATTGTCAGCCGCCCGGTGCAAAGCGACGCTAGATCAGGCAACCTTGCGCAAGAAACCGTCGATGCGAGTCACCAGCAATTCGGCATCCTGTCGGAAGCTTGAGGATACTGTCTCGAGCTGTGATACCGAATCGGCCGCGCGAGACGCCATTTCTTCGACATTCATGACGTTGCGGCCCATTTCGTCCGCTCCATGCGCGGCCTGACCCGCGCTTCGGGCGATTTCACTGGTGGCAGCGCCCTGTTCCTCAACCGAAGCCGCGATGGCGCTGCTGGCGGAGTTGATTTCGTTGAGTGCGCAGAAAATCGACTCGAAGGCGCTTACAACGCTATCGCTTGCAGATTGTATCTGATTCACCTGCTCGGCAATCTCCTCCGTTGCCTTGCCGGTCTGTGTCGCAAGAACCTTCACCTCGCTGGCCACGACCGCAAAGCCACGTCCTGCCTCGCCAGCGCGTGCCGCCTCGATCGTGGCATTCAAGGCCAGAAGATTGGTCTGCTCGGCGATGGTGCGAATCGCGGTGACGGCGTGCCCTATCCGCTCTGCCGCTGCTGAAAGTTCGCGGATTCCGTTCTGTGAATGACGCCCGGAATCAACCGCTGTTCCCACGATGCGCGCCGCCTCTTCGGCCCGGCTCGCAACCTCCTGTATGGACACGTTCAGCTGCGCGGCGGAGGTGGCGACGGTCGAGATGCCGCGGCTCGCCTGATCGGAGGCTTCACGCGCCCCATCTGCGCCTTGTGCTGTGGAACTCACGACGGATGTCAACGATTGTGTCGCTGCATCCATCTGGCTCGACCCGTGCGATAGGCGGGCTGTGATCTGCTGAACATCGGATCGGAACAGGGCGATATCGGCCTCCCGCACCCGGGCCAGCTCGATTTCATCCTTCTTGTCCTCGCTTTCGCGGTCGCGCAACGCGCTCCGCTCGACCATCGACCGCTGCAACGATGCCAGCGAGCGTGCCAGAACGCCGATTTCGTTGCTGCGCTCGACATAGGGCACGGATGTATCCTTGTTTTCCGCAATGGCGCTTGTCGTTGCAGCCAGTTGGGGAATCGGAGCCAGAAGGCGGCGCGAGATCATGCCTGCGCCGAGCGCCGAGATCAGCAGCGCGACACCAGCGGCCATTATCAATTCGCGGTACAAGCCATCCGTCGCGGCCCGCAACGCCTCGATCTTGCCAACCCCGATATAGAGAATGCCCTCGGGCTTGCCGTCTTTGCTGACGATGGGCATGTATCCAGTCTGGTAGGGAATGCCGAGAATGTTGGCACGCCCGTTATAGACTTCGCCCCGCATGATCACCGGGAAAACCACGCCGGTATTGCCCAGCATGGTCCCGATAGCCCGTGTGCCGTCGGCCTTCTTCACGGATGTCGAGAGACGCACGAAGTCTTTCTTGTCGGCGTCATAGCGAAAAACAGTCGCCGTACCCTTGTTGATCTTCGTGATGCGATCAACGGCGTCATTGTCCGCAAAATCCGGCACGCGCGCACCGATCAGTCGCAGAACCTCACCATTCTTGTCATAGACAAGGTCGTAGTTTGGATAGAACGCAATAAAGGCTTCAGCTGCGACGCGCAGGCTCCAGCGCGTCTTTTCGTCGAGCACATTCTCGATTTCCCGATCAAGCGTTCGCCAGGTGAGGCCGAGGATCAACAGTGAGGCTGCAGTAACGCCCGCGACGGCTGTGAGAATGATCTTCGTCGATAGCGAGCGAAATGCAGACAATATCTTCGCCATCAACCAGATCCTTGAAATGGGTCTTTTCTGGATCCATTCTTCAGACCGCGTGGTTTAAATTTCCTTAACTGAGATAACTTTACCCCAAGTGAGTGATCAATCAGTCAGTCCATGTGGCGAGCACAACGACCGCAAGATGCTTTGCGCAGGACGCTTGGGCTCAAACCTCCACATCCACGCGCGAGTCCAGCGCGAGCAAGCGTGCCAACTGCCTCATCCGATTGGCCACCCGATCGCTGTTCAGATCGGCAAGGTCCGGCGGAAGGGTGAGCACCAACGTGCGGCCATCCTGGACCAGAGGAGCACGTTTCAGCACGCCTGGCATCGAAGCCGAAATGATGTAAGCGACACGCATTGCCGCACCAAGAATCCGCGCCCGCTCCAGCAAGCGCGTTGACGCCAGTTCACGCACACGAGGGCTCAGTTCATCGTCGGAAAGGCCGACATGGCGGTAGAAAACCGAGAGTGCCACGAAGGCCCGTCCAGGATGATCGACGCCGCCGAAAGCCGCATGGGAGATGATGTTGAGGCTCTGTTCGCCCCGGTAGTCCGGATGGGCACGCCAGCCGATGTCGGCGACCAGGCACGCGGCTGTTCGTAAGCGCACGTCCTCGTGCGTTTCGTCGATGCCTGTCGAGGCGAACAGCGCATCCGTCCAATCCGCTAGCTCTACGCAATGGCGCGGTGAGCGTGACCGCAGGAGGTTGAGTTCCGCCGCGCCCGACAACAGCGGATCGCTTTTTCTTGCATCGGCATCGAGCAGTTCGAACAGCAGCCCTTCCCGCACGCCCATGGCGGAAAACACGACCCGCTCGCATTCGCTTTCCTTCAGCACCTGCTCCAGCACAAGTGCACCAAGCGCCAGAAGAGGTCGCCGGGCGGAGGAAATGCTGTCGATCGAGGTCATGGTGTCAGGCTCCACGCGCTGCACCATACGGCAGAAATCGATGGCCTCGCGCGAGGGCACGGCATAACCATGCATGACATTCAGGGGATAGCCCGTCTGCTTCATGTGCAGGCGGGCCAGCGCCCGCCATGTGCCCCCGACGGCGTAGAACGTGCGGCGGCGGCCTTGCAGCTTCACCCTGTCAAGATTGTCCCGGACGATCTTGCCCGCTTTCTTCAGCGAACCACCAGACGCATCCATCAGCGCCAGGCCGCCAAGCTTCACGCTGGCACCTTTGCCCAGTTTGCCGCCGTCGACATCGATAAGCTCCAGGCTGCCTCCGCCCAGATCACCGACGATTCCATCGGGACGGTAGAAGCCGGACTGCACGCCCATGGCAGACAGCGTCGCCTCGCGCTGGCCGGAGATCAATTCCACGCGTTGACCGATGGCCTCTTCCGCCAGCGTGATGAACTCCCGACCATTGTCGGCGTCCCGCGCGGCTGCCGTTGCCAACACCCTGATATCGGTAATGTTCATGAGGCTGATCAGGGTGCGGAACCGGGCCAATGCCTGCAATGCCAGACGCACGCCATCCTCGGGCAATTTGCCCGTCTTGGTCACGCCACGCCCAAGGCCGCACAGCACTTTCTCGTTGAAAATCGGGGTGGGCGCACGCGTCAGCCCTTCATAGGCCACGAGCCGGATGGAGTTCGATCCGATGTCGACAACCGCAACTGGCTCGGCCAGACGCAGGCGTCCCTTGGGATCAGACATGTCCCCGCTGCTTGAGGAGACTTCGCGGGCTCGATTCTTTGAGTGATTTGCCACGGCCAGACAGACTCGGATTCGTCATGAAGTAACGATGCGCGTTGAATGCCAGATCGGTATCGGACGGCACCACGCGCACGCTTGTACCATCCGCCAATACCCGCCAGCTCTGCTCGTTGTCGAGAAGGTTTGCAGCCATGACCTGGTCAAGAACCTGTTCATGCACAGTTGGATTGAGGATTGGCATCAGGGCTTCCACCCGGCGGTCAAGATTGCGGGGCATCAGATCAGCCGAAGAGATATACACCGCCGCCTTGGGATGCGGCAGGCCATGGCCGTTGCCGAAGGCATAAACCCGGGTGTGCTCGAGAAAACGTCCGACAATCGACTTGACCCGGATATTGTCGGACAGGCCCGGAATGCCCGGCCTGAGACAGCAGATGCCGCGCACGACAAGGTCGATCTGTACACCGGCGGCGCTCGCATCATAGAGCGCGTCGATGATCGCCGGATCGACGAGTGCGTTGCACTTCGCCCAGATCGCGGCGGGCTTTCCTGCCGCCGCATAGCGCATTTCTGCCGCGATATGCTCCAGCAGGCGCGTCTTGCACGTCAAAGGCGACACCGACATGTGTTCGAGGCCCTGAGGCTCCGCATAACCTGTGATGTAGTTGAAGATGCGGGCGACATCACGCCCCAGCGCCGCGTTCGCGGTGAACAGCGACAGATCGGTGTAAACCTTGGCGGTGATCGGGTGATAGTTGCCTGTGCCGACGTGGCAATAGGTCACGAGATTACCCCCCTCACGCCGCACCACAAGCGAGAGCTTGGCATGGGTCTTCAATTCGATGAAGCCGAAGACCACCTGCACGCCAGCGCGCTCCAGATCCCGCGCCCAGCGGATGTTGGCCTCCTCGTCGAAGCGTGCCTTTAGTTCCACCAAGGCCGTGACTGACTTGCCGGCCTCTGCCGCTTCGACCAATGCCTTGACGATGGGGGAATCGTTCGAGGTGCGATACAAGGTCTGTTTGATCGCCACGACATTGGGATCACGCGCTGCCTGGTGCAGGAACTGAACCACGACGTCGAATGACTCGTAGGGGTGGTGAACAACCAGATCTTTTTGCCGGATCGCCGCAAAGCAATTGCCGCCATGCTCGCGGATTCGCTCGGGAAAACGCGCGTTGTAGGGTTCGAATTTCAGGTCGGCCCGGTCCAGTGACACCAGTTGCGACAGGTCATTGAGCGCCAGCATTCCATCGACAACAACGGCTTCTTCCGGCTTCACCCGCTGTTCGCGGATCACGAATTTCTGCAAGGATTCGGGCATGGAGGCATCGATCTCCAACCGGATCACCACGCCGCGCTTGCGTTGCTTCAGCATGGTTTCGAACACGCGGACGAGATCCTCCGCTTCTTCCTCGATTTCGACATCGGAATCGCGGATGACGCGAAACGCACCGGCCCCGATCAATTCATAGCCAGGAAACAGCTTGCCGATGAACAGGCGGATGATCTGCTCCAGAAGGATGCAGCGATAAAGACCGCTGTCGCTCAGGTCTGGCAGCTTGATGAACCGCTCGATCTTCTGGGGCATACGGATCAGGGCGCGCAACTGGCGACCATCCGTCATCCGCCGCAGCATCAGCGCCATCGAGAACCCGAGATTGGGGATGAACGGGAAAGGATGGGCGGGATCAATCGCCAGCGGGGTCAGCACAGGGAAAACGGCGTGCAGGAAATGGTCTTCCAGCCAGCGCTTGTCAGCCTCGGTCAGCTCCGATGTTTCCGTCAGCGCTATGCCCGCCGCCTGCAGATCGGCCCGAATGGTCCGCCATCTGATCTGCTGATCAGCTGTCAAGCGCTGTACCCGGTCGTTGATTTTCACGAGTTGCTCGGCGGGCGTCAGCCCATCCTCGGATGGCACTGTCACCCCACCCGTAACCTGTTCGGTCAGGCCGGAAACACGCACCATGAAGAACTCGTCAAGATTGTTTGCCGAAATCGAAAGAAAACGCAGCCGCTCCAGTACGGGATGCTGCGGATTGGAGGCTTCCTCCAGCACCCTTGCGTTGAATTCCAGCCAGGACAGCTCACGGTTGATGAAGCGCGCAGTCGAGTGCCTCAGTGCGATCGTCTCGTCATCCACCTTGCGCACAATAGGGCGCCGTCTTCCGGGCATACCTTGTTCTCCTGCCGATTCACCGGTTCCATCCAGAGAAAGGCTTGCGACACGATCATGACAGATCGTGGATTGATTGAAAGCCTCTCAGCCCTCGGTCGACCAGCCCAGGATCGCGGCTGCCATCTGGCGCGTCAACCGCCTGCCGCGCACCATGGCCCCGTGATCGAGCTTTTCCACCGTGGAGCGCACGGCGGCGAAGGAGCGCTCGATTCGCAGGCAGAGATACTCGACCAGCGCCGTATCGACGATGAGTTGCCGGTCCACGAACAGCTTCACGAGGAGTGCTCGGATCAAGGCATCGTCGGGAGGCGCAATGGCAACCATGGGAGCCTTGCGCAAGCGTGAGAGCAGGTCCGGCGTCGCAAGCCCAAGTTCCTGCGGGGGCCGGGCCGAGGTCAGCAGCAGGCTCGCACCCTTCTCCTCCGCCAGGTTGACCAGGTGGAACAGCGCGGCTTCTCCCAATCCCGGCCGGTCGATATCCTCGACCACCACGGCCTTTGCCGCAATGAGCGCAGGCACATCAGCCTTGTCGAGCGAACGGGCACTCAATTGCCGCGCTCCGGCTTTCGCTGCCCAGATCGCCGCGAGATGCGATTTGCCCGACGCTGACGGACCCGCCATGACCAGCAACCGCGAGGCCCAGTCCGGCCAGGACTCGATCATGCCATAAGCGTCGACGTTCGACTGGCTGATCAGGAAATCCTCCTCGCCAAATCGCGGAGCCAGCGCGAGCTTCAGCGGCAACTGGCGATTGTCAGCCATCGGATTTTTCAGAGGGTTCCGGCAACATCGATCCCCCATGTAACGGGCTGTCGAGATAGTGCTGCAACGCAAAGCGCGTCAGCACGCCGATGGCCGCCGCAATGGGCACGGCCAGCAAGAGGCCGAGAAAGCCGAAGAGCGATCCCGCCGCCAGCAGTGCGAACATCAGCCAGACCGGATGCAGGCCCACTGTCTCACCCACCAGCTTGGGTGCCAGGATGTTGCCCTCGATGAACTGGCCGATCACGAACACCAGCAGAACCAAACCCACCATGGCCGAATCCGGCCAGAATTGCGCGATAGCGACGCCCACCGCCACAAGCAGCCCAAGCAGCGAGCCGACATAGGGAATGAAACTGAGAACACCAGCGGACAACCCGATGAGGATGCCGAAGTTCAGCCCCAGCGCAAACAGTCCAGCCGCATAGATCGCACCAAGGATGAGACAGACCAGCGTCTGCCCGCGCAGGAAGCCGGAAATCGCCGTGTCGACATCACCCGCGATCTGGCGCACGGCCGCCCTCTGGTCCACCGGCACCCAGCTGTCGACCTTGGCAACCATATGGTCCCAGTCGAGCAGCAGATAGAACGCGACGACAGGCGTGACGACCAGCAGCGAAACGATGCCGATCAGCGCCTGGCCTCCCGACCACAGCGAGCCCAGAAAGCGGCCAAGCCAATTCATGCCCTGGCCCACCACATCGCCCAATGATTTCTGCAAGTCCTGCAGCACCTTTTCGCCGCCCACCTTCTCCAGCAATGGCCCTCCCTGCTCGGTCAGCAGCACCTGCAACCGCATGACGTAGCCTGGAACTTTCTCGATGAAGGCCATGACCTGCGTGGCCAGCAAGGGCGCCACGACAATCAGGAGACCGATGAACAGCGTGACGAACAGCACCAGGATCAGGAGTGTCGCGCTCAACCGTCCAAGACCCCATCTCTCCAATCGATCTGCCAGCGGATCGAGCAGATAGGCCAGTACCAGGCCGGCAGCGAAAGGCATCAGCACGTCGCGCAACAGCCATATCAGCCCCACGAAGACGGCGAAGAGGACCAGCCAAAAGCCAATTTTTCTTTGCAATATCATTATGTTTGACGCTCTTCCTCAATCTGCCATATGGCGGAACCAAGTGGCGAGATAGGCAAGCATCGAGGCCAAGGTCAAGGCGGTCACGATGCCAAGGCTCGCCGTCACAAGCAGATCCATCGCCAGTTGGAAGGCCAGCAGGAACAGCATCAGGGCCACGAAACTGATCTGTGCAAGTGTGTTGGCCTTGCTGAGGCGCAGCGGGTTGATCTCCACTGGATTGTCCAGCAGCCAGGACACGATGATCGCGCCAATGATCATGATATCGCGTGAAACCACCAGAACAGCCAGCCACACAGGGATATAGCTGCCAATTGCCATCGTGACATAGATCGACACCAGCAGCGCCTTGTCGGCCAGCGGATCAAGGTAAGCCCCCAATTCCGTGCGCATGTCGAAGTGTCGCGCCACGAAGCCATCGACCGCATCGGTCACGCCCGCCGTCACGAACAGCACGAACGCCAGCGTCCATTGCTTGTTGATGATCGAGACAATGACGATCGGCACCAGGCAGAACCGGAGCATCGTGAGCAGATTTGCAAGATTTAGAGCCGAGGCACGCATGTTTTGCTGACGATAACGAAGTCACCGCGCTTGCCAAGGCTGATCGCAGCCCCTACCGCCATTTTGCGAGGAATTTCCATGGCGAAGCCCACAAACACCACTGGCTTGACCTATGCCGATGCAGGCGTGGACATCGACGCGGGCAATGCCATGGTCGATCAGATCAAGCCGCTGGTGCGCGCGACACGCCGCCCCGGCGCGGATGCCGAAATCGGCGGCTTCGGCGGCCTGTTCGATCTCAAGGCGGCTGGATTCAAGGATCCTATCCTTGTCGCGGCGAATGACGGCGTCGGCACCAAGGTGAAGATTGCGATCGAAAGCGGCATCCATCACACCGTGGGCATCGATCTTGTGGCGATGTGCGTCAATGACCTGATTGTGCAGGGCGCGGAACCACTGTTCTTTCTCGATTACTACGCCACGGGAAAACTGGTGCCGGAGGTTGGCGTCGCCATCGTGCGGGGCATCACTGATGGTTGTAAGCAGGCGGGATGCGCACTGATAGGCGGTGAAACCGCCGAAATGCCCGGCATGTATGCGGGCAAGGACTATGACCTTGCGGGCTTCTCGGTCGGTGCCGTGGAGCGGGGACACGTGCTGCCACAAGGCGTGGCCGCTGGACAGGTCGTGATCGGCCTCGCGTCGTCCGGCGTGCATTCCAACGGCTTTTCCCTGGTGCGCCGCATCGTCGAGCGCAGTGGTCTGGCCTGGACCGATCCCGCGCCCTTCGCCGATGGCCAGACGATGGCCGAGGCGCTGCTGACCCCCACGCGAATCTATGTGAAGCTCGTGCTGGACCTGATCCGCCGTGTCGGTGGCATCCATGGCCTCGTGCATATCACCGGCGGCGGGTTCATCGACAATATCCCGCGCGTTTTGCCCCAAAACGTTGGTGTCTCCCTCAAGCTGGACCAGATCGCGGTGCCGCCAGTGTTTCGCTGGCTCGCCAAGACAGGCGGCGTCAGCGAGCATGAGATGCTGCGCACCTTCAACTGCGGCGTCGGGATGGCGCTGATCGTGGATGCGCTGAAGGCTCCTGAATTGCTGGCGGCGCTGGCTGTAGCGGGAGAGAGCGCCAGCGTCATCGGCATCACAACGGCGGTTGCGGTGGGTGCTCCGCAGGTCGCTACCACCGGGTCACTCACGCTCGCATGATGCGGATACCCGCCAGAAAGCGTGTTGCCGTGCTGATTTCGGGGCGTGGCTCCAACATGGCGGCCCTGGTGGAGGCGGCAAAAGCGACGGATTATCCGGCTCAGATCGCGCTTGTCGCCAGCAACAAGCCCGATGCCGAAGGATTGATCGTCGCCAGGCAACAAGGGATTGCCACATTTGCGCTCTCCCACAAGGATTTCCCCGACCGCGAAACTTATGATCGGGCGATCCATGTGCAACTGCTGGAAAACGCCATCGACCTCGTGGCGCTGGCTGGGTTCATGCGGGTGCTTTCGCCGTGGTTCTGCCGCCAGTGGGCAGGGCAGTTGATCAACATTCATCCCTCGCTCCTGCCGGAGTTCAAGGGCGTGGACACGCACCAGCGCGCACTCGATGCCAAGGTGCGCGAGCACGGCTGCTCGGTCCACTACGTGACGCCGGAACTGGATGACGGGCCGGTGATCCTGCAAGCGCGGGTACAGGTGCTGGCGAGCGACGACGCGGCATCGCTTGCCTTACGTGTGCTGAAGGAAGAGCACAGGATTTATCCGCTGGCGCTGGCCATTGCGGCCACAACAGAGGCCAATCGCTAAAGGCCCCGCCACATCGTCCAGATACGCAACCAGTTCTGGACGTCAATCACCGTCTTGAACGGGTTGTAATCCCGGCGATCCATCGGCGCGAGGTAGCGCTCGATCATGGTGATCGGCAGGAACGCCGCCTTGATGTCTGGACGCATCTGGCTGGTCAACGCGAGTGCCTTGGCCCTGTGGTCGCGTGCTCGCGCCCGCATGTCGGCCAAAGCCGCCCTCAATCCTGGGCTGTCAGCTCCCGATACGATGTCCTCGCGGTCGATTCCGACGCTGTCCATCACTGATTTCGGCAGGAAAATCTGCCCGCGCCGGGAATGCCATGGAAAGGCCCGCAACATGCCCGCCATCGCGTAGGCCACCCCGGCATGTCCCGCCGCATCAGCAGAGCCAGGCTCTTCACCCTTGGTGAGGATGATGCAGGCCAGGCGGAACAATGCCGACGAGGTCTCCCCGCAATAGCCTTCAAGCGTCGCCCAGTCCGGCATCGGATCATCATAAAGGTCGAAGGCACGCGCATCGATCAGGTCGTGGAACGGCTTCAGCGGCAAGATGTTCGCCTTGATCGTGTCATGGATCGCCATGGCGACAGGATGGCCACTGGCCTCTTCCGGGCGTTCACCGTTCAAGACATCGCGCCACCATTGCAGGCGTATTTCGCCCGGTATCGGCTCTTTGGCGGCGGCACGCACGCCGGCGATCTCCAGCGAAAATGCCTGCAATGCGTTGAGAAAGGGCCGCCGTTCGGCAGGCGCGAAAAGGGTCGCAACATGGCGGTCGGCATCGTGCTTCTGCACGAGACCGGCACAGATGATGTAGGCGTTGGGAAGCAAGTCAGTCGGATTGAGATCGCTCATGCGGCTGGCCTATCGCGGCTGCCAGCGAAAGAAAAGGTAAAGTCCCCAACCAATCAACAATCCCCAGAAAGCCGGGCCGATGTTGAACAGTGCGAGGCCCGACGCCGTGACCAACAGGGTTGCCATGGCTGGAACCCGGTCCTCTTCCACGGCCAGCGCATTGGCGGTGGCGGAAGCGAAGGAGCCGATCAGCGCCAAACCCGCCGCGGCCTCGATCAACAGCGGCGAGGCATAGACGACCAGCGCAGTGACGGTGCCAGCCAGCAGCGCCAGCGCGATGTACCCCACGCCACCGACAACCGCGGCCACATAACGCCGCGCGGGGTCGGGATGCGCCTCGGGCGAGGCGCACAGCGCAGCCGTAATGGCCGCAAAATTGATTGCAGGTGCTCCCAAGGGCGCGGTCAGCAGAGACACCGCGCCCGTCGCCAGCAAGCCCTCACGGGGATTGGGCTTGAAATCAAAGGTAGCAAGCACGGCCAGCCCCGTGATGTTCTGCGAGGCCATAGTGACGATATACACCGGGATGGCGATGGATATGATCGCCTCCAGCGTGAAGACCGGCGGTATGAGCGTGATCGAGGGCAGAATGAACCCGGCACTGCCGCCGGTCTGTCCCGTGGCGATGATCGCGCTCACGGCGACGGCAACTGCGGCGGGAACGGCATAGAGTCGGTTGACCTTCAGCATCACCACCCATGTCAGCAGCACCGCGCCTGCGATCAGCGGGCTCTGCTTGAGCGCAACGAACGGGGCAAGGCAGAGCTTGAAGATGATGCCCGCCAGCATGGCATTGGCGATGGCCTTTGGGATGGCATTGATCAGACGCGCCAGCGGCGACCACAGCGCTGTCAGCATGATGAGCATGGCGGCCACGATAAAAGCCCCCACAGCCGCATTGAATCCGCCTTGAACCGCAGGCGTCACTGCCAGCAACGCCAGGCCCGGCGTGGTCCAGGCGATGGAGATCGGCATACGCGTCCACAGGCTGAGCCCGATGGCGACAAGCCCCTTGCCAAGTCCGAGGACAAACAGGCCAGACGCAATCTGCTCCGAGCTTGCACCCACCGCCTTCAAACCCTGCACGACGATAGCGACGGAACTGGCATAACCGACGATGGCCACCAGCACGCCTTGCATCGCGGCCTGCCGCGAGAAATCCTGCCACAAGCGTTTCATCCCAGCGCGGCCCAGTACCCGGCGGCAATCAACGCGGTGATCCCCGCCACCAGCCCGAGCGCGATCGAGCGCTCCGCAGCGAACATCACCAGGAGGCCGCAGGCCACAGCGCCCAACCGGCCCCAGAGCGGAACGCTGGCAAGCGCACCTTGAGGCGACAGCAGCAGCTTTGCCACAACAGCTGTCACAAGCGCGGTCGCCACCATCCTCACCCAGTGAAAGATTTCGGAATTCTCGTTCAGTCCCTTTCCGGCAAGCGCCCCCAGCACGCGCCAGACCTCGGTGGGCAGGAAGCCGAAGATCACCACGACCAGATAGGGCCATAGCCCACCCGTCGCCTGTTCTAGCGTCGCAATGAGGCCCGTCATGCCTTCGCCTTCCGCATCCGGAGCCAGCGCTCGACACCGTAGGCCAGTGTTCCACCGATGAGGCCCGCCGCTACCAGATCGTAATCCTTGCCCACCAGAATGGTTGCGACGGGCATCAGCAATATGGCGAGACCGATCGGCAACGCATCCGGCCAGCGCTTCACGGACCCCGCCAGATTGACACTGAAAAACATCGGCGTGGTGAACAGCAGCGCCGCCGCAAGGATCGTGGGCAAGGCCCCCACCAGGAAATAGCCTGCACCAGTCGCCATCGTGCCGCTCAGCAGGACCACAAGGCCAAAGCCGCAGAAATAGGGATAGCGAAACGGCTTGGGCTCATCCGGCAGGCGTCTCATGCCCTCCACCCAGTTGGTGATGGACACGAGGTGCGCGGCCAGCAGCAATTGCCACAGCGGCCTGCGCGGCTCGTTGAGCAGCGGGACCAGCGAAATCGTCATGGGCATGAATCGCAGTGAGCTGAACAGCACGGCAACAGCCGCGACGGGCAAGGCCGTTCCCGACGCGATGGAGCCAAACAGCAACACCTGCGCAGGACCGGCCCACATCAACGCCGAGGACAGCATGGCGGCCAGCACGGGATAGCCCACGTCCCGCGCCAATCCGCCTATGCCAATCAGGCTGAAACAGATCGTGATTGCTGGCAGCCCAAAGGCATCTCCCGCCCCGCGCAAAGCGTGGCGAAAGGGCCGTGCAGCCATTTGGTCCAGGGAATGGATAGGAGAAGACATCGAACCGCAAGGTATCGCCTGCGCTTTCGATCCCGCAAGCCTGAAACCGTTCCATCGCCTGAGTTGCGCTGGTCTGTCCAATCAAAACCGCTGATCGGGCTGGTCAATTCACCTGAGCTAGCGCACGAAGGTGATCGTTATATCGCCAATAGGAACGCCGAATTTCGAGACCACGGCCTTGTTCAGGACGCTGCGGCGATCCAGCGGCGCGATGGTGTCGGCGAAATCAAGGCGTGTGACGCTGCCATCCTTGGCTTTGACATCGGCAGTATAAGTGAGTTGCACCGTATTGCCGACCTGGCGCACGACGGCCTTGCCGATCACATCCTCGCGCGTACCGTCATAGATACCCGGTGCGGTCCGGGTAAAGCGCCAGGTCTTCACATCGCGCTCTCCATCCGCGAAAACAAAGTCCTCGCGCAGCACAAGCGTGCGGCCATCCCAACGCCCGTGGGTGACAACAGTCAACGGGCGGTTCACCCCAGCAATGGCGGAGGTGAAGGCACCCTTGCCAATCGTCTTGCCCGTGAAAAAGCCCTCGAGTGTGAAGGCAGGCGCGTCAGGAGCTACGGAAAGGTTTGGCGGACCCGCACAGCCCGACAGCACGAGAGCAATGAAGGGAAGACCGAGCAAAACCCGGCGAAAGATCGGCGTCTGCATGATACCTCTGTCTGTCTTGCTGCCACCGCCCGTAAGTCTACGTTTGGCTTGCGCGGTCGGATTGACAATCACCGCCTGAGCGGCACCACTTCCACACCAGCAGGAGTCACTTGCTCGCGCAGCTGGGGCTGGCGTTGCGCCATCAGGTCATCCCATCCCTTCAGTCCGAACCAGACGACCATGATCAGCACTGGCACGCAGACCCAGCCCATGATCTCTTCCGTGCGGCGACGCTTGTTCGCCCGCCTGTAGCGGTCATCACTGAGGCGTCTGAGGAAACCGATCACGACTTGAGAGGCACCTTGGGCACGGAACTCCGGCCAGAAGCCTTGGGCGGCGGCTCGTTGTCAAGGCTCGCAACCTTCACGCGCGTCGTTTTCTTCACCGGCTTGCGTCCCGAAGGCTTCTTGCTTGCTTCTTCGACCATCTTTTCCGGGCGCGGCAGCAACGGACCATCTGGATAGACGAAGCCGAGCTTCTTCACACCCTGATCGTCGCCGGTAACGATGACACGAACCGCCCCACCATTCTTGAGGCGACCGAACAGCACCTCATCGGCCAGGGGTGTCTTGATCGCACTCTGGATGAGCCGCGCCATCGGGCGGGCTCCCATGGCTTGATCGTAACCGTTGTCGACAAGCCACTTGCGAGCCTCGTCGGAGAGTTCGATCGAGACGTTGCGCTCTGACAGCTGTGCATCAAGCTGCATGATGAACTTGTCCACGACCTGTGCCACGACTTCGGTCGGCAGATGTCCGAAGGAAACCGTAGCGTCGAGCCGGTTGCGGAACTCGGGCGTGAACAGCTTATTGATCGCGTCGGTGTCATCGCCTTCACGCCGGGTGCGGGTAAAGCCAAACGCCGACTTCGCCATGTCGGATGCGCCCGCGTTGGTTGTCATGATCAGGATGACATTGCGGAAATCGACCTTCTTGCCGTTGTTGTCGGTCAGCTTGCCGTGGTCCATCACCTGCAACAGGATGTTGTAGAGATCAGGATGCGCCTTCTCGATCTCGTCGAGCAGCAGCACGCAATGCGGATGCTGATCGACACCGTCGGTCAGCAGGCCGCCCTGATCGAAGCCGACATAGCCCGGAGGTGCGCCGATGAGGCGGCTGACCGTATGGCGCTCCATGTATTCCGACATATCGAAACGCAGCAGTTCCACGCCCAGCACCTTGGCCAGTTGCTTCGCCACTTCGGTCTTGCCCACGCCGGTGGGACCGGAGAACAAATAGCTGCCAATGGGCTTCTCGCCGTCGCGCAGGCCCGCACGGGAAAGCTTGATGGCCGAGGACAACTGACCGATGGCATTGTCCTGACCATAGACCATGCGCTTGAGCGTGGTTTCCAGCGTCTGCAACACCTCCGCATCGTCCTTCGACACGGTTTTCGGCGGAATGCGGGCCATGGTGGCGACGGTGATCTCGATTTCCTTGATGCCAATGGTCTTCTTGCGCTTCGGCTCGGGCAGCAGCATTTGCGAAGCACCGCACTCGTCGATCACGTCGATGGCCTTGTCCGGCAGCTTGCGATCATGGATGTAGCGCGCGGAAAGTTCGACTGCCGCCTTCACCGCCTCGTTGGTGTATTTCAGCTTGTGGAAGTCCTCGAAATACGGCTTCAGCCCCTTCATGATCTCAATGGCGTCGGGAATCGACGGTTCGTTCACGTCGATCTTCTGAAAGCGACGCACCAGTGCGCGGTCCTTCTCGAAATGCTGGCGATATTCCTTGTAGGTCGTCGATCCGATGCAGCGCAGAGTTCCGGCCGCGAGCGCAGGTTTCAGCAGGTTCGAGGCGTCCATCGCCCCGCCTGAGGTCGCGCCGGCGCCAATCACCGTGTGAATCTCGTCGATGAACAGGATCGCGTTGGGATGCTGCTCGATCTCCTTCATCACCTGCTTCAGGCGCTCTTCGAAATCGCCGCGATAGCGTGTACCCGCAAGCAGCGAGCCCATGTCGAGCGAGAACACGGTCGCAGTGAACAACACCTCGGGGACTTCGCGGTTGATGATCTTGCGGGCAAGTCCTTCCGCAATCGCCGTTTTCCCGACCCCAGGATCGCCCACATACAGCGGATTGTTCTTGGAACGGCGGCACAAAACCTGGATCGTGCGGTTGACCTCCGCCTCGCGGCCGATCAGCGGATCGACCTTTCCGTCCTTCGCCTTCTTGTTGAGGTTCACGCAGTAACTATCGAGCGCACCTTCTTTTTTCTTGCTAGTTGACTCGCCCTGGCGGTTCTCGGGCTCTTCCTCGTCGGTGCCACGCGCGGCTGCCTTGGGCTCCGACATGCCGGCCCGCTTGGCAATGCCATGGCTGATGTAATTGACGGCGTCATAGCGCGTCATGTCCTGTTCCTGCAGGAAATAGGCCGCATGGCTCTCGCGCTCGGCGAAGATGGCAACGAGCACATTGGCTCCCGTCACTTCCTCGCGTCCCGACGACTGCACATGGATCACCGCGCGCTGGATGACGCGCTGGAAGCCTGCGGTCGGCTTCGAGTCGTCCTTGCCTGCGTGAACCAGACCCTCAAGTTCACCATCGATATAGTCCTTGAGCGTGCGGCGCAGCGCCTCGATATCGACATTGCAGGCTTTCATCACCGCCATGGCGTCGACATCGTCGATCAGCGAAAGGAGGAGATGCTCCAGTGTCGCGTATTCATGCCGTCGCTCGTTGGCGAAGGCGAGCGCCTGGTGAAGCGCTTTTTCGAGGTTGCGGGAAAAGGTCGGCAATGGATCCTCACTTCTTTTCCATGATGCACTGTAAAGGATGCTGATTCTTGCGCGCGAAGTCCATGACCTGCGTCACTTTGGTTTCCGCGACTTCGTAGGTGAAGACGCCACACTCCCCGATCCCGTGATTATGCACGTGCAGCATAATCTGGGTCGCGCCTTCACGGCTCTTGCTGAAGAACCGTTCGAGCACAAGAATCACGAACTCCATTGGCGTGTAGTCGTCATTCAAAAGCAGCACACGGTACATGTTGGGCCGCTTTGTCTTTGGTGCGGTCTTGGAGATGACAGCGGTGCCAGACCCATCGTCGCCAGACTCGCCACCCCTGCCCCGGCCAGCACTGCGGGGCGGGTCCGCCGAAAGGCGGATGCCGAGCGCTGAAAAAGAGGCAGCCTGCACCATAGTTGTTCATCCAGTAGGCTTGGCTCCGTCCCGCATGGAAAGGGCATCAACCTTGTCTCAGCATATACAAGTAGGATGCCGATCTGGATTGCGCCAGACCGTGAAAAAACAAAAAACCCGGCGTGAACGCCGGGCTTTGAGTATATTCCCTGATGGAAATATGGAATTTGGCTCAAAAAACCAAAATGCCGAATACCAAGTTACTTGGCGACGACGGTCTTGGCCTTGGCGAAGGCGGCTTCCACGGGCTTCATGGCTTCTTTGCTGAAATCAGAGAAGAGCGTGCCGAGCTTTGTGGTCTGGGCAACGAAACCTTCGTAGGAGGACTTGGCGAACTCGGTGTTGAGCTCGATCGCCTTGTCGAGAGTCTTCACGGCGAAGAGCTTCTCCATATGAGCGGTGTTGGCCTCGTAGGCCTTCTTGGAATAATCAGCAGCTTCGGACGAAACGGTCTGCGCGTTCTTGGTGAACGAGCCGAACGCCTTGGCGGCGGCATCCATGTTGTCCTTGGCGACTTTCTGCATGTCTTCGAAAGAATTGTTCATTGTGTTTGCTCCACTGGCTATTTTCCGGAACCATCCGATCCCGATGAACCCCGTATGTTGCATTGCACAATAAATGTCAAGCCTATGTTGCGTTGCATCATTCACATGGCTCCCATGTGACGTGGCACGCCAACGCCAGGTGGGAAAATGCTGATCGACTTAACCCTCCGCTAACCTCGCCACGATACGATCGTCAAATGTGATCTTCGAGCAACGCTTGCTGATCGCAGGTTGCGTATTCGTACCCAGTGAGTTGTGTAATGTCCGTGTCAGCGTTCCGGCGTTTTGTCGTTGCTCCCCTTGTCATGGCCGTGACGGCAATGGTCGCCCTTACCGCCTCGACGGATACCGCCGAAGCCCGCAAGCGCCGCGGCGGATATTCCCCTCCCTATGCATCGATCGTCATTGACGTGAATTCGGGCAAGGTGCTCCAGGGCACCAACCCGGATGCGCTTCGTTTCCCCGCGTCCGTCACCAAGGTGATGACGCTCTACATGCTTTTCGAGCAGATCGAGCGCGGCAAGCTGAAGCTGGATACCCCCCTGCCCGTTTCCGCCTTCGCGGCCCGCCAGGCTCCCTCCAAGATTGGCTTCGATCCCGGCGAGACCATCGAGGTCGAGGACGCGATCAAGGCACTCGTCACCAAATCCGCCAATGACGTGGCAGTCGTCGTCGCCGAAGCCGTCGGTGGCGATCAGGACACCTTTGCCGAGATGATGACCCGCAAGGCGCGGTCGCTGGGCATGAGCCGCACCACCTTCCGCAACGCGTCGGGCCTGCCCAACCCTGAGCAGGTCACCACGGCCCGCGATCTGGCCACGCTCGGCCGGGCCATCCACGAGCGCTTTCCGAAGTACTGGCGCTATTTCCAGACCCGCAATTTCGAATATGCCGGTCGCAACTATCGCAACCACAACAAGCTTCTTGGCCGCATTGACGGTGTCGATGGCATCAAGACCGGCTACACGCGGGCGTCCGGGTTCAACCTGTTGACCTCGGCACGCGACGGAAACCGTCATGTCATGGCAGTGGTCTTGGGTGGGCGCTCCGGCCGCATCCGCGATGCCCAGATGGCGTCGCTGGTCGAAAACCACATCGAAGGCGCCACCACGGGTGGGCGCACGGCTCCTGTGTTCGCCGAGGCACGATCGGAAGAGCCAGTGCGCGTCGCTGCCGTCGTTCCAGCCCCGCAGCCGCGTCCTGAGCCAGTGAAACCTGAGGTTCGTGTGCCTGAACCTCAAAAGACGGTCGAGGCTGCACGCCCACCCCAGAACGACACCCAGCGGACCGCTGATATCCGCCGCGCCATCGCCGCCGCGCCTGTAGTTGTTGCGCCGACGAAGACCGTAACCTCAACCGTGGTTGCCGCCGCTCCGCAGGCGACACGTCCGGCAATGCCCGCTGCCGCTCCCGTCGCTGCTTACGCGCCGCAGCCAGCAGTGCAGCCAGGTCCGCAGCTTCGCTGGACGACCGGCGCACAGCCCGCCGCCAAGACCGCTGCTGGGCGCCAGGCCACCGTCGCCCAGGCTGATCCTGTGACGACAGCCTCAACCCAGAAGCAGGCCGCTCCCCATTCCGGCTTCATCATTCAGCTCGGAGCGAGCGACGACGAGGGCAAGGCCCGCGCCATCCTGGAGAGCGCCAAATCGAAGAATCGCACGATTCTCGCCGATGCCAGCGCCTTCACCGAGAAGGTCCAAAAGGGTGACGCGACGCTGTTTCGCGCACGCTTCGGTGGTTTCGACGACAACAAGGATGCCAATGCCGCCTGCGGCGCACTCAAGAAATCCGGCTTCAACTGCTTCGTGCAGCGGATCTGAAGCCCTTTCCCACCACAATGTTGAGGAGAGCCCCATGAAATCGCAAAACTGGACAACGCAGAGCTGGTTCCAGAAGGAAACACCGTCTCGGCAGTGGCCCATTGCCCGCCTGCCCGGCACCACACTGCCACCTGCTGACAAGCCAAGCCTTGCCGCACGGTTGCGCCCCCATGAGCTGATCGCCATGCTGACGCATCATTACACACGGGTTCGCGCACGCTCGCTCCCACGCGTCACCACGACGCTCTCTGTTGCCAATCCTTCAGGCAAGCAGGCCGTCGTGATCAGCTTTAGTTAAGTCCCAACCGTTCACTGAAATAGAAACGCCAGCCGAAGAGACCCCGGCTGGCGTTTCTGTGTGTAGCCGCCGCCCCTACTGCGGCACTTTGTCCTCGATGCCCTGGACATAGAACATCATGCCGAAGACCTGCTCGTCCGACAGCCGGTCGCCACCCTTGCATTCGATGGTCTTGCCGGTCTGGTCGATGACCGGGCACTTGAACGGATCGAGCGTGCCAGCCTTGATGGCGGCTTCCGTCGTCTCGGCCAGCTTCTTCACATCATCGGGAACATTCCTGTACGGACCCATCACGACCTTGCCCTTGGCAAGACCATCGAACGTATCCTTCGATTCCCACTTGCCTTCGAGCACGGCACGGGTGCGCTCGATATAGTAGGGGTTCCAGTCATCGATGATCGAGGTCATGACGTGGTTGGGCGCGAAACGGCTCATGTCGGACGCCTGGCCGAAGGAGAGCACGTTGCGGGCTGACGCGGCCTGCACGGGGGCAGGACTGTCCGTATGCTGCGTGACGATGTCGACGCCCTGATCCATCAACACCTTGGCAGCATCGGCCTCTTTCGGCGGATCAAACCACGAATTGACCCAGACGATCTTGATCTTGATGTTCGGGTTGACCGATTTCGCACCGAGATAGAAGGCGTTGATACCCGCGATGACCTCGGGGATCGGGAAAGCGCCGACATAACCGATGGTGTTGGATTTCGTCATCTTGCCCGCCATCTGGCCGATGATGTAGCGGCCTTCGTGGAATTTGGCGGAATAGGTCGCAACATTGGGCGCACGCTTCACGCCGGTCGCATGTTCGAACTTCACGTCGGGGAAACGACGCGCCACCCGTAGGGTCGGCTCCATGTAGCCGAAAGACGTGGTGAAGATGAGCTTGTGGCCGGTGCGGGCCAACTGCTCGATGGCACGATCGCTGTCATTCTCCGGAACAGTTTCGACAAATGTGGTCTCGACGCGACCGGGGAACGCCTTCTCGATGGCCTGGCGACCCTGGTCATGCTGGTAGCTCCAGCCAAAATCGCCGACGGGGCCAACATAGATGAAGCCGATCTTCAGCTTCTCCTGTGCCATCGCCGCGCCGCCGACACCGACCGCCATGGCGACCCCGAAAGCCGCCGTCATCAAAGCCTTCATGTTAGAATTTCCTTTCCAGATATTCGCTGGGAAGAGTGTTTCCACAGCCCGATTGTCACATCAAAGCACGTCAGCGATCAGGAATGAAGGGCTGGCCGAGCGATCCCACAGCGCTTTGTCGCCTCCGGTCGCGCAACGCCAGCGCAACCAGGGCCAGGATCGTCGCCAGATAGGGAATCGCGGACAGCAACTGCGATGGCAATCCGATACCTCCGGCCTGCGCATGGAGTTGCAGGACATTCATGGCACCGAAGAGATAGGCCCCCAGCAGCAGCCGCCACACCCTGCCGCCAGCGAAGACCACGATGGCCAGCGCGATCCAACCGCGCCCCGCTGTCATGCCAGGCGACCAGAACGGCGTGTAGACCAGCGAGAGATAGGCCCCGCCCAAACCTGCGCACGCCCCACCGAACAGCACCGCCAGCACCCGCAAGCGTCGGACATCATGTCCAAGCGCATGGGCCGAGGCATGGTTTTCGCCGATGCCGGTCAGCACCAGCCCTCCGCGCGTCGCACGCAGCCACCAGGCAATGCCGACAGCCAGCGCCAGTGAAGCGTAGACAAAGGGATCCTGCCCGAAGAGCAGCTTGCCCAGCACCGGCAATTCCGTGAGGCCGGGGATCCACAGCGAAGGAATGGTTTCTCGCTTCATGCCGATGAAGCCTGCGCCGATCAGATTGGCGAGGCCGGTGCCGAAAATGGTGAGCGCCAGCCCGGCAGCCACCTGATTGGCCGCCAAGCCCACGGCAAACAGCGCGAACAGCGCCGCTAGCACCATACCTGCGGAGAGGCCCGCCAAGATCGCAAGGATCGATGATCCTGTGAGGATTGCCACCGCGAAGGCCGCTGCCGCACCCACGATCATCATACCTTCGACGCCAAGGTTGAGCACACCCGCCCGCTCGGTCACGTGTTCGCCAAGCGCGGCCAGTAAAAGCGGTGTGGCGGCCGTGATGATGGTGAGCGTGACCAGGAGCCAGAAGGCCATCAGCCCCTCCCCAGCACGACGCGGTGGCGCGTCAGCGCCTCACCGCCCAGCAGGCAGAACAGCAGCACGCCCTGAAACACACGCGCCAGGTCCAGCGGCAGCTTCAGCGCAATCTGCGCGTTTTCCGCGCCGATCAGGATCATCGCCATCACCAGCGAGGCCAGCACGATGCCCGGAGCCGACAGTCGACCCAGGAATGCCACAATGATCGCGGTGAAGCCGTATCCCGGCGAAATCGAAGGTTGCAGCTGTCCGATCTGACCCGCGACCTCCGCAACGCCGGCCAACCCCGCAAGGCCGCCTGACATCAGGAACACCACCAGCGTGATCCGCCGCTCGTTAAACCCGCCGAACCGTGCCGACCGGGGCGCCTCGCCCAGTGCGCGAATACCGAAACCCAGCAGGGTGCGGTTGAGCACAATCCAGGCTGCGAGAGCAGCCACCAGCGCAAACACCAGTCCCCAATGCACCCGACCGCCAGCCAGCAGCGGCGGCAAGGTCGCTGCGGGATCGAACATCACGCTTTGAGGGAAATTGAACGCCTTCGGATCGCGCCAGGGACCACGCACCATGTAATCCAGCAGGAGCTGCGCCATATAGACCAGCATAAGGCTTGTCAGGATTTCGCTCACACCCAGGCGATTGCGCAGCGATGCCGGGATCGCCGCCCACAGCATTCCGCCTGCGATTCCCGCCATAAGCATCAGCGGCAGAACCCACCACGCTCCGGAGCCATGGGTGAGAACGGCAACCCCACCGCCGCACAGGCCACCGATCACGAACTGCCCTTCCGCGCCGATATTCCAGCGATCCGCGCGGTAACAGAACGCCAGCCCGATGCCGATCAGCATCAGCGGCGTGGCCTTGAGCAGGATTTCCTGCACCGCCCATCCCTGCGACAGCGGCTCGGTGACGTAGACTTGGAAGGCACGGACCGGCGAGCGGCCCATCAGCCACACGATCACGCCGCCGATGATCAAGGCGACGCCAAAAGCAACAACCGGCGTCAGCCATTCCCTGAGGCGCGAGACGTCGTCTCGGGGCAGCAGATCAAGCCGCATCGCGCTGCCCACCGTGGGTTTCCACGACGCCCTCTGTCATCAGCAGGCCAACATCCTCCCGCGTGACGGCGGCGGTCGGGCGCGCCTCAGTCAACCGCCCTGCCCGCATCACGGCAATACGATCCGCAATGGCGAAAACTTCATCCAGATCCTGGCTGATCACCACCACGGCCGCGCCCGCCTCTGCCAGTTGCATGAGTGCCAGTCGAATGTTCTGTGTCGCGGCAGCATCAACCCCCCAGGTCGGCTGATTGACGACCAGCAGCTTGGGCTGGCGCAGGATTTCACGCCCGATCACATATTTCTGGAGATTGCCACCTGACAGCCGCCGCGCTTCGGGGTCAGCACCACTGCCCCGCACATCGAAAGCGCTGACGACAGCTGAAAGCCGCTCGCGCAGGCCTTTCCTATCGAGCCAGCCCAAACGCGATGCGCTGTCTACTCGCGGCAGGCTGAGGACAAGGTTGTCCGAGAGAGTTGCGCGCGGCAATGTCGCCTGACCCAACCGCTCCTCCGGCACGAAGGCGGCACCAGCATCCCGCCGCGCCGTGATCGAAGCCTGCGTGATGTTGCGGCCCAACAAGCGGATCGTGCCCGTGCTGACCCTGTTCGCTTCACCTGAAAGGGCAGCGAACAATTCCGTCTGGCCACCACCGGCGACGCCCGCGATGGCGATGATTTCACCTGCTGCAACCTTCAGCGAAACGTCCCGCAAGGCCACACCATGAACATCCGGCGATGGAGCGCCAAGACTGCTGATCTCCAGCACGGTCACAGTCTCTTTGCCTTGCGCACGCGTTTCACGGCGAACCTCGGTCACATCTGACCCTACCATCAGGGCCGCGAGGGACCGACTGGTTTCCCGGCGCGGATCGGCATGGGCGACAAGCTTGCCGCCCCTCAAGATCGTCGCAGCGGAGCACAGGCGGCGCACCTCATCGAGCTTGTGGCTGATGAACAGCACGCTGGCGCCATCAGCGGCCAGTTGCTCCAGTGTTGTGAACAGTCCTTCTGCTTCCTGCGGGGTGAGCACGGATGTCGGCTCGTCCAGGACAAGCAATTTCGGCTGTTGCAGCAAGGCACGGATGATCTCGATCCGTTGCCGCTCGCCCGCCGAAAGGCTCCATACCGACGCGGCCGGGTCCAGCGCCAGGCCATACCGACGGGCCAGCACGGCGGCATCCCGCGACAGGGCGGCGTCCGCCTTGCGCCCTGGCAACCCCAGCGCCAGGTTTTCCAGCACGCTCAGGTTCTCGAACAGCGAGAAATGCTGGAATACCATGGCAATTCCCAGCGCCCGCGCCGCTTCCGGATGGGGAATGCGCACAGGCTTGCCCTGCCAGAGGATGGAACCCGCATCGGGTTGCAGGAGACCAAAGAGAATCTTGACCAGCGTGGATTTGCCCGCGCCGTTTTCCCCCAGCAAGGCATGGATCTCACCCGCATTGACGGTGAGCGCAACGCCATCATTGGCGGTGAATGCGCCAAAGCGCTTGACGATACCGTCGAGCTGGACAAGCGGTTGAGGGGCACGTGCAAGGATCACTTCCCCACAATTCCCGATGTATCATGGTTTGACCAGTGGCTGCGGTTTTGAACCCACAGAAAGACCAGTCGCCGCCATATCCAACCCATGCGGGCCTTGACATTCAGATGATATGCGATAGCACGCCCACTCTCGTTGCGGTGTGACCCGCGATGGCTTGCATTGATGGACTTTCGCGCCTGTTGGTTATGCCTTCCGCCGCCGAACCGATCTTAGGAGAATTCAAATGGCGAAGGCCAACACCATCAAGATTCGGCTGAACTCATCTGCCGATACCGGCCACTTCTACGTGACCAAGAAAAATGCCCGCACCAAGACCGAGAAGCTGGTGATGAAGAAGTACGATCCCGTTGCCCGCAAGCACGTGGAATACAAGGAAGGCAAGATCAAGTAATTGATCTAACCCTCTGATTGGATTGAAAAAGCGCCGGTTTATGGGCGCTTTTTTCTTGTCTCTACGCCACAATCTCCGGGCAGGCTGCCGCAATCGCCAGGTAGTCACTGGCCTTCAGGCTCGCGCCCCCTACCAGCGCACCATTGACGTTGGCGACCGCCATCAGTTCCGCTGCATTCGATGGCTTCACCGAGCCGCCATAGAGGATTCGTACGGTTTCGCCCGCATCGGAAAACCGCGCGATCAAGCCGTTGCGGATCGCGGAATGCACGTCGGACACCTCCTGCACGGTTGGCGTCCGGCCCGTGCCGATCGCCCACACTGGCTCATAGGCCACAACAAGCTGCTCAGGCGGCGTGTTCTCAGGAATTGATTCGGCAAGCTGCCCGGAGACCACCGAAATGGTCAGTCCCGAATCGCGCTCGGCCTCGGTTTCACCCACGCAGATGATCGCGGTCAGGCCCGCCCGCACCACTGCCGCAGCCTTGGCCGCAACCACCGCGTTGCTCTCGCCATGGTCGGCGCGGCGCTCGCTGTGACCCACAATGACAGCGCTGCCGCCTGCATCGGCAATCATTTCGGCAGAAACATCGCCGGTATGTGCGCCCGATCCATTGGCATGGCAATCCTGCGCACCCAGATGGATCGCGGACGCTTCCGCAACCTTCGCAAAACCCAGCAACAGAGTGGCAGGCGGGCAAATCAGCAGGTCTGCCTTGGCAGCAACGGCAGGTGCGCCATCCATCATCGCCTTCAGTTCCGCGGCAGAAGCCTTGAGGCCGTTCATCTTCCAGTTTCCGGCGATCATCGGTCGGACAGCGCTCATGAGCAGTTTCTTCCGTTGTTTTGCAGGTGAAACCCGCCTATCACGACGCCGTAAAACCGACAACGCGCGACGGCAATGGTCGATGCGGCAGATCATCAGGTGGACTTCACATGCTGTCAGGCATTCGTGGCGCGGCTGGAACATGGCTTGGGAAAGTGGTCCTGACCATCCTCTTCGGCTTCCTCATCATCAGTTTCGCAATCTGGGGCATCGGCGACATCTTCCGCAGCGGTGGCTCGACCGCCTTGGCCAGCGTGGGTCGCACCGAAATCAGCGCGGATGCTTTTCGGCGGACATACCAGCAGCGCATCCTGGACATTCAGCAGCGCAGCAGGGGCTTCACCACGGAGCAGGCCCGCGCCATCGGCCTTGACCGGCAAGTCTTGAACCAGCTGATCAGCGAGACAGCGCTGAACGAGAACGCCCGCAAGCTCGGCCTGGCCATCAGCACGGAAGACGTGGCGCGCTCACTTGCCGCGAATGCCGCATTTCGGGGCGCGGATGGCCGCTTCAATCGCCTCGCTTTCGACGCGTATGTCCGCGATGTCGGCCTCACCGAAGGTGCATTCTTGCAACAGCAGCGCCAGGCAACCTTGCGACAACAGATTGGCGAGGCGGTATCCGGTGGGTTCTCTGCACCCAACGCCGTGCTTGAAATGCTCCACCGCTACCGCGCCGAAGAGCGGGTGATCCGCTATGTCGTCATTCCCGGCACCATCGCATCGTCCCTGCCTGCTCCGACGGAAGAGGCATTGAAGGCCCTGCACGAGCAGCGCAAGGCCGCCTTCCGCGCACCGGAATACCGCGCGTTCAACGCCATGGTCCTGAGCCCGTCGGAGTTCGCCGCCGACATTCAGGTCACTGACGCTGAACTGCGCCAGGCCTATGACCGTGGCGTGGCCGCCAGCCGCTTCGGTACCCCGGAAAAACGTCAGATCCAGCAGATCGTTTTTCCCAATTTGGCCGAAGCAACCTCTGCTGCGGAGCGCCTCAAGGGCGGACTGACCTGGGAAGCCCTGCTCGACGAGCGCAAGCTGAAACCAGTTGATGCCGATCTCGGCCTCAAGGCACGCGGCGAACTGCCGGACAGATCAATCGCGGAGGGTGCATTCGCCCTGGCGAAGGATGCCGTGAGCGCCCCGATCCAGGGGCCGTTCGGAACCGTGTTGCTGCGTGTCTCCGCCATCGAAGCGGGAACCTCGCCCCCCTTCGACACACTGAAGGATGCGCTTCGCACTGAAGTCGCCGCCGGAAAACTGACAGGGGATGGCGAACTGCGCCGCAAACTCGATGGCATCCACGACAGGATCGAAGATTTGCGCTCTGCCGGCAAGAGCCTGCAACAGGTGGCTGAAGACATGAAGCGACCCCTGACAATCATCGCGGCTGCAGATGCACAAGGGCGCAATCCTGCGGCCGAGCCGATCACCGGTATTCCCGACAGCGCCGATGTTCTCAAGGCCGTGTTTCAGTCCGAGCGCGGCGTCGACAACGAGGCCATCCGCACACGCGACAGCGGCTATGTCTGGTTCGAGATCCAGAGCATCGAGCGTGGGCGCGAACGCACCTTCGATGAGGTACGCACCCAGGTTGAGGAGGCCTGGCGCAACGATGAAGCTGCGCGATTGACCAATCAGAGCGCCAACGAACTTCTCAAGCGCGTGGAAGGCGGCGAAAAGCTGGACGCCGTAGCAACAGAACTTGGCGTGATGGTCGAAACCGCCCAGGCCGTGACCCGCAACGGCAACGATGCCGTCGGGCCTTCTGCTGCGGCGACGGCGTTTTCCCTCACCCAGGGCAAGTTCTCCGTGGCAGCGACGGGCCGAGGAGCCGATCGCATGATCTTGACGGTTGATGCCATTGCGGTTCCGCCGTTCAATCCCGAGGACACAGCAACGAAGAGCATGAAAGCGCAGCTTGATACGACCATCTCCAACGAATGGCTCGGTCAGTATGCCGCCCGGATCCAGAACGACCTGGGCGTTTCGATCAATGACCGGGCCCTGACCTTGGCCACGGGTGCCCCCAACCAGCGCTGATGACCACGAAAGCATCCCATTTGGATATGTTCGCGGCGACCTACGGGCGTGGCGAACCCCAACTCGTGGTCGAACGCATGGTAGCGGACCTCGAAACCGCCGTTTCTGCTCACATGAAGCTTGCGCGCCTGGGCGGTCCGACATTCCTGCTGGAATCGGTTGAAGGCGGCGCTGTGCGCGGGCGCTATTCGATGATCGGCCTGAAGCCGGACATCATCTGGCGTGCCCATGACGGCAAGGCGGAAATCAACCGCCACGCACTCACCGATCCGGATGATTTCAAGGCGGAAACGCTGGCACCACTGCTGAGCCTGCGTGCCGTCAATGCGGAATCGCAGATTCCCACGCCAGACGGTTTGCCTCCCATGGCAGCCGGATTGTTCGGTTATCTCGGCTACGACATGGTGCGCGAGATGGAGCGCCTGCCGCCGCCAAAGCCGGATGCATTGGGAACACCCGATTCCATCTTCATCCGCCCTACCGTGATGGTGGTGTTCGATGCGGTGCGCGACGAACTGGTGATCGTGACGCCTGTGCGCCCAAGGCCAGGTGTCACAGCCACCATGGCGCAAGAAGCCGCAAGGCAGCGTATCGACGAGGTGATCGACTGCCTGGAGCAACCATTGCACCACGCCTCGGGTGGCGCCAGAGCGGACGCAGCGCAGGCCGCCAAAGGCGTTTCGAACACCGGCGAGGAGCGCTACCTCTCGATGGTCGAGCAGGCGAAGGAATACATCCGCGCGGGCGATATATTCCAGGTTGTTCTGGCGCAGCGCTTTTCCTCGCCCTTCGCGCTGGATGGTTTCTCGCTTTATCGGTCGCTGCGGCGCATCAACCCTTCGCCCTATCTCTGCTACCTGAGTTTCGGCAACTTCGAGATCGTCTGCTCCAGTCCGGAAATCCTGGTGAAATTGCGCGATGGCAAGGTCACCATCCGCCCCATCGCAGGCACGCGGCCACGCGGCGCAGACAGCGCTGAGGACATTCGCCTGGGTGAGGAATTGTTGGCGGACGAGAAAGAGCGCGCCGAACATCTGATGCTGCTCGATTTGGGCCGCAACGATGTCGGCCGTGTCTCGACCATCGGCAGCGTGCGCGTCACCGACAGCTTCTTTCTCGAGCGCTACAGCCATGTCATGCACATCGTCTCGAACGTCGAGGGCACCGTGCGCTCCGGATGCGATGCGCTGGATGCACTCATAGCGGGTTTTCCGGCTGGCACAGTGTCAGGCGCACCAAAGGTTCGCGCCATGGAGATCATCGACGAGCTGGAGGTCAGCCGTCGCGGCATTTATGCGGGCTGTATTGGCTATTTCGGCTCCGATGGGTCGATGGACACCTGCATCGTGCTCCGCACCGCCATCGTCAAGGATGGCCAGATGCATGTGATGGCAGGCGCGGGCGTGGTGTATGATTCCAACCCGCTCTCCGAGTTTCAGGAATGCATCAACAAGTCCCAGGCGCTGTTCCGCGCTGCCGAGGAAGCGGTGCGCTTCGCCACGCGGGCGAAGCGGGGGCAGTGAAATCTCCCTAGCATCATTGTTGTGATAGCCCCTTGCTGTGCTACATTGTGGCCCAAGGAGATAACCATGACAGAGAATGCCGTAGTCCGCGCACGCATCGACGAGCGGATCAAGAACGAAGCGTCTGACGTTCTGGCCGCAATGGGTTTGACCGTGTCGGATGCCTTTCGCCTGATGATGGCACGCATTGCCAACGACAAGGCGCTGCCGTTCGAGCCATTGACTCCCAACCAGACGACCATCGATGCGATGCGTCAGTCCCGTTCCGGAAAACTGCACCGCTTTAAGACGGTGGATGCTTTGATGGATGATCTGCGTGCGGATGATTGAACGAACGACGCAATTCAAGAAGGACTACAAACGTGAGTAGAAGGGACAATACCGCAAGACCTTTGATCGTGATCTGATTGCAGTGGTCGATATTTTGCATCGTGATGGCATGATGGCACCGCATTTCCGCGATCATGCTTTGACCGGTGAGTGGAAGGACTACCGTGATTGTCACATCCGTCCTGACCTTGTTTTGATCTACCAGAAAGCGGGAAAAAACATCTTGCGACTGGTGCGCATTGGATCCCACAGTGAGCTCGGGCTTTAGACAGCCCACGGCACCACGCCGCGTGGCAACCTTTTGCCGAGCCGGTCGATGGCCAGCATCACCACTGCCACGATCATCATGGTCAGCGCTGCAAGCGCCGAGGCCTCTGCCGTCAAACCTGCCTCCTCAAGGCTGAAAAGGATCACGCCCAGCGTGCGCGTTCCGGCAGCCCACAGCAGTGCCGACACCGTCAACTCGTTGAACGCCGAGAGGAACACGAACAGCGCACCGGCCAGCATCGCTGGCATCAACGCTGGCAGCAGCACATGGCGCAAACGCTCGGCAAAGCTTGCACCGCACAGCGCTGCCGCTTCTTCGACCGATTGGTCGAGTTGCGTCAGCGCCGCGATGGTCGGCTTGGTCGCCATCGACAGGAAACGCGCGAGATAGGCAAAGATGATGATCCACGGCGTGGCATAAAAGCTTATGCCCACGACAGGCAGCGGTTTTAGAAACAGCAGGATCGCGGCGATGGCAATGACGATGCCGGGCAGCGCGAAGGGCAACTCGATCAGGAACAGCAGTGCGGCGCGGCTGCGACCAGCGATGCGGACGATGGCGTAGCTCACCGGCATGGCCAGCACCGCCAGAAGCAGCGCCGCACCGCCTGCAAAGACAAAGGAATTGCGGAACGCCTCTGCGGTAGAGGCTTGCCGGAACAGCACCTCATTGAAAGCGCGGAAGGTTAGCGTCTCGAAATTCAATGCCATGCCATAGGCGGGAACAAGGGCTGTTGCCACAAGCGACAGGAAAGGCAGCACAAGCGTCAGGATAACCAGGCCGACCGCCGTGACCTCGGCGACCACGCGCCAGCGGCCAAGCCGCCAATAGGGCCGCATCACGCTGTCATCATCAAGCCGCGTCGAGCGCCCCGCCAGGATGCGCAGGGCGCAGAGGATGGCAACGCCCGCCAGCAACGCCAGAAGGATCGACAGGCTTGCCACGTCACCGATCACGCCAGGGCCAAAACTTGAAAGCTGGCGGTAGATCAGCGTGGGCAAGGTGACATAGTTGACGGGCAGGCCAAGCAGCGCCGGAATCCCGAAATTGCCGAGGGCCGCCACGAAAGCCAGCATCGCCGCAGCCCCGGCATGAACCGCAAGACAGGGCAACACGACCCGCCAGGTCAACACGCCCGCCGTCGCGCCATCCATTTCAGCCGCTTCGATCAAGCTGTGCGGCATGGTCTTGAGACCCGCCAGAAGCGTCAGCATCACCAGGGGTGCATGGTGAAGGCCCAGCACCAGCACGACACCGCCGCGTCCCAGCAAGGGATTGGGCGATCCAGGCGCAGGTGCCATGCCCACCAGCTTCAGCAAGGGTGACGCCGGTCCCGCCAGGGTCTTGAAAGCCAGTGCTGCGACCTGTGGCGCGATCAGCATCCCCATCGTCATCAAAAGGGCGAACAGCCGCTTGCCACGCATGTCGCTGACCCCAGCCAACATGGCGCAAAGTCCGCCGATCACGACAGCGATCACTGCGGAAAATCCAGCACTTTCCAGGCTGTTCCAGGTCGCCCTCAATGCCGTTGGACGCGACAGTTCCGCGAGCACAGGTGCTGCGTCGAAGCTGCCGGAGGTCCAGAACGCCGCGCGGCCAAGGGCAATCGCGGGCAAGAGTGCCAGCAACCCAAGAAGCAGCACAGTGATCCAGAACGCGCCGTGGCCTTCACGCTCGATCAGTGAGCGGTCGAAAGCCGCGGAAGAAAACTGCACGCCGCCAGACTTTACTGGCCGAAGATATCGGAGAATGTCTTGCGATAGGTCATTTCGCTGCTCAAGGCTTTCTTGGCATCGAAAGGCAGCAACTTGATCGTCTGCCGATCAGGGAACCCGGCCGGTGGAGCCACATCGGGATGCGCAGCCAGATACCCCTGCTTGAGCGCCAGTTCCTGCCCTTCCCGCGACACCAGGAAATCGACGAACGCCTTGGCCGCCTCGGGGTTTTTCGTGGTCGAGAGGATGGCGACGGGCTCGCTGACGGCTGAAACGCCCTCTTTCGGAAACACGAAGGCCACAGGCGATCCCTTGGCTTTCTCGCGGATCGGCATGAAATCGACGATCATGCCATAGAGCTTCTCGCCACCGGCGACCTGACGCAGCACATCGCCGTTGGCTCCACCCGCGAGCGCATCATTGGCTTTCAGCGCCTTGTAAAAATCCCAGCCGCCGGGCAGCGAGCCGCTCAATGTGGCGGCGTGAATCAGTGCAGCTCCCGAACTCAATGGGCTGGGCATCACGATCTTGCCCTTGGCTTCTGGCCGAGCCAGGTCGAACCAGCTTTCAGGCTTGAGCGGCGCTGCGGTGTTGTAGATGATCCCGGTAGTGATCAGCTTGGTGGAAAACCAGAACTTCTCCGGATCATGAATGCCTGGCGCATAGGCCGCGACATTTGCACCGGGGTGGCCAAGCAGGCGTCCTTCCGCCTTCAAGCCTTCCATGGTCACGCTGTCGGCGATCAGCAGAAGATCGGGCTGGGCCGCACCTGCCTGGATCTCCGCACGCAGTTTCGCCATGACGCGTGGCGTACCATCCCGCACGAAGCTGATCTCAACCTTGGGAAATTTCGCTTTGAAGGCATCGATGGTCTGCTGGGCGTCCGTATTGGGCTGCGATGTGTAAAGGAGCAGCTTGCCCTCGGCCGCCAGCGCCGCAGGCACACTGGCCATTCCACCCAAAACTGCCAGTCCACCAAAAATTGCCACCAGTCCTGAACGAACCACGCTGCGCATTGTCTTGTTCCCGCCGTTTCCCCGGAGATCGCCTTCGCTTGGCAACACTCGCTTTCCTTCTGTCTTTCCACGACAGTTGGATGACAGGCAAGACGGATAACCGCTTATGCCTTCCGCAGATCGATTGGCGAGACCCCTGTCTTGACGTGAACCGGCTTTGCCGCGACAGGACGTTTCCGACTGTTCACACCGACGTACCACTCCATAGCCATTCATGCAGATCGTCCTGATCGACAACTATGACAGTTTCACCTGGAATCTCGTGCATCTCCTGGGTGCAGTGGGTTGCCAGGCCGATGTCGTGCGCAATGATCGCATTTCGGTGGCGCAGGTCATGGAACGCAAGCCGGAGGCCATTGTTCTGTCCCCAGGCCCCTGCTCCCCATCCGATGCGGGCATCTGCTGTGACCTGATTGCGGCGGCAAGCCAGAGCACACCGATATTCGGCGTCTGCCTCGGATTGCAGGCCATCGGACAGGTCATGGGCGGCGCGGTGGTGCGCGCACCTGTTCCGCGCCATGGTAAGGTGTCGACGATCCATCACGACGGCAAGGGCCTCTTTCAGGGCCTCAACGGCCCCTTTCAGGCCACACGCTATCATTCGCTTGTGGTCGATAGGGAGACTTGCCCGGATCAGCTTGAGGTGACGGCGGAAACGGATGACGGCTTGATCATGGGACTGTCTCACCGCAGTCTGCCCCTGCACGGCGTGCAGTTTCACCCAGAAAGCATCTTGTCCGAACACGGCGCACTGATGGCCCGCCGTTTCCTGGACCTGGCCTCGCAATGGAACACACGGCGGGTTTGAGGCAATCCACGCTTGACCCCAATCCTCTGAAAACCAATAAGCATTGTCACATCAAGGCCCCGGGAACAGAATTGATATGGATGCTTTCAAACCCATGATCGCCAAGGTGGCGGCAGGCGCTACGCTCTCTGCGGCGGAAGCGGAAAGCGCGTTCGAGCGGATCCTCTCAGGCGAATCAACGCCCGCCCAGACGGGCGCTTTCCTGATGGCGCTGCGTGTGCGGGGCGAGACGGTGGACGAAATAACCGGCGCGGTGCGTGCGATGCGCTCGAAAATGCTGCGGGTTTCGACCCATCCCGATGCCATTGATATCGTCGGCACGGGGGGTGACAACATCGGAACGTGGAATGTCTCGACACTCGCCGCCATTCTTGCGGCAGCCTGCGGCGTGAAGGTGGCGAAACACGGCAACCGCGCCGCGTCGTCCAAATCGGGTGCGGCGGATGTGCTGACTGCGCTCAACGTCAAGGTTGGCCTTCCGCCCGAGCAGGTCGCGCTGTGCATCGCTGAGGCCAATCTCGGCTTCATGATGGCCCCCACCCACCACGCCTCCATGCGCCATGTCGGCCCTGTGCGCACCGAACTGGGCACGCGCACGATCTTCAACCTCTTGGGGCCGCTCTCCAATCCGGCCTCGGTGAAGCGCCAGGTCGTCGGCGTCTTCTCGCCCGGCTGGATGGAGCCCATTGCCGAAACACTGAAAGCGCTTGGCTCTACACATCTGTGGGTAGTGCATGGGGCTGACGGACTTGATGAACTCACCACCACTGGCCCCACGCATGTCATCGAACTGAAAGGTGGCAAGCTTTCGAAATTCGATGTCACACCTGCTGATGCCGGGTTGAAAACGTCCAGACTCGACGATCTCAAGGGCGGTGATCCGGAAACAAACGCCCGGGCGCTTCAGGACGTGCTCAACGGCGCGAAGAATGCCTACCGTGACATCGCGGTGCTCAACGCCGCTGCTGGCCTCATCGTGGCAGGCAAGGCAGGCACACTTTCGGATGGCGCCCGCAGGGTGGAGGCCGCCATCGACAACGGCCAGGCTGCCAAGACCCTGGCTACGCTGGTGACACTCTCCAATGGCTGACATTCTCAGCAGGATCGAGACGACCAAGCGCCAGGAAATCGCCGTGGCGAAAGAGCGCGTGCCAATGGCCATGCTGGACAAGGCTATCGCCTCGGCTGCCGCGCCGCGCGGTTTTCTGAAAGCCATCGAGCGCAAGCACGCGCAGGGCGATTTCGCGCTGATTGCCGAGATCAAGAAGGCCAGCCCGTCGAAGGGCCTGATCCGTGCCGATTTCAACCCTTCCGAACTCGCCTGTGCCTATGCGGCGGGGGGCGCAGTTTGTCTTTCTGTCCTCACTGATGCCCCCTGGTTCCAGGGCGATCCCGACTATCTGCGACAAGCTCATGCGGCAGTTGAATTACCGTGTCTTCGCAAAGACTTTCTCTATGATCCATATCAAGTGCATGAAGCACGGGCCTGGAACGCAGACTGCATCCTTGTCATCATGGCGGCGGTGGATGATATCACCGCTCTTGCCTTGATTGACGCTGCAACGGCACTTGGCATGGACAGCCTGGTCGAGGTGCATGATGCGGCGGAAATGCACCGCGCCTTGCAACTTCCCTCGCGGTTGATCGGCGTCAACAACCGCAACCTGCGCACCTTTGAAACCAGGCTGGAAACAACGGAAGAACTGGCGCAGTGGCTGCCGAAAGACCGCATCCTGGTCACCGAGAGTGGCATCTTCACCCACGCGGATTGCCTGCGCATGGCAAAAACCGGGGCGCAGACGTTTCTCGTGGGCGAAAGCCTGATGCGCCAGACGGATGTGACGACCGCAACCAAGGCGCTGCTGTTCGGCCAGAAAGCCGCCGCATGAGCACCTCACACCCATGAGAACCGCACACCCATGAGCGGACTCACTCACATCGACGAGACCGGTGCCGCCATCATGGTGGATGTCTCAGACAAGGCCGTCACCAGCCGCACTGCTGTTGCCGAGGGCCACGTGGTGATGGAAACCGCGACGCTGGAGCTGATCCGCTCTGGCGGCGCGAAAAAGGGAGATGTGCTGGGCGTGGCCCGCATCGCCGGGATCATGGCGGCGAAGAAGACGCACGAGTTGATCCCGCTCTGTCATCCGCTGCTGCTCACCAAGGTGACGCTTGATCTAGTGTTCGATGATGCCCTGCCCGGCATCCGCGTGACAGCTGTGGTGAAGGTCGGTGGCCAGACAGGCGTGGAGATGGAAGCGCTGACCGCCGTCTCCGTAGCGTGTCTGACGATCTACGACATGGCGAAAGCGGCGGACAAAGCGATGCGCATCGGCGGTATCCAGCTCGTCGAGAAAACCGGCGGCAAAAGCGGTGATTATCATCGCGCCGCACCAGCATGACAGCGCTGCTTCCCGTTGAGCAGGCCCTTGAGCGTCTGTTGGCGGCTGTCGATCGGCCCACGCCATCTGAAACCATTTCCATCGAGGAGGCCGTGAACCGGGTTCTGGCGGAGCCTTTGGTGGCAACTCGCACGCAGCCGCCCTTCCCGGCCTCCGCCATGGATGGATATGCCGTGCGCGCCGCCGATCTCGCCATCGGCAAGCCCCTTGTTGTGATGGGGGAAAGTGCCGCGGGCCGCGGTTTCCATCAGCCGTTGGAACCCGGCTGCGTCGTGCGAATTTTCACCGGCGCACCAGTACCTGCGGGGGCCGATACGATCCTGATCCAGGAGAATGCGGTTGCCATAGGCAACCAGATCACGCCGACACAGACCGAAACGGCCGGGCGCTATGTGCGCCGCGCTGGTGCGGATTTTACAGTGGGGCAAGCGTTCTTCGCAGCGGGACACCGCTTGCGCCCCAAGGACATGGCGCTTGCAGCTTCTCTGGGTATCGCCACCGCCGAAGTGCGCCGCCAACCCCGCGTGGCCGTTCTGGCGACCGGCGACGAACTGGTGAACCCAGGCGAGACGCCAGGCCCTGACCAGATCATCGCGGCCAACCACCTTTCGGTGATGGCGCTGGCGCAAATGGCTGGCGCGCAAGCCCGGTTTCTCGGCATTGCGGCGGATGATCTCGGTGTTTTGGCCAAGTCTATCCAGGCCGCGCGCGATTGGCCTGCCGACATCCTTGTGACCATGGGAGGAGCCTCCGTCGGCGATCATGACCTCGTGCAGAAGGCGCTGGCTGAGGCAGGCATGGACCTTTCGTTTTGGCGCATAGCGATGCGGCCAGGCAAGCCGCTGATGTTCGGTCAACTCGGTACAACCCAAGTGCTGGGCCTGCCGGGAAATCCGGCGTCGTCTGTGGTGTGCGCACATCTGTTCCTGAAGCCGCTGATTGGAGCGTTTCTTGGACAAGTGAGGCACGACCAGACCGAAATCGGACGCCTTGGCAAGGATCTGCCCGCAAACGACATGCGACAGGACTATCTCCGCGCCACGTTGGCTCACGGACCTGACGGCGTTGCCGTGTTGACGCCATTGCCGCAACAGGACAGCGCACTCACCCGAGTTCTGGCGGAAGCAGACGCGTTGGTCATCCGTCCGCCACACGCGGAAGCAACGACAGCCGGCGACACATGCCGTTACATACGGATGGATTAGGTGTCCGAACGGCACACTTGCGGAACGCAGCAAGAACATGTATTTATGTTCACGCTTTGTGCAAAGCGAGTCGCTGCACGCCACGGTTCGAGGAACAACCATGCTGACACGCAAGCAAAGCGAGCTTCTCAGGCTCATCAATGACCGGTTGCAGGAAACCGGCGTTCCTCCTTCCTTCGACGAAATGAAAGATGCGCTCGAGCTGAAGTCCAAATCTGGCATTCATCGGCTGATCCTGGCGCTGGAAGAGCGGGGCTTCATCCGCAGGCTGCCCAACCGGGCAAGGGCGCTTGAGGTGATCCGTATGCCGGAATCGACCTCCCCCACGGCACGGCCTGGCCGCCAGCGCTTCAGCCCCAGTGTGGTCGAGGGTGGTCTGGGCCGTTCCCGCCCGCAGGCCGCTCACGAGGACGAGATTCGCTCCGTTTCCATCCCGGTCATGGGCCGCATCGCGGCAGGCACGCCGATCTCGGCGCTGCAAACCCAGAGCCACGCCATCAATGTTTCTCCGGAGTTTCTGTCGCATGGCGAGCATTTCGCCCTTGAAGTGCGGGGTGACTCCATGGTCGAAGCCGGTATCTTCGATGGTGACACCGTAATCGTTCGCAAGCAGGAGAGCGCGGATTCAGGAGACATCATCGTAGCGCTGATCGACGAGGAGGAAGCCACTCTCAAGCGCCTGCGGCGGCGCGGCAGTTCCATTGCGCTGGAAGCGGCAAACCCTGCCTACGAGACACGGGTGCTTGGCCCAAACCGGGTGCGCATTCAAGGCAAGCTGGTGAGTCTGCTGCGGCGGTATTGAAGCAAGGTCTTGTCTTCGTTCATTGCAGAGCTTTCGCATAAGCATCGTGCGTCCTTTGAGGCTTCCTGTGAGTGCCAACCCCGGACCTGATCCGGGAACGCACAACCGTGGTGCAGCGCTCCTCATGGGAGCGAAATCTCCTCAAGGTAGGATCATGTCCGAACCGTCATCCGTTGATTCTGTCGTTGCTTCTGCCGGAGACGTTGGCTGGATCGGCACAACTGGCACGGTCGACCTCGCTAGGGGAACAACCGCCGCGACCTGAGGCCGACCATACCAGGGCTTCCAGTTCCCCGATGGTCGGGATTCGGTTGGCACAAAGCGACCATCCCGGAAGGTCAATGTGAGAGACGCAGCAGAGGCCAGGCGGTCCCGGTCGATCACCTCGGCGGAGGTCTTGCAGAACGCTGGTGCCTTCAACGGCGTGATCACCAGGCGCGCCCTGCGGCAATCCTCCTCGAAGGCATCAGGTTGCAGGACCAGCGCCACCGCCGCGCCATGCCGCATTATGCCGACACAGCCCGCGCGGTCACAGGCAGTCGCAGCTTTCAGTGCAGGGTCATTGCCCTTGCGCAAGTCACCGTCCGCCGAAAGCCAGCGATCAACCGTGAAGCGACTGGTGCTTCTGCCCAGGATCAGCAGGCCACCTTGCGGGCCGCGAATGGCGGCAATCTGCCCCTGACGGTCGATAAAAACATCAGGCATCGTAGCACGCCCGGCGGAAACAGAGGCAACGACCATTGCCGCCAGTCCCGCAAGCCGGAGCGGCGAGCGCACGAGGATGAGCACGATGAACCCCGCCGTCATCCACAACAGGTCGCTCATCGGAAAGGCCCGCACGCCGCGCACGGAGCCATCGATCAGTGCCACGTACTGCGCCACGAGCAGCACCTTGTCGCTGCCAAGGCCCATGAGCTGCCACACCAGGCCATCGAGGCCAAAGGGCATGAGCAGCGTGCCGCCAACAGCCGTCGGCATCACCACGAAGGACACGAACGGGATCGCCAGCGCATTGCCGATGAGGCCGTAGGGATTCATCCGCTGGAAGTGATAGGCGGCGAAGGGGGCCGTTGCGAAACTGGCGATCAACGTGGTCATCAGGCTGCCGCCAACGGCCAGCAATGCCTTGCGCAACAGGATTCCGCCCCACCCCGTCGGCTCGGCCTTGTCCCGCTGGCGGCCCAGCCACCATTCATGCGCGGCAATCATGGCGGCGACTGCGGCGAACGACATCTGAAAGCTGGGTCCGGCCATGGTTTCCGGTTCGCGCGCTAGCACGATCAGCGCGGCAATGGCGAGATTGCGCATGGAAAGCGCGGGACGGTCGAACAGGACAGCACCCAGCAGCACCAGCGTCATGATCAGCGAGCGTTCGGTTGCCACTTCCGAGCCTGAGAAAATGCAATACGCCGTGGCTCCCAGCATCGCCAGCGCCGCGGCCCATTTCTTGATGGGACAGCGTTCCGCAACCCCAGGGATGAGCGCAAGGATGGCCCGCGCCAGCCAGAAGAACACGCCCGCCGCCAAGACCATATGCAGGCCCGAGATCGAGACGATATGATACAGGCCGGAAGCCCTGAGATCGTCGTTGACCGATTCCGAAAGCAGCCCCCGCTTGCCCGTCACTAAGGCTGCAGACAAGGCACCGGCCTGCCCTCCGATAGCGCGGGCAATGCGGTTGGTCATGTCGGTTCGGGCATTGTCGATGGCGGCAGCAAGGCGCAATGCAAGGTCAGGCGGCCCCGGCTGTGGCGCCAGCGCCATCGGCCCGATCCAGCGCCCCACAGCACCCAGTCCCAGGAAATAGGCATCGCGGGCGAAATCATAGCCGCCGGGAAAGGCGGGTTGCGGCGGCGGCATCAGGCGCAGCTGGCCCGCGATATGGTCGCCCGCCCGCGGTCCCGCACCCTTGAATGTGGCCCGCAGCCGCTGCGGGTTGGTGACCGCAAAGCTTGTGTCGAAGCGCGTCACCACCAGCACCATGCGCCCACCATTTGGCCCTGCATCCACCGTTTCCACGAAGGCGGACAGCCGCGCGAAGACCGGCCTGTCGAGCACGGGTGCAGCGGCAAGCTGCGTCCGCAACGCCATGGCCGCGAAACCAAGGAACACGAAACCAAGGGCAACGCAGAAGGTCGGCAACACCAGCCGGTGCCGTTGACGCCTGGCAAGCGCCAGAAGCGCGGCCGCGGTGCAGGCCGCCGGCCAGGCTACTGGCACGCCATCGGACTGGAAGAACAGCATCACGCCAAGGCCCATGCACACTGGCAGCCACAAGAACAGCCGTCGCGCATCCGCCTCCGCCAGAAATGCCGCCTTGACATTGATGGCCTCGCCGAGCGTTTCCCGCAGCCGTCGCAACCACAGCGCGGTGGACAGCCGTTGGCCGGGCAACGCCAAGGCTGCGGCCGCTCCGCGTCTGTCTCCAGGCTTGCGCACCACACTGCTGCCCTTAACGTGCCAAGGTTCCCATGCTACAGCGGGGCGCTTCGCACGTCAGGATGCAGATTCCCGTGTGAAACCCCTGAAAACTAAGGAACTTCCGATGCAGACGCCCGTGGTGACCCGTTTTGCCCCTTCGCCCACGGGCTTCCTGCACATTGGTGGCGGGCGCACGGCGCTGTTCAACTGGCTCTATGCCAAGCGTCATGGCGGCAAGATGCTGTTGCGTATCGAGGACACGGACCGCGAACGCTCGACGCCGGATGCCATCGAGGCCATCATCGACGGCCTGAAGTGGCTCGGCCTCACCTGGGACGGCGAACCGATCTATCAATTCGCCCGTGC
>JANNEO010000125.1:0-4489 GCA_031378805.1 Hyphomicrobiales bacterium
TATCTTCCGTTGCTGCTGGCGATACCCGCGTTGCGCAATCTTGTGGAGTACCAGGGAGAGCTGCTTTATGCCCGCGAGCGCGTCGTTACCCGTGCTGTCTTGCTGGCAGGGCTTGCCATCGTGAAACTGTCGCTGATGGCACTGCTGCTCACCACTGCGCCCGACTTCATGCATTGGGCGCTGCCGCTGACAGCTGTGTTTGCCATGGTCTACCTGATCTCGGCCACGGTCACCTACAGAGCGCTTGCGCGCCCGGTGACATAGTCCCGCAGCAGCTCAGGCGATGTTCCGGTGAAGGATTGCACGCAGATCGCGATCTGTCGCGGAGACAGGCTGCCGACGAAGGATCGTAGCGACGCCTCGGTCAGCGCATCGCCCCTCCAGTAGGTGAGGCTCAGGGGTTCGCCATCGGCAAAATGACCGCTGCGTTCCCCAATGCCATCCACATACGCACCGTAGATCTGGTATTCCGAGAAAGTGCGCGAGCGACCAAGCGTTGCCGTCAGACCGCGCCCACCACGGGCTTCGATGTGATCCAGCATGGCGAGCACGTGCGAGCGACGCCAGCTGACCAGATTGTTGATATAGTCGTTCGCGGGCAGGGTTGGCGGTGGCAGGCCAAGAACATCGGCGGCTTGCCGGACCCAGAGCCGGTGCTTCTCCAGACCGTATTCCGCGGTGATGCCACGCTCCTTCACGTAGAGCCGTACGTTGCCATCGTGCAGGAACGAATCGAAGCCGAAGGGGCGTATGAAAAGGCTGTCGCTGTCAGCCATGACCAGCACCTCTTCGTCGATGTGCCGTGCAACAAGCAGTTTGCGGAGCTGCTGCACATGCCAGCCTGACATCGGCCAGACTGGGGGCACGACGCTGCCCCACACACAGCGACCACCGCTGAACGGGCGCATCATGGATTTTAGCCAGCTCGGCAGCAGAGCGCTGTCCGGGATGACCCTTCGGTTTGGCCCTGCGAGGGGTGAGAAAAGTGCCATGTCACGGTCCGCGACCAGAATGTAATGCTGGAAAACGTCGGTCGCCATGCGGTCAAGGCTGTCACACAGCAGCTGGCATCGCACGAGGTCGGCAGCATAGCTCGGCGTGATGATGGCGAGACGGGTGCTCATCCCGCTGTGTTCCGATCCGGCTTGTGTAGCCGTGGGCTGGCAAGCCCTGTCTTCACCAGCAGCACCCTCAGCATGAACAGCGGATTGCCCAGCACATAGCGCCCGAACAGTCGGCCAGGCTCCTGTGCCAGCCGGTACATCCATTCCATCCGAACCTTGCGGAGCCAGAATGGCGCACGCGGAACTTCACCCGCGAGAAAATCAAACAGCGCACCAACCCCCATGGCAAGCGTGGCGTGCTCCCCCGTGACATTCTGCGCGATCCAGCGCTCCTGAACAGGATTGCCCATGGCGACAAGGAGAATATCCACCGGCGCTTGTCGCAGGCTCTCGAGAAACAGTGCCGTTTCTTGTTCACCCAGGAACCCATCCGAGCAAGCGACAACACTGTGCTGTGGTGAGGCTTGCACGATGATCTCGGCAGCCTTGCGCGCAATGTCAGGACGGGCACCGAACAGCGCAATGCGCAGCGGTCTGCTTTCCGCAGCCAGAATAGCCGGAACCAGATCGGTGCCGTTGAGGTTGGCGGCAAAGGTCTGTCCATGCAGCAGTTTCGCGCCCAGATCGACGCCAACACCGTCTGGCAACACCGTGAAGACGGCCAGAAGCTGGCGCAAAGCTGGATCCCCCCAGGCCAGATTGGCGGTATGGGCATTGCAGAAGGCAACTCTCATAGGGAGCCGCAGCCGCATCGCCCGTAACAACAGCTCAATGGCACCGTCCCGCGTCAGATCACTGATGGTGAGGCCGAAGAGTGTCTTCTGCGGCACGTCCACCAGTCGATCCTGCTCCATGGCGATCTGGCTGCCCAGTGACATGGGATGCGATGCTCCAAGCGTATGTTTCAAGCAGTCGGCATAGTCCGGGATGCAGGGCCACACCAGTGAAACGTGACTCTATGCTTACTGCGCGGCCCCTCTATAATTGCGGGAATGAGCATGATCGAACCATCACATTTCAGCCTTGCGCCGCCGCGCCCGCCCGCCCAACCTGCTGATCTGGAGCGCGCGGTGGGCAAGCTTGCGCTGGTCGTGAACCATTCCGACGGCCGGGATGCGATCCGTGATCTGCATCAGTCCGGGTGCGGCAGACTGCTTTTTCCGGCACGGCTGCGGACCGATCCCGTCGAGGCGGTCGTCGTCAACACGGCGGGCGGGTTGACCGGCGGTGACCGGTTCGACATGTCCTTCAAGGTGGATGCCGGTGCGCGGGCGATCGTGGCGACGCAGGCCTGCGAGAAGGTCTATGCCTCGTCTGGCCCCCCCGCGAAGCTGTCCACGCGGCTGACGGTAAAAGGCGGTGCGATGCTGCGCTGGCTGCCGCAGGAAACCATACTCTTCGAACATTCCGTACTGGAGCGCTCGCTCACGATCGACATGGCGGAGGATGCCGATGTGCTGGCAGGCGAAGCCATCCTGCTGGGTCGCCAGGCCATGGGCGAGACCTTGACCAGCGCCCGGTTGCGGGACCGCTGGCGCATCCGGCGCGAAGGCCGCCTGGTCTTTGCGGAGGAAACCGCTGTTGGCGGCAAGGCGGGCGACTGGGCTGCCCTGCGTCAAAGCCGGGCGCTGCTGGGTGAGGCCACGACCGCCTTGGCAACAATCGTGCATGTCGCTCCAGGTGCGGAAAAGGGACGTGATGCCGCGAGGGACATCATGGCGAGCACGGGGATTGATGGCGGTGCATCGGCGTTCGACGGTCTGCTTGTCATGCGGATGATTGCGCCCTCGGGCCTTGCCTTGCGCCAGACCTTGCTGCAGCTTCTGGAGCATGGCATCGCAGGGCGGCTGCCCAGGGTGTGGATGACATGAATTGTCCGCTCCGCTCTGCTATTCAAGGACGTGAACGATGAACCTGACTCCGCGCGAGAAAGACAAGCTGCTGATCGCAACAGCCGCCATGGTGGCACGTCGCAGGCTGGAGCGTGGCGTCAAGCTCAATTATCCCGAGGCCATCGCTCTGATCACGGATTTCGTGGTGGAAGGCGCCCGCGATGGCCGCACAGTGGCGGACCTGATGCAGGCCGGTGCGAAAGTGATCAGGAAATCACAGGAGATGGAAGGCATCGCCGAGATGATCAGTGATGTGCAGGTGGAGGCAACGTTCCCGGACGGTACGAAGCTCGTTACCGTGCATGATCCGATAAGGTGAAAGGTATGGGCGGGCTGCACAATTCTTGTGAGTCATTCGAGGCTCCGCTTCGCTGCGCACCTCAGGATGAGGACGTTTATGCCAGGCAAACATCTCCTCATCCTGAGGTGCGAGCCAAAGGCGAGACTCGAAGGACGCTCAACGCCGCCGCAACCCTGTTGCTGACGCTTGTCTTTTGCGCAACGGCCCAGGCCCACCCCCATTCCCCCTCCGGCGACACATCCACCTCCAACCGCGACCATTTCATCCAACTTGGCGAAGCGGTCCATGGCGGCTTCGGGCCGCTGATCGCGCTTGGTATCCGAATCGGTGACGACGCGTTGAAGACCCTTGGCGTTGGTCCGCGCACGGTCGATGTCACATACTACAGCGGCAAGGCGGCTCCTTGCCCCTGCGTCGTGGATGGCATCATGCTGGTGACGACGGCGTCTCCGGGGCAGGGCACCTTGCGCGTGGCGGATGAGAGCGCCGCCGACGGGCAGTATGGTCGCGTGGTCGTGCTGCACAAGCGCAGTGGCCGGGCGGTCGAATATCTCATTCCCGAGAGCATTGCTGCACTCGTGAAGAGCGCAATGAACGGCAATCCGGACAAGCGCTGGAGCGTCATGATGGGTGCACCCGAGGCGGCAGTGTTCACCCGACGCATGATCGAGAAATAGGAGAGCCAAATGGCAGGCAAGATGAAAACCAGCACAGGCAGCCTGGTTCCCGGCGAGATCATCCCGGCAGCGGGTGATATTGAGATCAATATGGGTCAGCCGACAGTGATGGTGACGGTGGCCAACACCGGTGACCGGCCGATCCAGGTCGGCAGCCATTACCATTTCTTCGAGACAAACGAGGGCCTGAGTTTCGACCGCCAGAAGGCGCGGGGAATGCGGCTGGATATCGCGTCTGGCACAGCGGTGCGGTTCGAGCCGGGCCAATCGCGCGAGGTTCGGCTGGTGCCGCTGCGCGGGGCGCGCAAGGCGTATGGGTTCCGCGGGGATGTGATGGGCGCGTTGTAGTGCCTTGCCTATTCTGATAAGTAAGAAATTCATTTGATTGGAAGGAATTCTCCGTGAAGTCAGGAATATCAACCTTGACCTCCAAAGGGCAGTTGACCGTCCCTGTCAGCGTGCGCGGTTCGATGGGCATTCAGGCGGGAGATAGGCTTCAATTCGAAATTACCGGGCCTGACACCATGACAGTGCGCGTACGCAAGAAGCGCAATG
>JANNEO010000014.1:0-23694 GCA_031378805.1 Hyphomicrobiales bacterium
AAGGCCCTGCGCGGCCAGCGGATCAAAAGCCATCACTTCGTCGCCAACAACGATCTCCTCGATGGGCTTTTTCGTGCCATCGGCCATGTCGATGGGTGTGCCAGCGACGAAGCAGCGGGGGGGTGGTTTGATATCCAATGGTATCGTATTGAGTTGCGATGCGGCACGAATACCGTCGATAGCACTATCGCTAAGGAGGGTGTTGCCTCGACCAGTTTGCCCCAATGCCGCGCCACCAATAGAATCTGGAAGCTCAAGGCCAGCTATCTTGAAAAGTGTAGAAAGTGCCGAGTTACTGTTCGTTGGCTCGCGCCCCCAACTGCCCGGAGGCAGTTGATAAGGAATGTTCTGCGCATTAATCTCAGTTTTCGCACGAAACAGCGCATCAATCAGTTTATTGGCCCCATCTTCGCTTATGTTGGCGACAATGCGCTCGTTCCGCGCAAGCGGTGAAGAACCAACACCCGTGTGGATGTTAAGCAGTTCGCCAGTAAACTGCGAGCCAATTGGCCGCGGCAGCAGCGTGACCGGGTCAGTCGCTTGTCCGTCAAACCACCGCACTGCTACGCCGGAAGCATTGTAAATCGTCAGCACACCATGAATGCCGATCGGCACTCCAAACAGGGGATCCCGGATAACAAGCTCGCCATATCTAACTGTCCATTGGCTCATGTCGAAGCTCCGTCAACACGCGACATGGGGGGGATTGTTAACAGACGTTACGCGACCGTCCTGTACGAAGATTGCATCCGTCTTTCTAACGCAGATCTGATAGTACGGGTAATACTGATAACTGAGCACTAGGCGCATACCTGCCTTCTTCGGCAGTTCGCTCGAGAAGCGCATGACGCAATCATCAAATGCCGGTCTTGCATTCGGTTGCATCGTGCTTGCCCGCGAGAAACAGATCGACGCTTCAGACGAAAGCGTGGTCGGCTGTCCGTCGATAGACAAGCTCTGAACGGACACCTTTTCCGTACATCCAAACCCCGCAACAGTGCAGAAGATCACGGCAATGTAGCCAAGCACCCTCACAGCCGCACCTCCCCACCAAAGGGAGCCACCGTCGCCATCACCCGCACGGTCTCGCCAGAGCGCCAGTCGTCGAGCTTGTCCAAACGCCCACCTGCATCCAGCCGCGCCGCCACCGCATCGCTGACCTTGGCAAAGAGCACGACACCGACGGGAATGTTCCGCTCTGTGTCGTTGAACAGCTTGAACTGCCGCAGCAGCAGCGCAGGCATCACCATCCATTCAAGGTCTGCAATGGCGAGCTGCTTGTGCTGCGGCGATTGCGTCAGCAGCCAGGTCACCTCTCCCAGCACGGTGGACACCGTCTTGTCCGTGGGGGCGGGGGCACCCGAAGTGCCAGAACCGACGCCTGCCGCACCGCCAAAGCCCTGTGCCCCGGACAGTGGAACACCGCTGTCGAGAGGTCGCCACGTGGTCGCTTTTGGGATGGGGGTTTGAATCTGCATGGTGCAGAATCTATCCCGTTGCGCCGTCTTGTAAAGTTCACATCCCCGCAAACGCCGCCCACAGCCCCTCCACGAACCCCGGCTCCAGATCCTTCGTGATGAAGACCATGCGCGTGCGGTGATCCGCGTCCGGCCATTCCTCCAGGATCACCGGAGGATGGAAGACGTGCTGCACCCCGTGGATGATCACGGGGTTGTCGGGGCTTTCCGCGATTTTCACGATGGCTTTCAGGCGCAGAAGCTTTGGCCCGTGGGCCGAGCGCAGGAGCTCCTGGAACAGCGCGAAGCTTTGCGCCGCGATGGCCTTGTCGGTCGAGAACGCATGGGCGCGGATGCTGGCATCGTGGCGGTTGATGTCGTTCGTGTCCTGCCCACGCGCCTGTGCGGCTGAGCCGGTGTCGTCGTCCTCGCCATGCAGGCTGCCATCGGCGTGGCGGTGGGTGTTGCGGCCCATCGCGGCCAGCACGGCTTCATCGTGCAGCCAGCGCGCGACATCGGGGGATTTCGTGGCGGGGTCGTAGAGGCCGCAGTCGAGCAGGTCTGCGGCAGTGGCGGTGCGGGCGTCGAGGATCGAGGCGGCAGGGTTGAGAGCGGCAAGCCGGGCCGTGAGCGCCCATCCCTCCCCCTTGTGGGGAGGGTGGCCCTTCGCGGCTTGCGAAGGGTCGGGAGGGGGTTGCGCTGCGCCAACTGGAGAGGTCTGCGCGACCCCCTCCCGGCTCGCTCCGCTTGCCACCCTCCCCACAAGGGTGAGGGATGAAACAACGGGGAGTGAGAGATAGAGCAAATCCAGCTTCGTGATTACCAGCCGGTCCGCCACCGCGGCCTGTTTCAGCGCCTCGGGCTGGCTGTCGAGGGTGGCCATGCCATTCACCGCGTCCACCAGCGTCACCACGCCTTCGAGGCTGTAGCGCAGGCCAAGATAAGGATGGCTCATCACGGTTTGCAAAATAGGCGCAGGATCGGCAAGCCCGGTGGTCTCGATCAGCACACGGCGGAAGGGTGTGATACGGTTGTTGTCCCGCTTGCGCAGCAGTCCCTCCAGCGTGTTCACCAGATCGCCGCGGATAGTGCAGCAGAGGCAGCCCGACTGCATCAGCACCAGGCCGTCGTCCACGGTCTCCATCAGCAGATGATCGAGACCGATTTCGCCGAACTCGTTGACGATCACCACGGTGTCGGCCAGCGCTGGATCCTTCAGCAGGCGGTTGATCAGCGTGGTTTTGCCAGTGCCCAGAAAGCCGGTGATGACCGTCAGGGGAATGGGCGGGATCGGGCCTGTGCGTCCATCACTCATGCGGTATTGGATATGGGCGTGGGTGTGCGCTGTTTCCAGATGTCGAGCGCAAGGCCGCCGATCACCAGGCAAACACCCAGATACTGCAAGGGTTGCAGGGTTTCGCCCAGCACAAGAGCGGCTGAAAGGATGGCCACCACAGGCTCGATCAGGAACAGCAGGCCGATGGTCGCGGGCTTCAGGTGGGGAGCTGCGCTGAACTGGCAGATAAAGCCGACATAGAAGCCGAGGGCGGACAGCAGCACAGCCCACCAGACTCCGCTGATCGTGGCCAGAGTCGGCGGGCCAGCGAGAATAGCGGCGGGCAGCAGCACCAGGCAGGCTGCTGCCTGTGTCCAAAACAGCAGGGTGATCCGGTCCTGTTTCAGGCCCGAGGTCATCAGGAACATTCCCGCCGAAGCGATAGCCGCCACGAAGGCAAGCGCCAGCCCGCGCCAGTCCAGTGCTTGCACCGATGGCCCCACCGCGATGATGATGCCCAGGAAGGCGATGGCGAAAGCGATCATCCTCCAGCCCGTGATGCGCCCGCCCGTCGTGAGGGGTGCGGTCAGGATGAGCATCAGCGGGAAGGTGTAGAACACCGTTACCGCCATGGCGACCGGGACATAGGCGAGCGAGGAGAGATAGCACACCGCGACCAGCCCGGAGCACAGGCCAAGGGCGGCAATGCGCCGGGTTTCACCAAACTGGATCTTGAAGCTCCTGCCGAGCATGAGGATCGCCAGCGCCAGCATGAGCACGAACAATCCACTTCGCTGGGCCGCCAGGTTGCTGCCATTGACGCCGCCAAGTGCCGCAACGCGGGCTGCCGGAATGTTGATGCCGTAGGCGACGGCTCCCAGAATGACCAGCGCTCCGCCAAACAGCGGACGGGCTGGAAGCCTCATTCGTCATCCTCCACCAGCTTCTTCTTGGGTGGACGCTTGTTGGCAGGCTGGACTTTGGCAGGTTGGACTTTGGCAGGTTGGACTTTGGCGGGTTGGACTTTGGCTGGTGCCTGCGCGGTGCGCTTGGTGTCAGGCGCCTTGGTATTCTGCGCCTTGGTGCTGCTTGCTGCCGGCTGGCGCTTCGGGTCGATTGGCGCGACAGCAGTCTGCCGGGGCCGGATGGCGGCTGCGGCACCGGGTCTGGGGCCATTCGTGATGACACCGGGAAGCTGCATGGGGTTGCTTGCGCTTTCGCGCTCTTCATCGGCCTTCGGGCTTTGCGGCGCGGCTTGCGGCCTGCCCGCGCGAATGCCTGCCTGGGCGGCCGGGCGCTCCTGTGTTGGTTCCAAGCCAGGCACCGCGGTGCGCAATCCCGTGGGAGCGAGTGCGGTTGCCGATGCGGGGATGCCAGGTGGTGCAGTCACTGCCACGGCGGTTGGCGACACGCGCCTGCCCCCCGGTCCCAGCGCAACCGCAGTGCTGCCAGGAGCGCGACCGAGATAAACGGCGATAGGGGTGACGCCGACGCGTGGCCCGAGGATCGGCCTGCCGCCACCCGAACTGCGGCCGATGCTGTAACTCGTCTGGGGCTGGCTGCTGGGCAGGCTGAAGAACGAAAGTGGCGAACCAGCTGCCGCGGCCGCGTCGCTTCCGCCCGTCGAGGGCGACAGGATCGCTCCGCCGAAGTCGGAATCATCGGCGAGTACCACGCCGCGCCGCCGTCCCGTGCAGATTTGTCCGCGCATGTCGGGCGCCGAGGCGTAGCCGGAGCGTGGCAGGGTCTGTAGTGTCTGCCCCGAACCGCTCCAGGTGCCAAAGCCCTGATCCAGCAACTGGGCCGAGCGCACGACACGGTCACCGCCGGAACTGGCACCCAGAACCACGACAATCAATGTGCGACCGCCGCGCGTGGCGGTAGACACGAGATTGAAGCCCGAGGCGCACACAAAGCCTGTCTTCATGCCGCTCGCGCCGGCATAGCGGCCGATCAGACCATTGGTGTTGTTGAGGACGCGATTGCCGATCTGGACCGCGCCGATGCCCCAATAATCGCCATATTCCGGAAACTCGGCCAGCATGGCGCGTGTCAGCAGCGCCAGGTCACGGGCGGAGGTCTGGTGGCCGCTGGCATGGAAGCCATGGGGGTTCTGGAAGCGGCTTTCGGTCATGCCCAGGCGCCGGGCCTCGGCGTTCATCATGCCCGCAAAACCCTCGACAGAGCCGCCGATGGCCTCGGCGATCACGACGGCAAGGTCGTTGGCGGATTTCACCATCATGACCTTCAGGGCATTGTCGAGCGTGATTTCCTGGCCTGGCCGAATGCCGAGCTTGCTGGGCTTCTGTCCGGCGGCACGCGCCGAGGCAATCAGGGGAGATTCGAGCTGGGCCTGTCCTGCCTTGACCGCGCGCAGGGCGACGAAAGCCGTCATCATCTTCGTGGTCGATGCTGGGTTCCAGGGGCGTGTGGCCTCATCCTGCAGAAGCACCTGCCCGGTGCTGGCGTCGACCACCACATAGGGTGCCTGCGCCTGAGCAGCAGTCCCGGCGCACAGCGCAATCAGGGCGGCGCCGCCAAGAACTCGAGCCTGTTGAGTGAAAGATCGGGACACCAGGAAACCTTTGGAAATGATCGGGCAAATCACCTGCAGCTGGCTCCGTCCTACATGCGTCGCCTCCAAATTGGAAGCCAATGACCCGCATCAGCACTGGATTTGCCATGAACTGCGGCGCTAATGTGATCACGTTCGCTCTCCCGTGTGCATCCGCGCAACAATCCCGGTCGTTCCTTGTCACTTCTCTTGTCGCTTCTCTGGATTCCCATCACGCTTGTTGCTGCCGCCGCGCAGACCGCCCGCAACGCCACCCAGCGCAGCCTGACCGATAGCATCGGCACGGTCGGCGCGACACAGGTGCGGTTTCTCTACGGCCTGCCTTTTGCGCTGCTGTTTCTTGGTCTTGTCTGTGTGTGGCTGGGTGAACGGCCTCCTGTCATCACCATGGCCTCCGCACCCTATGTGCTGGCGGGTGCATTGTTCCAGATCCTGGCGACAGTGATGATGCTGAAGGCCATGCAGGCCAAGTCCTTTTCCGTCACCACGGCCTACATCAAGACGGAGCCGGTGTTGACTGCGGTGGTCGGGCTGGCGGTGCTAGGTGATGCTCTCACGCCACTCAAGGGTACCGCGATCCTGATGGCGACAGTGGGTGTGATCGTCATGAGCGTGAAGCCGGACACGATCCGGGTCATGCTCTCCGAAGTGCGGCCCGCCCTCCTTGGCATCGCGGCCGGTGGCTGCTTCGGCCTGTCCGCCGTCGCGTTCCGGGGCGCCATTCTGGCCTTGCCCTCCGGCGGTTTCGTGATCCGGGCCACGACGATCCTGGTGCTGGGACTGGCCATCCAGACCGTGCTGCTGCTCGCCTACCTGCTGTTGTTTGACCGCACGGCCCTGACGAAGAGCTTCGGCGTCTGGCGTGCCTCGTTCACGGCAGGATTCCTGGGCGCTTTCGCCTCTCAATTCTGGTTTCTCGGGTTTGCACTGACATCTGCGGCCAACGTGCGCACGCTGGCGCTTGTCGAGGTGTTTTTCGCGCAGGCCCTGTCGCGGCGGCTGTTCTCGCAGGACACTGAAATGCGGGAGTATGTCGGCATGGCGCTCATCGTCGTTGGCGTGGGCCTGCTGCTCCTCGCCGCGAGTGCGTGATACAAGAGCCTGAGCAACAAGAGACTGATTCACGGGAGCGTCACATGACCACAATCGCATTCATCGGCCTCGGCAACATGGGCGGTCCCATGGCGGTCAATCTCGTCAAGGCGGGGCATGTCGTGCGGGGTTTCGATCTGTCAGAGGAGTCGCGGACAGCGGCCGGCACGGCTGGCGTCTCCATTGCGACCAGCGCTGCGGAGGCGGTTGGCAAGGGCGCTGCCGAGGTCGTGATCACCATGCTGCCTGCGGGCAAGCACGTGCGCGCTGTGTGGTCCGACCTGCTGCCGCACGCAGGGAAAGAAGCGCTGTTCATCGACTGCTCCACCGTTGATGTCGACAGCGCCCGTGCCGCGCACTCCATGGCGCAAGCCGCTGGCATCGCTTCTCTCGATGCGCCCGTTTCGGGCGGTACTGGCGGAGCGAAGGGAGGAACCTTGACCTTCATGGCGGGGGGTGAACCGGAAGCATTCAGCCGTGGCAAGCCGATCCTCGAGGCGATGGGAAAGAAGATCGTGCATTGCGGTGGAGCGGGTGCGGGGCAAGCGGCCAAGATCTGCAACAACATGATCCTTGGAATCTCGATGATCGGCGTCGGCGAAGCCTTCGTGCTGGCGGAAAAACTGGGTTTGTCACACCAGGCGCTGTTCGATGTGGCATCCACCTCGTCGGGCCAGTGCTGGTCGCTCACGACCTATTGCCCCGTGCCGGGCCCGGTACCGACTTCGCCCGCCAACAACGATTACAAGCCAGGGTTTGCGGCTGATCTGATGCTGAAGGATCTGAAACTGAGCCAGGAAGCGGCAATGTCGTCAGGTGCCGCGACACCGATGGGCGCGGCTGCAGCGCAACTCTATGCGTTGTTTCAGGCGGCAGGCCATGGCGGGGATGATTTCTCCGGCATGATCAATTTTCTCAGGGGCATGGGGAAATAGCCGTGGCCGAACCGGATGCGCATTATCGGCAAAATGTTTCGTAGATCAGCCGAATGAAGCCCTTCGTCCTTTCGTCCGCCACGCTGTAGTAGATGGCCTTGCCGTCGCGTCGTGTGGCGACAAGACCATCGAGCCGCAGGCGTGCCAGCTGCTGCGACACTGCGGGCTGGCGCAGATGCAGGAACTGCTCAAGCTCGGTAACAGAGCGCTCTTTCTCCGCCAGCAGGCACAAGAGAAGCAGGCGGTTTCCATGCGCCAGGGACTTGAGGAAGACGCTGGCCTCCTCGGCGTTCGCCACCATGCGCTGCAATTCAGGCGAAGGCCCGCTTGCAACATCAGACCTGGTGGAACGTTTTGCTGTCAGCGCCCCGCCAGCCATCATTCGCCCTTTGGCAGCTTTGCGAGAAGCTGGACCAGAGCAGGATAAAAGAACTGATCGCCAGGATATCCGACGAAGCGCCCGACCTCCCGCCGCTCATCATCCAGCAGGATGAAGGTTGGCGTGAAGCGCGCGCCTTCTCGCACCGTAATGTCATCCGGCCAGGCCTGCCGGAGATCATGGCGGCGCAGCGGCGCCCGCTTGCCTTCATCGGTGTTGGAATAACCAGGTGAAATCTCGGCGTCGAACCTCTGGCACCAGACACAGCCCTTCTGTTCGACCACGAGGAGTTCGGCAGCCTGCGCTGCCGATCCCAACAGGCAAAGCAGGAGGACCGCCGCCCATTTCATTTGTTGACCGGACTTTCCGGGTCGAAGAGCAGGCCGACCACGTCCTTGATCTGCTCCTCGGTGAGGAACTTGTGGTAGCCGAAGCGCGGCATCTGGGAGCATGGCACGATCGCCATGGCATTGAAGACCTTGGCGAAGGTCTTTTTCGCTTCGTCCTTGTCATATTTCCGGTCGCGCCCGTAGCCGACGAGCGATGGGCCCAGTGTGCCATAGCTCAGTTCCTTGGGTGCGATCTGGTGACATGCATAGCAATTGCCACCGCGTGCGGTTGTGGGCGTATCGGAGAACTGCCCGCCGGTGCCGCGCTGCGCCACCTGTTCGCCCCTCTTCCAGTCGCCCAACACGTTGCCGTCTGTGGGATAGACCACAGTGGCCACCTCGCGTGCGAGAGTCTTGTCGAAGTCGGCTCCAGGTGGATTGTTACCAGTGGCGGTGCAGATCCGCTGCGTCTCGTCCTGCGCGACGCGGGCCTTCCACTCGTCCGACGTGCTCTTCCATGTTGCGGCCACATAGCGGTCAACAATGACGGGATCGATCGCCTGCTGCTGGGCGTGCGCAGGCGCTGCGAGCAAGGCGGCGAGTGCCATTCCTGCAGCGAGTGCAGATAGGGCGGTTACACGGATATGTGTCATGGCTCTCTCCTTACCGCTTGATCGAGGGCACGGTGATCTCGCCACCTTCAGCCTGCTTGACCATGAACACCGTGAGCGCGGTCACCCCGTCGGACGCGTAGTCGGGTGCTGGCATCCGCATCTGCCGGTAACAGTCCCAGAGGCGGTGCTGCATCGTGCGCAATTGGCTCTGGCTGACACGGTAGGTCGGCCACGACCCCATCGTTTCCTGCGCGGGCTTGCCGGGTTTGGAGAAATTCGGCAAGCCTTGCAGACGAATGCGCTTGCCTTCCTCGGCATGGCAGGTCGCACAGGAAAAATCCATGATCGCGGAGCGGCGGTAGAACATCGCCTCGCCCACCGCGTACATCTCTTTTTCCTTGGGGTGTTCGACCGGCATTGCGAATTTCAGGCCGTTCGACTTGTTGGCGATGAAGGCAACCAGATCCTCCATGTCGGACATCCGGCCTGGCCCGGAGAAGCGCCGGGCGATGACGTCCTTGGTGTCGAGTTCCTGGATGGCTGTCATGCAGTGCAGCAGGCGCTGCTCGAGATCCATCACCTTGTCGGTGTCCTTGAAATGGCGCGGCAGCCTGGCGAAGGCTCCTTCTAGCTTGCCCGGACCTTCTCCGAGATCGCAGGTTTCAAGGCTGGCATTCTTTGCGCCGCGCTTCAGTGCCCAAAGCTGCTCGCCACGGTCCACATTCAGATAGCCCGGATTGGCCATCGGGTCGTTGATCATGGCGCGGTAGCGTTCGATTTCCTTCTCGCTGACATCGTCGACGGCAGGCTGCGCCATGGCCGATGCGCTGCACAGCGCCAGCACGACAGCCGTCGCCAACCCCAACCAATTGTTTTGTCGCTGCCACTTGTCCACCGGCATGTCCTCCTCCAGATCAAGCGAAAGCCATCTTGCGGGCTGTCACAACATATCTTGTTTTTGATATATGTTCGCTTGACAGTGTCCACGATGACATTCATGTTTTGGAATATCAATAGGGTTGGGCTATGAACCTGATCCGGTATGGAGGATACAAGATGGACAGTCTGAAAGGGCTCGACAGTCTGGACGAGACGCCTTCGCGTCGCCTGGTGCTGACGGCGTTCACCGTTGCAGCTGTTGCCGCCGCAATGGCACCGCACATGGCCCTTGCGACCCCTGCGGCAGTCGAAGCCGAACTCAAGAAGCTGCTGGGCGAGCGCAAGCCGCTCGAAGGCAAGATCAAGCTCGACCTGCCGGCCATTGCCGAGAATGGCCTTGTGGTACCGCTCAACTTCGATGTCGAAAGCCCGATGACCGAGGCGGACCACGTCAAGGCCGTGCATTTCTTCGCGGATGCCAATCCGCTTCCCGGCATCGCCAGCTTCCGATTCTCGCCTCAGGCGGGCCGGGCATCCGCTTCCACGCGCATTCGTCTGGCGGCCACGCAGAACATCATCTGTGTCGCCGAGATGTCGGACGGCAAGGTGCATATGGCCCGGCAGGAAGTGAAAGTCACCATCGGCGGCTGCGGCGGCTGAGGAGAGAAATCATGAGCACCAAACCAACCCCCCGCGTGCGCGTCCCGGCCCAGGCCAAGAAGGATGAGATCATCGAGATCAAGACCCTGATCAGCCACGAAATGGAATCGGGCCAGCGCAAAGATGCGGCGGGCGCCACCATTCCGCGCAAGATCATCAAGAGCTTCGAAGCCAAGTTCAACGGCAAGCCGGTGTTCTCGGCGGAGTGGCATCCTTCGATTTCGGCCAATCCCTATCAGGCCTTTTTCTTCAAGGCGGCGGAATCAGGCGAATTCCAGTTCACCTGGACCGACGACGATGGCTCTCTCTACGAGTCAAAGAACAAGCTCACCGTCGCCTGATGCAAGACCCCGGGTATTGTCCGGGGTTTTTTGCATCATGACATATTCAACATTAAGAATATGAGAATGCCGTGATTTCACGTCGTGAATTCGGACAAGCTGCAATGGCCACCGCGGCGCTCGTGGGCGGAGGCGCGGGTTCGCTCGGGCGCTTGGCGGCGCAGCAGCGGCTGACCCAGGAGGAGCTGCTGAAGTTCGACGCAACGGGACAGGTGACGATCGTTCATGTCACCGATCTGCACGCGCAGTTCATGCCGCAGCATTTCCGCGAGCCATCGATCAACCTGGGTGTGGGTGAGTCGAAAGGGCTGGTGCCGCATGTCTCGGGCGAGGCCTTCCTGAAAGCCTACGGTATTCCAGCGGGATCGCCGATGGCCTATGCCCTGACCGACCAGGATTTTGCGGCGCTCGCCAAGACCTATGGCCGCATGGGTGGCATGGACCGGGTGGCGACTGTGATCAAGGCGATCCGGGCCGAGCGCGGTGACCGCGTGCTGCTCCTGGATGGTGGCGACACCTGGACCAATTCCTGGACGGCCCTGCAGACCAAGGCGGCCGATATCGTCGATGCCATGAACCTGCTCAGACCCGATGCCATGACGGGCCACTGGGAGTTCACGCTTGGCGCGGATCGGGTGAAGGAGATCACGGATACGCTGGCGTTTCCGCTGCTCGCCCAGAACATGCGCGACACGGAGTTCGAGGATGCCGTTTTCGAACCCCGCAAGGTCTTCGAGAAAGGCGGCGTCAAAGTCGCGGTCATCGGGCAAGCCTATCCCTACACGGCGATCGCCAATCCGCGCTGGATGTTCCCGAAATGGCAGTTCGGCTTGCGCGAGGAGGAGATGCAGAAGCAGGTGGACGAGGCCCGCGCGGGTGGCGCAGATTGCGTGGTCCTGCTTTCGCACAACGGGTTCGACATCGACCGCAAGATGGCGGGTCGCGTGAAGGGGATCGACGTGATCCTCGCGGCGCACACCCATGATGCGCTGCCGGAAGTGGTCAAGGTTGGCCGCACGCTGATCATCGCGTCGGGCTGCAACGGCAAGTTCGTGTCGCGGCTTGACCTCGATATCCGCGACCGGGAGATCAAGGGATTCCGCTACCGCCTGATCCCGGTATTCTCCGATGTGATCGCTGCCGATGCGGAGATGGGGGCACTTGTCAAAAAGCACCGTGCGCCCTTCGAGGCTGACCTTGGCCGTGTGCTGGGCCGCACCAACGGCACGCTCTACAGACGCGGCAATTTCCAGGGATCGCTCGACGACGTGTTCTGCGATTCCATGCTTGCTGTGCGCGATGCAGAGATCGCGCTGTCGCCGGGCGTGCGCTGGGGGACCAGTTTGCTGCCGGGGCAGGACATCACTTTCGAGGATGTCACCAACGCCTGTGCCATGAGCTATCCCAACTGCTACCGCATGATGATGAGCGGCGCACGGTTGAAGGAAATTCTTGAGGATGTCGCGGACAACATCTTCAATCCGGACCCTTATCTTCAAGGCGGCGGGGACATGGTGCGCGTGGGTGGCCTGGGCTTCACCATCGATGTGTCGAAGCCGATCAATACCCGCATTTCCAACCTCACTGTGCTGAAGGATGGCAAGCCGCTGGATGCGTCGCGCGAGTATGTCGTGGCGGGCTGGGCCTCCATCAACGAGGGCACGCAGGGTCCGCCGATCTGGGACGTGGTCAGCCAGTATCTCACGGCCAAGAAAATCATCGATCCAAGGCCGCTCGACGCGGTGAAGGTGGTGGGAGCATGACAGGTTCATCACGCCGCAGTTTTCTCGCCGGCGCCGCAGTGGGAAGCCTTGCCGCCGCGACGGGCGCAAAGGGCCAGGCCGTGCCCGACAAGGCCATCACCGACCTGCCTGACTGGTCGCGCTATCTCGGCGACGGCGTGGCTGCACGGCCCTACGGCAAGCCGTCGAAGCACGAGGCGCATGTGGTGCGCCGCGATGTGGAATGGTTGACGGCCAGCCGCGAGAGTTCGGTCAACTTCACGCCGTTGCACGAGCTGGATGGCATCATCACGCCAAGCGGATTGTGCTTCGAGCGCCATCACGGCGGCATCGCGGAGATTGACCCCGCGCAATACCGGCTGATGCTCTCAGGGCTGGTCAGCAAGCCGCTGGTCTTCACCCTCGATGACCTCAAGCGCTTTCCTCGCATCAACCGCGTGCATTTCCTGGAATGCGCGGCGAATTCGGGCATGGAGTGGCGCGGCGCACAGCTCAACGGCTGCCAGTTCACCCACGGCATGGTGCATAACGTGATGTATACCGGCGTGCCGCTGAAACATCTGCTGAACGAAGCGGGCGTGAAGACCAGCGGAAAGTGGGTGATCGCTGAAGGCGCTGACTCTTCGGGCATGAACCGCTCGATCCCGCTGCAAAAAGCGCTGGATGATTGCATCGTGGCCTTCCGGATGAACGGCGAGATGCTGCGGCCCGAGCAGGGCTACCCCGTCCGCCTCGTCGTGCCGGGCTGGGAAGGCAACATGTGGGTGAAATGGTTGCGGCGTCTGGACGTGACGGATGTGCCGCTGCTGGCCCGCGAGGAAACCTCGAAATACACCGACCTGATGGCGGATGGCCGCTCGCGCCGGTTCACGTTCATCATGGATGCGAAATCGGTGGTGACCAACCCGTCGCCGCAGGCTCCGCTGAAGTTCAAGGGGCAGAATGTGCTCTCCGGCCTCGCCTGGTCCGGGCGCGGCACCATCCGCCGTGTGGACGTGACGCTCGATGGTGGCCGCAACTGGCGTGAGGCCCGCATCGACGGTCCAGTACTCGATCGCTCCCTCACCCGGTTCTATGTGGATTTCGACTGGCAAGGGCAGGAACAGCTGATCCAGTCCCGTGCACATGATTCAACCGGCTATGTCCAGCCGACCAAGGACGAACTCAGGGCAGTGCGCGGCGTCAACTCGATCTACCACAACAACGGCATTCAGACCTGGCTGGTGCGACCCAATGGCGAGACGGAAAATGTCGAGATTTCCTAGTGTCGCCACTGGCACGAGTCCTCATCCTGAGCCTGTCGAAGGATTGAGGGCGGCGGTTCAGACAATCGCTGGTTCATCCTTCGACAAGCTCAGGATGAGGCTGGCGGGTGCAATGGCTCTCGGCCTTGTCGCTGCCTTTTCGGCAACTGCCCAGCAAAAGGCCTCTGATGCGAAGCCCTTCAACCTTGGCCGCGCCGCCCATGCGGACGAACTGAAGGCCTGGGACATCTCCATCCTGCCGGACGGGCGCGGCCTGCCCGTTGGCAAGGGTACCGCGAAGAAGGGCGAGGATATCTTCGTCGAGAAATGCGCGGCCTGCCATGGCGAATTCGGCGAGGGTGTGGGCCGCTGGCCGGCGCTTGCGGGCGGCAATGGCTCGTTGAAGAACGACCGCCCGGAGAAGACAGTTGCTTCCTTCTGGCCGGCTCCCACCACGCTGTTCGACTACCTGCGCCGCGCCATGCCCTATGGCAATGCCCAGTCGCTGGAGGCCGACGAGCTCTATGCCCTGTCGGCCTACATCCTGCACATGGGCGATGTGATCAAGGATGTCGATCTCGAGGTGAACGAGAAGACCTTCGCTGGAATCAAGATGCCCAATGGCGGTGGCTTCTTCGATGATGACAGGGAGGTTGCGGAAAAAACGTTCTGGCGCAAGACTGTCTGCATGAAGGACTGCAAGAAGGAGCCTGCCAAAGTGACGAGTCGGGCGATGGTGCTGGATGTCACGCCTGACTCGAAGACCGCGCCGAGGGTGGAATGAGAGCAGCGGCCTTCGGTGTGCTGCTTCTGGTTCCTGTTGCAGCTTTTGCCCAAGCGAAGGGTGACCAGGCATTGGGCGAATATCTCTCGGCAGAATGCGTGACGTGCCATCAGCTCAGCGGCAAGTCCGTCGGGGCCATCCCGCCCATCGTCGGAATCGATGGGGAGAGCTTTACCGCCCTGATGAACGCCTACCGGAAGAAGGAACGTGAGAACCAGGTGATGCAGAACATTTCCGCCAAGTTCAGCGATGAGGAGATCGCGGCACTTGCGGCGTATTTCGAGAGCGTCAAGCCGAAGCCCTGAGGAGTGGGCGCTTGATTATTCCGAAAATTCTTGTGATATAAAAATATAACGCTGGGAGAAACGTAAAATGAGCCTTCATCGCAGACAGTTCCTCGGTGGTGCCGTAGCGGGAGCAACTTTGCTCGCCACGCCATCCATCGCCCATATCAGACCACGCGTGGTCGTGGTCGGTGGCGGGCCGGGCGGGGCGACCGCCGCAAAATACGTCGCGCGTGAAACCAATGGTGCGCTCGATGTCATCCTGGTCGAGCCGTCACGGCAGTTCACGACCTGCTTCCACTCCAACCTTTACCTCGGCGGGTTCCGGACACTCCAGTCCATCACTCACGGCTATGACAAACTGGCATCGACCTACGGCATCCGGATGAATCACCAGATGGCGGCAGGCGTGGACCGCGCTGCAAGGCAAGTGGTGCTGGCCGACGGATCGCGCCTCAGCTACGACCGGCTGATCCTCTCGCCTGGCATCGACCTGCGCTATGATTCCGTGGCGGGCTGGGGTCAGGAGCACGAAGAGGCAATGCCCCATGCCTGGAAGGCAGGTCCGCAGACGCAGTTGCTCAAGCGTCGCCTGGATGCGGTGCCGGATGGCGGCCTCGTTGTGATGGTGGCACCTCCGGTGCCTTACCGCTGCCCGCCCGGTCCCTATGAGCGCGTCTCCATGATGGCGCATGTGCTGAAGAAGGCGGGCAAGACCAAGGCCAAGATCGTGGTGCTTGATCCCAAGGAGCGCTTCTCCAAGCAGGCGCTGTTCCAGGAGGGCTGGGAGCGGCTCTACCCAGGGATGGTGGAATGGCTTGGCCCTGGCGTGCATAGTGGCATCAAGGGTGTCGATCCGCGCACCAACACGGTCGAGACTGGCTTCGAGACCTACAAGAACGCTGCACTCGTCAATGTGATTCCCGCACAGTTCGCGGGCAAGATCGCCAGGGATGCAGGATTGGCGAACGCTTCCGGCTATTGCCCTATCGATCCCGCCACGATGCGCTCGATGGCAGACCCCAACATCTATGTCATCGGCGACGCTTCGATTGCGGGCGACATGCCGAAATCGGCGTTCTCCGCCAACAGTCAGGCCAAGGTGGCGGCCATGAGCGTGCGGGGAGAGCTGCTGGGCGCACGCACCTTCCCCGCCCGCTACACCAACACCTGCTGGAGCCTGCTCGACACCGACAATACCGTGAAGATCGGTGGCCGTTATGAGCCTGGTGACGGGCGCATCAAGGAGATCGAGGGCTTCGTCTCCAAGATCGGCGAAAGCGCTGATATCCGCAAACAGACACAGGCTGAGAACATGGGCTGGTATGACGGCATCATCGCCGACATGTTCACTTGAGGCGTTGGCCTGCACCATAAAACAAAGGCGGACCCACGGGTCCGCCTTTGCATTTTCAACCCGGTCGAAGCAGGTCGCTTAATTCTTCTTTTTCATCACTTCTTCTTGCCGTCCTTGCCGTACTGCTGAAGGAACGCAATCAGATCCTTGATCTTGGCTTCATCCTTGAGGCCGGCATAAACCATCTTGGTGCCTGGCGTCACGCCGCGCGGATCCTGGATGTAGACCGTGAAGTTCTCCGGACTCCAGACCTTGTCCAACCCCTTGTAGGCGGCAGAATAGCTGTAGCCTTCCGCCGATCCCGCCTTGCGGTCCTCGAAGAGGCCGTTGAGCTGGGGGCCAACCGCATTCTTGGCGGTTTCACCGATCTGGTGGCATGTCCTGCATTGCAGGAAAATCTTCTCGCCTGAAGCCACATCCTGCGCTGACGCAGTGCCGACCGAAAATACTCCCAAGGCCAAGGCCGAGCCCAGGAATGTCATGACAGAACGCATCGTGTCTTTCCTCCAGTGACGCCAAGGCTTCCGCCGGGCACAATTCATCGTTGCGTTTACGGCTGGTCACGGATTTTGGATTTCCGTCAGAGCCGAACAAACGCAGCGTTTCTTGCCGCCTGCCCCGTGAACGGCATCTGAACCTTTCGGTCAACCCCCTGGCAGGGAAATCCTGAAACAGGCCCCGTCGCCATGGTCGATCAGCGCGATCGATCCACCAAGCGCACGGACGAGGTCGGAGGCAATCGCCAATCCAAGGCCAGTGCCTCCTGGCCGGGTGGAGCCATGAAAGGGATCGAACAGCTTCTGTCGGATGGCAGGCGGAATGCCGGGTCCGGTGTCGGCGATGTCCAAGGCCCAGCCGCTGGCGGCTTCTGCACAGCCGACGCGCAGTGTGTGACACTTGCCTGGTAAAGGCGGGGACGATTCCATGGCTTGCAGGGCGTTGCGGCAGAGGTTCGTGCAAATTCGGAAGAGATGCTCTGGGTCGCTGCGGATTATTAACCCTTCAGGAACCGCATTGACCCACCCTATGGGGCCTTCCTCGCCAAGGCCCACGGCACCGCGCACCTCTTCAAGCAGGACGTGCAAGCGGACGCTTTCGAGACGCGGCGCACGTTCTTCAGCCCGGCCATACGTGAGCGTTGACTGACAGAAGGCGATGGCCCGGTCGAGCGTCTGCAGCAACTTGGGCGCGAAACGCTGCACGGTTGGATCCTGCACCGCGCCGAGCCGGTCGGAAATCAACTGGGCCGAGGACAGCATGTTGCGCAGGTCGTGGTTGATCTTGCTGACGGCCAGCCCGAGTGCTGCCAGGTGTTCTTTCTGCTTGAGCTGTTGCGACAGCGCCTGCTGCATTCCGGCGACCGCTGTTTCGGCCGAGCCGATCTCGTCCGTGCGGCCAGAGGCCTGCATGAGCCGGGTCCGGTCCTCAGGCTTTTCTGCAAAGCGGATAATGCTGGCCGTCAGTTTCTCAACTGGGCGGACGATCAGCCGCTTGAGCGTCAGGAACACGAGCGCCCCGGTGATCCCCGAAATGAACAGCGACAGGGCCAGGATGTTCCCCGCGAAACGCCACATTGCCTCCCACAGGGGCTTTTCCTTGAGGACGATTTCCACGAAATCCCCGTCCATGGGAGCGGCGTCGATGACACGGATGGTGCGGTCGCTGCCGCGTGCCAGCGTATCGAAGCTCTCCACGATGCTCCGGAAAGCATTCATGTTCTGGAAGTTGACCGTTGCGCCAATCATGGGTGGCATGTCGCTGAAGGCCAGCAGCCGACGGGCACCTTTGACCCTCAGTGCAATCGTGTCGGCCCCGACATTACGCAGAAGCTGCCTGACGAGATCTTCTGGCAGCGCTTCTTCCGGTGCGGCCTCCAGGACAAGGGCTGCGGTCCGCGCCGACGCCAGCCGGTCGTTCAGCCAGCTGTTGCGGAAATTGGCGATCGACGGCAGGAAGATCAGCACTTCGGCCAGCATGACGAACAGCAAGGTCAGCAGCAGCAGACGGCTCGACAGTCCTAGCCTGCGTTTTTTCATTGTGAGAGGCTTGCCATCGCTCATCCGAACCGCCGGATGAAGCGCAGTACCTTCTGGAGGACCGGGCTGCGCAGTTTCGGCAGCAGGAAGGATGTGGCCACCCGTTTCGAGACCTCGGAATAGGTCGGATAGGGCAGGGTGATGCCCGTCATCGCGGTTATCTTCAGCCTGTTCGCCATGGCCAGCGTCCAGGGTGTGAGCAGTTCGCCTGCGTTGTGCCCGGCAATCACGACACCAAGGATGCGGCCCTTGCCGTCCACCATCGCCTTGATGAATCCTTCCGTCCGGCGCTCGGCCTGCGCCCGGTCATTCTCCGCGAAGGGCCAGCGCAGAACACGCGTGTCCGCACCGCGCTGGAAAGCCTCCTGTTCGGAAAGGCCGATGGCTGCGATCTCCGGTTCTGTAAAGGTCACACGCGGCATCAGCGCATCGCTGGACCGCACCGGCAAGCGGAACAGTGCGTTTCGGATGACGAGGCCTGCGTGATAATTGGCGCGATGCGTGAACTGCGGAGGGCCGATGACATCGCCGATGGCATAGACCCTGCGGTTGGACGACTTCAGCTTGGCCGAGACCGTGATGCCCTTGTCCGAAACAGCGATGCCCGCCTTGTCGAGATCGAGGCCCTGGGTCGTCGGCTTGCGACCGGTGGCGACAAGGATGTGGCTGCAATCGATGCTCTCATCCTTGCCCGCCGCCGCTATCAGCACCTTCAGCCGCTCGCCAGTCCCTGATACGGCCTTGACCGTGATGCCCGTGCGGAAGGTCACGCCGTCACGCTCCAGCGCGAGGCGTACGAGGCGGGCGGCTTCAGGATCCTCGCGCCCCAGCACTGCATTGGGCTCCAGCACAATGACTTCGGAGCCAAGGCGGGCGTGGGCCTGCGCCATTTCCATGCCGATCGGACCTGCGCCCAGCACCACGAGTTTGAGCGGCCTGCGGACCAGATCGAAAAGGCTCTCGTTGGTGAGATAAGGCGCCTTGTCGAGGCCAGGAATGGGTGGGATTGCGGGTGTCGATCCTGTTGCGATGACGAAACGTCTTGCCCGGATCAACTGATCGCCAACCTGCACCGTGCGTCGGTCGACAAAACGGGCCTCACCCTTGATGACAGTGGCGCCCAGTGCCCGGAATCGATCTTCGCTGTCCACTGGACTGATGCCAGCGATCACCTGCTTCACATGCGTATTGACCCGATTATAGGCTGGCTTGATCTCGACGGGCGCGAAACCGAAAGCCTCCACGTCACGCATGATGGCGGCCTGTTTTGCTGCTGCAATCAGGGCCTTTGACGGCACGCAACCGACATTGAGGCAATCGCCGCCCATGCGATGCTTCTCGATCAGCACGACGGGCACCTGCATCATCGCGGCGGCGGCGGCGACCGACAGGCCGCCTGATCCGGCACCGATGATGCAGAGGTCCGTCTTCAGGACATCAGGCACTGGAATTTTCCTTCTTTCGACCGAAGAAGCGCTTCGCGGCAATCGGCACAAGCGCGATAACGCCAAGCGCGGCAAAGGCAAGCAACAGCTTGGGGCTGACCAGCGCCGACGTGTCGATGCTGAGCCTGCAATCGGGCTGCGCCGCAGCCCGGCAGGCCTCGAAGACGGCCCGGCGTTCATCCAGCAAGCCATCGAGGCTGGCCGCCGCCAGGATGAACGCCGTCGTGCCAGGCAGGATGCCCAGGAATGTCGTCCAGATGAACGTACTCAGGGGCACGCCGACTATGGCGGGTGCCAGGTTGACCAAGGCGAAGGGAAAGACCGGAACGAGGCGCAGGAACAGCATGTAGGACGCGGCGTCTTCCTTCAGTCCCTCGGTCATGCGGGCGACGCTGGCCCCGCCTTTGGCCCGCAAGGCTTCACCAAGGGAGGAACTGGCGATGAGGAACAGGATGGTGGCTCCCAAGGTTGCGGACATCGTCACCGTCGCAATTGCAACCCAGAAGGAAAAGAGCAAACCGGCCACAATCGTCATCAGCAATGCGCCAGGGATCGAAAGGGCGACAACGGCGGTGTAGATCACCATGAAGAGGGGCAGCGCCAGCGCAAAATGCGCATCCACGAATGTTTCCAGCCGACCCTTGTGCAGCGCGATTGTTTCCAGACTGAGCCAGTGGTGTGCGCCGGTCGCTGCAATCATGGCGGCAACAGCCACCAGGACGACCAGCGGCAGCCAGCGTCGAAGGCTGCCGCTGGTGGCTAGCGGTTGCAGGGGCGGTGTCGGTGTCAAAAAGCCTCCTGGGGCATCTTTCGGGCCTACTCTTACAGGCAAGCCAGTGACTGGGGAAACAACAGAGTCATGACGCCTTGCTCACAGGCGCTCACAAGCGGTTGACTTTTCCGGCCTTCTCTATCAATGAGACGCCAGAATTTCCCCGTCAGTTTCTGGCGATGTGACTGCGACCAGCAGGCATCGGTCATTGGATCGACCGAGAACGACTATTTGGAGAACGACCGTGAAGCGGACCTATCAGCCCAGCAAACTCGTGCGCAAGCGCCGTCATGGTTTCCGCGCACGCATGGCTACCAATGGTGGCGCCAAGGTCATTGCAGCCCGCCGTGCGCGTGGTCGCAAGCGTCTTTCGGCCTGATCGCGTTCGGGCCGGTTGGGCTGCCGGTGAAAGCTGACAGCATGGAACGGCTGAAAAAACGGCGTGACTTCCTCAAGGTGCAGAAGGGTCGGCGTGTTCACACCGGCCTTTTTTCCATTCAGGCCCTGCGGCAGGATGACCCAGCCCAATCTCGATTGGGTTTCACCGTGTCCAAGCGGGTCAGCCCATCCGCGGTCCTGCGCAACCGGATTCGCCGCCGCCTGAAGGAAGCGGTGCGAATTGGGGATCACGGGGTGGTGGCGACCGGCATGGATTTCGTAGTTGTTGCCAGACGCGACTCCCTGACCGCGCCTTTCAGCCGCATCACCCAGGAACTCACGATGGCGTTGCGCAAAGCCGCGACCCTGCCTCCCGACACTGCCTCCGCGCCCAACAAGCGCCTGCCCTGATCTGAAAGCGTCATGCAAAAAGATAGCGACAACACAAACCTGTTCCTGGCGATCGCCTTGTCGATCCTGGTCATCATCGGCTGGAATTACTTCTACGCTGGCCCGCAGATCGAGAAGCAGCGGCAGGAGAAGCAGGCGCAGCAGACGACGCAGCCTACCCTTCCACAGCCGTCCGGTGGAGCAGGTGCGCCGCCGCAACCTTCAACCGCTCCGGGAACGGTGCCCGCCGGAGCCGCGCCCGCCGTTCCCGGAGCGCCTGCCGCTGGCATGACCCGCGCGGCGGCTCTCGCCCAATCCGCCCGCATCGTCATCGAGACGCCGCGCCTCAAGGGATCGATCGCACTCAAGGGTGGCCGGATCGACGATCTTTCACTCGCCAACTACCGCGAGAGCATCGATGCGGGGAGCGCCAACATCGTGCTGTTCTCGCCCTCGCAATCCCCCAATCCCTATTATGCCGAGTTCGGCTGGGTGGCGGGACAGGGCGTGACGGCAGCGATGCCCAACAGCCAGACCGATTGGACCGCCAGCGGCCAGAAGCTGACGCCGGAAACGCCGGTGACGCTGACCTGGGCCAACGGTCAGGGGCTGACCTTCAAGCGCCTGATCGGCGTGGATGCGAACTACATGTTCACGGTGTCGGATACGGTGGAAAATGCAGGCGGAGTGGCTGTCGCGCTGTTCCCCTACGGTCTTGTTTCGCGCCATGGCACGCCGGAGACGGCCGGATTCTACATTCTGCATGAGGGCCTGATCGGGGTCCAGGCGGACAAGCTGCAGGAAGTCGGTTATGCCGATCTGGTCAAGGCCAGGACCAAGGACTTCAAGGCCAACAAGGGTGGCTTTGTCGGAATCACCGACAAATACTGGGCCTCGGCGCTGATCCCTGACCAAGCCAAGACGCATGACGGGCGCTTTCTTGCCGGAACCATCGGTGCCACGCCGACTTATCAGGCCGATGTGTTGCTGGCGGCGGAAACGGTGGCACCGGGTGCGTCTGCCACGTCGGTCACCCGCCTGTTTGCCGGTGCGAAGGAAACCAATGTTATCGATAGCTACCAGGCGCAGCTGGGGATCAAGAATTTCGACCTGATGATCGACTGGGGCTGGTTCTATTTCATTACCAAGCCGCTCTTCAAGTTGATGGACTGGATCTACCACCTCGTCGGCAATTTCGGCATTGCGATCCTGCTCGTCACAGTGTTCATCAAGGCGCTGTTTTTCCCGCTCGCCAACAAGTCCTATGTCTCGATGGCCAAGATGAAGGGCGTTCAGCCCGCCATGGTCGAGATCCAGACGCGCTTCAAGGACGACAAGATGGCGCAGCAGAAGGCGCTGATGGAGCTCTACAAGAAAGAGAAGATCAACCCGCTGGCAGGCTGCTGGCCGGTGCTGTTGCAGATCCCGGTGTTCTTCGCACTCTACAAGGTTCTGTTCGTCACCATCGAAATGCGCCACGCGCCGTTCTTCGGCTGGATCAAGGATCTGGCGGCGCCCGATCCCACCTCGATCTTCAATCTCTTCGGCCTCATCCCCATCACCGTGCCGGCGTTCCTGCTCGTCGGTGTCTGGCCCATCATCATGGGCATCACGATGTGGCTGCAGATGAAGATGAACCCCGAGCCAACGGACCCGACGCAAAAGATCATCTTCGGCTGGATGCCGCTGATCTTCACCTTCATGCTGGCATCCTTCCCGGCTGGCCTGGTGATCTACTGGGCCTGGAACAACATCCTCTCGGTGTCGCAGCAGTACCTCATCATGAAGCGGCTGGGCGTGAAGGTGGAACTGTGGGACAACATCCGGAAGATGATCGGAAGGTCCAGCGCCGCGAAGGGGTGAAGGGATCGTTCATGCCCGCACCCAATCCTCTCAGCTCTCATCCCGTGCCGACCTGGCACGGGACGCGCTACCTCAAGGCCATCGTCCGCAACCCGCAGATCATCGTGGGGGACTACAGCTACTATGACGACTCGCGCGGTCCCGAGCATTTCGAGGCGCGCTGCGTGCGCTATCTCTTCGATTTCGTCGGTGACCAGCTGGTCATCGGCAAGTTCGTGGCCATCGCGCAGGGTGCGCAGTTCATCATGAACGGGGCGAACCATCCGCTCAGTGGCTTCTCCACCTTTCCCTTTTCCTCTTTCGAGGGCTGGCAGGACAATGCGCCGGTGGAATGGCCCAACCGGGGTGACACGATCATCGGCAATGATGTCTGGATCGGGCGCGAGGCGGTGATCATGCCGGGGGTCCGCATTGGTCACGGCGCGATCATCGGTGCCCATGCCGTGGTGGCGAAGGATGTTCCGCCCTACGGTGTGGCGGTCGGCAATCCAGCAACAATTGCCAAGCGGCGTTTCAGCGACGCGGTGATCGATGACCTGCTCGCCATCGCCTGGTGGGACTGGCCGCCGGACAAGATTGCCCGGCATATCCCCGCCATCGCAGGTGCTGATCTTGCAGCATTGACAGCCGCGGAGGCTCAAGCATGACGGCCTCACGCATCCATATTCTTCTGGCGGCACTCATGGGCGCAGCGGGTGTATCGCTCTGGGCCATGGCGGCGCACCGGGCAGGCGGCGAGAGCCTGGTGACAGCGGCGCAGTTCCTGCTGATCCATGCCTGCGCCGTGCTCGGCCTGACGGCCTGCCGGAAGCAGAGGTTGATCCACGACCGGATCGCCAGCATCGCTGCGGCGGTGATCATT
>JANNEO010000015.1:0-10390 GCA_031378805.1 Hyphomicrobiales bacterium
CACCGTGCAGGTCAACCGAACACCGAGAAAATGCTTGGGCTTTCGAACGCCGGAGGAAGAGTTCCGTCGTCAACTGTTGGAGATCCAGCATGCATGACGATAAGCTGCCGGGAAATTGTCGCACCTCAGTTAGAACTCAGAGGGGTGCAGACTCCATCTATTCAAGATTTAGGCTGGCTTTCCAAAATCTAGCTGGCTTTCCAAAATCTAGCTGGCTTTCATGGCATGGCCCTTGCTAACTTCTCCGACGACAGGAAATCCCTGGGGAGCTGGTGAGGAGAACGATGATGATCAGGAATTGGTTGCGCGCCGCAGGCTTGGCGCTGGTGACAACGACGGCACTCTCCGGCACAGCCTTCGCCCAGGAAAAAGTGCTGCGCGTCGGCATGACCGCGGCGGATATCCCCCGCACGCATGGGCAGCCGGACCAGGGCTTCGAAGGCAACCGCTTCACCGGCATCCCGATGTATGATGGCTTGACCGCCTGGGATCTGTCCTCGGCGGACAAGGCCAGCGTCGTGGTCCCCGGGCTTGCCACGGAATGGGCGGTGGATGCGGCGGACAAGACCAAGTGGGTGTTCAAGCTGCGCCCTGGCGTGAAGTTCCATGATGGTTCTGATTTCAACGCGGCGGCCGTGGTCTGGAACCTCGAAAAGGTGCTGGTGAAGGAAGCCGCCCATTTCGATCCCAGCCAGGTCGGTGTCACCGTCTCGCGGATGCCGACGCTGCGGTCTGCCCGCGTCATCGACCCGCTGACGGTGGAACTGACGACATCGGAACCCGACTCGTTCCTGCCGATCAACCTGACCAACCTGTTCATGGCCTCGCCGTCGCATTGGGCCGCCAAGCTCGCCGCTGTTCCGGCCAGCGTGGTTGACCCGGCCGAACGCGCCAAGCAGGCCTGGGTGGCGTTTGCCGCCGAGCCATCGGGCACCGGCCCGTTCAAGGGTGTCCGCCTGATGCCGCGCGAGCGCTTCGAGATGGTCGCCAACAAGACCTATTGGGATCCCAAGCGCACACCCAAGGTGGACCGCGTGGTGCTGTTGCCGCTGGCGGATGCCAATGCCCGCACGGCGGCACTGCTGTCGGGGCAGGTCGACTGGATCGAGTCACCGGCACCCGATGCCCTCGGGCAGATCAGGAGCCGCGGCTTCACGGTCTATTCTAATCCTCAACCCCATGTCTGGCCCTGGCAACTCTCCTTTGCCGAAGGATCACCCTGGCTCGACAAGCGCACGCGCCATGCGGCGAACTTGTGCATCAACCGCGAGGAGCTGAAGACACTGCTGGGCGGCATGATGGGCGTGCCGAAAGGCTCTGTCGCGCCCGATCACCCGTGGTGGGGCAATCCGACATTCGATATCAAGTATGATGCCGCCGCTGCCAAGAAGCTGATGACGGAGGCGGGCTATTCTGCCGCCAAGCCGATGAAGGTGAAGGTGCTGACCTCGGCGTCCGGCTCTGGCCAGATGCAGCCCGTCCCGATGAACGAGTTCCTGCAGCAGGCGCTGAAGGAGTGCTTCTTCGATGTCGATCTCGACGTGATCGAGTGGAATGCCGTGTTCACGAACTGGCGCGAAGGCGCAAAGGATCCCAAGGCACGTGGCGCGAATGCCATCAACGTCACTTTTGCCACCATGGACCCGTTCTTCGCCATGGTGCGCTTCACCTCGACCAAGACCTTCCCTCCAGTCTCCAACAACTGGGGCTATTTCGGCAATGCCGAGTTTGACGACCTGATCGGCAAGGCCCGCTCGTCCTTCGATGGCAAGGAGCGGGATGCCGCGCTTGCCAACCTGCACAAGCGGATTGTCGAGGAAGCGCCCTTCGTCTGGGTCGCCCATGACGTTGGCCCGCGCGCGATGAGCGCCAAGGTTAAGGGTGTGGTCCAGCCGAAGAGCTGGTTCATCGATCTCGCGCCGATGTCGATCGAGTAGCGATATCGAGTAGCGATACTGGCCAGAGTGACGCTGGCCAGAGCGACACTGGAACGATCCTTGCACTACTCCAACTGCCGGTCCTGCGACTGGCGGTTGGGACTGTTCCCGCGTGAGGCTGATCAAGGGGTATCGACATGAAAAAATGTGGCGTGCTGGTTGCGATGCTTGGCATGTTTGCCAGCCTGTCGCTTGGGGCGCAGGCCCAAGGCACCTTGCGCATTGCGATGACCGCATCGGACATTCCCCTGACCACCGGCCAGCCTGACCAGGGCGGCGAAGGCCAGCGCTTCATGGGCCTGACCGTCTATGATGCGCTGGTGCATTGGGATCTCACGCGGTCCGACAAGCCATCGACCCTGATTTCAGGCCTGGCCGCGCAATGGTCCGTGGATGCAACAGACAAGACGAAGTGGACGTTCAAGCTGCGCGATGGCGTCAAGTTTCATGATGGCAGCTTGCTCACAGCCGAAGCCATTGTCTGGAATTTCGACAAGCTGCTCAAGCAGGATGCACCGCAGTTCGATCAGCGGCAGGCATCGCAGGGCCGCTCGCGCATTCCTGCCATTAAGTCCTATCGTGCGGTGGATGCCAGCACGCTTGAAATCATCACGGGCATTCCTGATGCAACCCTGCCCTACCAACTGGCATGGATCGCTATTTCCTCGCCCGCCCAATGGGAGAAGCTTGGCCGCAACTGGCAGGAGGTTGCCAAGCAGCCCTCCGGCACCGGACCCTGGCGGCTCACTGGTTTCACGCCGCGCGAACGGGCGGAGTTGGTGCCCAACAAGGACTACTGGGACAAGGCCCGCGTGCCGAAGCTCGATCGGCTGATCCTGATCCCTATGCCCGATCCCAACGCGCGAACGGCGGCGCTGCGCTCTGGCCAGGTCGACTGGATCGAGGCGCCCTCACCCGACGCGGTCGCTGCCCTGAAGAGCGCCGGAATGCAGATCGTCACCAACGTTTATCCGCACAACTGGACCTGGCATCTCTCCAGCCATGAGGGATCGCCGTGGAACGATGTGCGCGTGCGCAAGGCCGCCAATTTGGCGGTCGACCGTGAGGGCTTGAAGGAGCTGCTCGGCGGCTTGATGATCCCGGCTGAAGGGTTCATGCCACCTGGCCATCAATGGTTCGGCAATCCCAAGTTCAAGCTGAAGCGCGACCTCACAGAAGCGAAGAAGCTGCTGGCTGAAGCAGGCTATGGCCCCAGCAAGCCGTTCGTCACCAAGATCCTGATTTCGCCCTCCGGCTCCGGCCAGATGCAGCCATTGCCGATGAACGAGTATATCCAGCAGAACCTGGCTGATGCAGGCATGAAGATCGAGTTCGAGACGGTGGAATGGAACACGATGATCAACATCTGGCGTGCTGGTGCCGATCATGAATCGTCACGCAAGGCGACAGGCATGAACTACAGCTATTTTATCCAGGATCCGTTCACCGGCTTCATTCGGCACCTGCAGTGCAATCTCAAACCACCGGCAGGCACCAACTGGGGCCTCTATTGCGACAAGGACATGGACAGGTTGTTCGACGAGATTCGCAACACCTTCGATGCTGACGCGCAGACGAAAGTGCTCCAGAGGGTGCATGAGAAATACGTGGACGATGCCCTGTTCCTGATGGTTACGCATGACGTGAACGCCCGTGCGATGAGCCCCAGGGTGAAGGGCTTCGTCCAGGCACAGAACTGGTTCCAGGATTTCGGCACGATCACGGTTGGTCCGTGATCCGCTGCTGAGGGCAAGCCACCACCATGCTGACCTATCTGCTCAAGCGTCTCGTCCACACCCTGCCGGTGGCATTCGGTGTCAGCGTGGTGTGCTTCCTTCTGGTGCATATCGCGCCGGGAGATCCGCTGACATCGGTGCTGCCGCCCGATGCCTCGGCGCAGTTGCAAGCCGAAATGCGCAAGATCTATGGTTTCGACCGCCCCCTCCCCGTCCAATACGGGTTGTGGGCGGCCAAGACCTTGCAGGGCGATCTTGGCACCTCGATCGCATCGGGCAGGCCCGTGGCGGCGGAACTCAGAAAAGCCATCGGCAACACATTGATGCTGGCGGTGCTGGCCACGCTGATCGGCTTCATCCTGGGTTGCCTTTTCGGCTTTGTCGCGGGATATTTTCGCGGCAGCTGGATTGACCGGCTCGCCTCCTTCGTTTCCATCATCGGTGTCTCGGTGCCCCATTACTGGCTCGGCATGGTGCTGGTGATCATCTTCTCCGTACAGCTCAACTGGCTGCCAGCGACAGGTGCCGGACCGGGCGGGTCGGATGACTGGCGCTGGGACTGGCTGCACATCCGCCATCTCATCCTGCCCGCGGTCACCATGTCGGTGATCCCCATGGGCATCGTGGCGCGCACGGTCAGGGCACTGGTCGCCGATATTCTCAGCCAGGAATTCGTGGTGGGGTTGCGCGCCAAGGGACTGCTGGACAGCGGCGTATTCCGCCATGTCGTCAAGAACTCCGCGCCGACGGCGCTCGCCGTGATGGGACTGCAACTGGGATATCTGCTGGGCGGTTCCATCCTGATCGAGACGGTGTTCTCCTGGCCTGGCACGGGTTTTCTGCTGGGCCAGGCCATCTTCCAGCGTGACCTGCCGCTGCTGCAAGGCACCATCCTGGTGCTGGCGCTGTTCTTTGTTGCGCTGAACATGATCGTGGATATCGTGCAGACCATGCTTGATCCCAGGGTACAACGCGCATGAGCACCAGTGTTGGATTCGCGGGCCTCGCCACCGTCGAGAAATCACCGGGTTACTGGGCGGGCGTGATCCGCCGCTTTCGCCGCGATCCCGTGGCAATGATCGCGCTGGCGGTGGTGCTTGCACTGTTCCTCATGGCGATCTTCGCACCCTGGGTTGCGCCCAACGATCCCTATCGCTCCTCGATGATCCGGCGGTTGCGCCCCATGGGCACGCCCGGTTTCCCGCTGGGCACGGACGAGCTTGGCCGCGACATGGTCTCCCGCCTGATCTATGGCGCACGCCTGTCCCTGCTGATGGGTGTGACACCTGTCTTCATCGCCTTTTTCGTGGGATCAGCCATCGGCATCACTGCAGGGTTTCTGGGAGGCCGGGTGAACACGGTGCTGATGCGCACCATCGACGTGTTCTTCGCCTTTCCCTCGGTGCTGCTGGCCATCGCGCTCTCCGGGGCGCTGGGGGCGGGCATCTTCAACGGACTGCTCTCGCTCACCGTGGTGTTCATTCCGCCCATTGCGCGCATCGCCGAAAGCGTGACCACCGCCGTGCGCAAGATCGAATATGTGGAGGCCGCAAGGGCTTCCGGTGCATCGTCCTTCACCATCGTGCGGGTGCATGTGCTGGGCAATGTGATCGGGCCGATCTTCGTCTATGCGACGGGGCTGATCTCTGTATCACTGATCCTGGCCTCGGGGCTGTCCTTCCTGGGCCTGGGCGTCAAGCCGCCGGAGCCTGAATGGGGCTTGATGCTGAACACCTTGCGCAACGCGATCTATGTGCAGCCCTGGGTGGCCGCCCTTCCCGGTGCCATGATCTTCATCACCTCGGTGTCCTTCAACCTGCTGTCGGATGGCTTGCGCTCCGCGATGGATCTCAAGGCATGAGCGCCGCCATCTCGCCCGCTGCACAAGCTGCGCCTCCGCTGCTTTCGGTGCGGCAGCTGACCAAGCATTTTCCGCTGACGGGCGGATTGTTCGGCCGCAGCACGGGCACTGTGCGGGCGGTGGATGGCATCAGCTTCGATGTGGCGGAAGGCGAGACGCTGGGCATCGTGGGCGAGAGCGGCTGCGGCAAGTCGACCACAGCACGGCTTCTGGTCGATCTGATCACGCCCGATGAGGGTGAAATCCTCTTGGCTGGCAAGCGCCTTGGGCCGGACCTGAGCATCCGTGACCTGCGCCGCCAGGTGCAGATGGTGTTCCAGGACAGTTACGCTTCGCTGAATCCGAGGCTGACCATGGAGGACGCCATTGCCTTTGGCCCGATGGTCAACGGCATGACGGAGCCGCAGGCGACAAGCCTGGCCCACGAGCTGCTCAACAAGGTGGGCCTCGAGCCGCGCCGATTTGCCGGGCGCTATCCGCATGAACTGTCCGGTGGCCAGCGCCAGCGCGTCAACATCGCCCGCGCACTCGCCTTCTCCCCCAAGGTCGTGATCCTGGACGAAGCAGTTTCCGCGCTGGATAAATCCGTGGAGGCGCAGGTGCTGAACCTGCTGTCCGACCTCAAGCGCGAGCTTGGCCTGACCTATGTCTTCATCTCGCATGACCTGAACGTGGTCCGCTACATGAGCGACCGCGTGATGGTGATGTATCTGGGCGAGGTGGCCGAGATCGGCCCTGTCGACCGGATCTATGCCGAACCCGCCCATCCCTATTCCCGCGCCCTCCTGGCCGCGATGCCATCGATGGACCCGGACCGGCGGACACTGGAAGCGCCGTTGCAGGGTGATCCGCCCAACCCGATCAATCCGCCGCCGGGATGCCGCTTCCATACGCGATGCGCCTTCGCGGAGGGTCTGTGCGCACAGCGTAGCCCAGAGCTTTATGCCATGGGGGACAAGGGGCATTTCGCAGCCTGCCACATCGCCATCGATGGCTCCGGCCACAGCAAGGCTCGGCCATGACAGCCCCCCTGGTCGAGATGCAGAATCCGCTTGTTGAGATGAACAACGTGACGGTGCGCTTCTCTGGTGAGCGCAATGTGTATGCCGTCAACGGCGTGAGCTTCCAGCTTGAGGCAGGCGAGACATTGTCGATCCTGGGCGAAAGCGGCTCGGGCAAGAGCGTGACGCTGAAGACGCTGCTGCGCTTGCTGCCGGAGAACCGGACCACCATCGGCGGTGCCATCCGCGTCAATGGCACCGATGTGCTTTCGCTCAACGGCAAGGCGCTGGCGGACCATCGCGGCGGCATGGTGTCGATGATCTTCCAGGATCCCATGCTGGCGCTCGATCCGGTCTACACGATTGGCGACCAGATCGCGGAATCGGTCATGCGGCACGAAGGGTGTGGCTCGCGCGAGGGCCAGTCCCGGGCACTGGAGATGCTGACGCGGGTGCGAATCCCCTCCCCCGAACGCCGCCTCAAGGCCTATCCGCACGAGATGTCCGGCGGAATGCGGCAGCGGGCCATGATTGCGCTCGCACTGGCCTGCCGTCCTAAGCTCCTGCTCGCGGATGAGCCGACGACGGCGCTGGACGCCACCGTGCAGATCCAGATCCTGCTGCTGCTGCGCGAATTGCAGCGGGAGTTCGGCATGGGCATGATCTTCGTCACCCACGACATCGGCGTGGCGGTGGAAGTGTCGGACCGGGTCGCGGTGATGTATGCGGGCCAGTTCGTCGAGACTGGCAGCATCCGCGACATCATCCGCGATCCGCGCCATCCCTATACCCGTGGCCTGTTGGCGGCGAACCTGCATGGCGCAGTGAAGGGAGCGACGCTCGACGCGATTCCCGGTGCGCCGCCACCCTTGGAAACAGTTCCTGTGGCCTGCTCCTTCGCGCCGCGCTGCGCCCTCAAGGAGCCACGCTGCGAAAGCGGCCCGCCACCTGCCATCCAGCTTGGCAAGGACAGAGTGGTGCGCTGCATCCATGCGGAACGGCGCTGATCTGCGCCCCGACGGCCTTCCGCCTTGACGTGCCCCCCGCAGCTTCTAGACTGATGACCCTCCCCCAAGACCGATATCGCCGGTATGGCAGCGGACACACCGCTGGCGTGAGGTGACAACGGCAATGACCCAGCAGACAACACGGCCATGACCAAGACGATGTCCTCCGATCAGCTGCGCTCCGCCCGCTGGTTCGCGCCCGATGATTTCCGCTCCTTCGGGCATCGCTCGCGCATGAATCAGCTCGGCTTTTCGGCGGAAGACTATGTCGGCAAGCCAGTCATCGCGGTCATCAACACCTGGTCCGAGATTCAGACCTGCCACCAGCATTTCAAGACGCGTGTGGAAGATGTGAAGCGCGGCATCCTGCAAGCCGGTGGCTTTCCCATTGAGCTTCCCGCCATCTCGCTGACCGAAGGCAAGGTCAAGCCGACCACCATGCTCTATCGCAACTTTCTGGCCATGGAGACGGAGGAACTGATCCGCTCGCATCCCGTCGATGGCGCGGTGCTGATGGGCGGCTGCGACAAGACCACACCGGGCCTGATCCTCGGTGCGATCAGCGCCGGACTGCCAGCGATCTTCGTGCCCGCCGGGCCGATGCTGAGGGGCAACTGGAAAGGCAAGGTGCTGGGCTCAGGGTCCGATGCCTTCAAGTATTGGGACGAGCGGCGTGCCGGCAATATCTCGGACAAGGACTGGCTGGAGATGGAGGTGGGCATCGCCCGCTCACCTGGCGTGTGCATGACGATGGGGACAGCCTCGACCATGACTGGCCTGGCTGATGCGCTGGGCCTGTGCATACCTGGCACCTCGTCGCTGCCCGCCGTGGACAGCGGCCATGTGCGGATGTGTGCCGATGCCGGGCGGCGCATCGTGGGGATGGTCTGGGTAGACCTGACGCCGGACAAGATCCTGACTCACGCCGCCTTCCAGAACGCCATCGTCACGGCGATGGCCATGGGCTGCTCGACCAACGCCGTGATCCACATGATCGCCATGGCCCGCCGTGCGGGCCATGCCATCGGCCTCGATGATTTCGACGCGACCTCTCGCAAGGTGCCCGTGATCGCCAACGTGCGTCCCTCAGGCGATACGTATCTCATGGAGGATTTTTATTACGCCGGTGGTCTGCTCGGCCTGCTGTCTCGTCTGAAGCCCTTCCTCGACCTCACCCAGATCAACGTGATGGGACGGACCTGGGCCGAGGAACTCAAGGATGCGAAGGTCTATGATGATGACGTGATCCGCCCGCTCGACAACGCCATCTACAACGAGGGAGCATTGGCCGTGCTCAGGGGCAATCTTGCGCCCGATGGCTGCGTGGTGAAGCCTTCCGCTGCCAAGGCGAAGTTCCTCAAGCATTCGGGCAAGGCGGTGGTGTTCGATGACTACCCGGATCTGAAGGCGAGAATCGACCAGGACGATCTCGACGTGACGGAGGATTCGGTGCTGGTGCTCAGAAACGCTGGTCCGCTCGGCGGTCCTGGAATGCCGGAGTGGGGCATGTTGCCCATTCCGAAAAAGCTGGTGAAAGCCGGTGTGCGCGACATGGTGCGCATTTCGGATGCCCGCATGAGCGGCACGAGCTACGGGGCTTGTATCCTGCATGTCTCGCCGGAGAGCTATCTCGGCGGTCCGCTGGCACTGGTGAAAACGGGTGACATGATCACCGTGGATATTCCCGCACGCACCATCTCGCTCGACGTGCCGGAGGCGGAACTCGCGGCGCGTCGCGCGGCCTGGCCCAAGCCCCCTCCCCGGTATGGGCGCGGCTATGGCTGGATGTTCAGCCAGCACATCAAGCAGGCGCACGAGGGTTGTGACTTCGACTTCCTGGAAACCGACTTCGGTGCGCCCGTGAGCGAACCGGTAATTTTCTGAGTGGCGCTGCGCCGAAGCAAGCTTGAGCCACGGATAGAAAGGCCGCGAACATGCCCCTCTCCCCCACCACCCGCGCGGCCCTGATGAAGGTCTCCGTCGCCACGCTCTGCACCGCCCTGTTCAAGCGCGGCCTGCGCAACCAGTTCATCCAGGATGTGCGTCCGCTGAACCCGAACGGACCGACCATGGTCGGTGAGGCCTTCACGCTGCGCTACATGCCTGCACGCGAGGACAGGAATGGCATCGCCGTGTTCCAGAATCGCGACCACCCCCAGCGCAAGGCGGTGGAGGATTGCCCGCCCGGCGCAGTCATGGTGATCGACAGCCGCAAGGATGCCCGCGCCGCAAGCGCAGGGGGCATCCTCGTGGCGCGGCTGATGAAGCGCGGTGTCGCCGGTATTGTCACCGATGGCGGATTCCGGGACAGTCCGGAAATCGCGGACTATGCCATGCCTGCCTATCATGCCCGCCCTTCCGCACCCACCAACCTCACCTTGCATGAAGCCATCGAGATCAATGGCCCCATCGGGTGTGGCGATGCCCCGGTGTTTCCGGGCGACGTGATCGTTGGTGACCGGGAAGGCGTGATCGTGATCCCCGCACACATCGCGGACGAGGTTGCGGCAGAAGCCACCGAGATGACCGTTTACGAGGATTTCGTGCAGGAAAAGGTGATGGAGGGGCGCTCGATCCTCGGCCTCTACCCACCCACCGATCCACAGTCGAAGCTGGATTTCGAGGCGTGGCGCAAGGCCCGTCGGCGATAGATCGAAGAGCACTCCGGATCGTTCCTGTTGGCGCGGAGCACGCTACCGGGACAGGAATTGACTGATCTCAGGCCGCGCGTTCCGCTTCATCGGGCACGACACGGCGCGATGCAAACAGCGGCGATGTGGCGCTGGCCACTGCGATATCATGGGCCGCCAGTTGCAAGGCCGGCAGGAATGCCTGGAATTGCTCGGCA
>JANNEO010000057.1:0-25063 GCA_031378805.1 Hyphomicrobiales bacterium
TCATGGCGGCAAGATGCTGTTGCGTATCGAGGACACGGACCGCGAACGCTCGACGCCGGATGCCATCGAGGCCATCATCGACGGCCTGAAGTGGCTCGGCCTCACCTGGGACGGCGAACCGATCTATCAATTCGCCCGTGCAGCCCGCCATGCCGAAGTGGCGCACGATCTGGTTGCCAAGGGTCATGCCTATTTCTGTTACGCCACGCCGGACGAACTCACCGAGATGCGGGAGAAGCTGAAGGCCGATGGCAAGCCGATGCGCTATGACGGCCGCTGGCGCGACCGTGACCCTGCAACCGCGCCACCCGGCGTCAAGCCAGTCATCCGCCTGCGGGCACCGGTTGAGGGCGAAACCATCGTCGAGGATCAGGTGCAGGGCAAGGTGACCTGGGCCAACAAGGAGCTGGACGATCTCGTGCTGCTGCGCTCGGACGGCACGCCGACCTATATGCTGGCCGTGGTGGTGGATGACCACGACATGGGCGTCACCCACATCATCCGTGGCGATGACCACCTGACCAACGGTGCCCGCCAGACCCAGATCTATCAGGCCTGCGGCTGGCACGTGCCGGTGATGGCGCATATCCCGCTGATCCACGGGCCGGATGGCGCCAAGCTGTCGAAGCGCCACGGTGCGCTCGGCGTGGAGGCCTACCGCGCCATGGGGTATCTGCCAGCCGCACTGCGCAACTACCTTGTCCGCCTGGGCTGGAGCCACGGCGACCAGGAGGTGTTCTCGACGGACGAGATGAGCCAGCTCTTCGACCTGAAGAACGTCGGCCGCTCCGCTGCCCGCTTCGACTTCGCCAAATTGTCCAACCTCAACGGTCTCTACATGCGCCAGGCCGAGGACAGCGCCTTGCTCGCAGCCGTCGAGGAGATGCTGCCTTATGTCGAAGGAGGTGCAGTTTTCGGCGCATCACTCGATCCAGCAGGTCGTGAGCGTCTCCTCAAGATGATGCCCGGCCTCAAGGAGCGGGCGAAAACCCTGGTGGAACTGCTGGATGGCGCAAAGTTCCTGTTCGCCAAGCGCCCGCTCGCGCTTGACGAAAAGGCGTCCACGCTGCTTGATGGCGATGGCCGCCAGCGCCTTGCGGATGTCGTGCAGGCCCTGGAAGGCGTCTCGACATGGGATGTTGCATCGACAGAAGCCGCCGTGCGGCAATTGTCGGAGACCTCCGGCGCGAAACTGGGCCAGTTGGCGCAGCCGCTCCGTGCGGCACTCACCGGCCAGGCCACATCGCCGGGCATCTTCGATGTCCTGGCCGTGCTTGGCCGCGAGGAGAGCCTGGGTCGTCTGAAAGACCAGTTGGGACAATAGCAGCATGGTGAAGCCCGCAAGCCTCTCCCGCGCCAGGGCTTTCCTGGAGCGGGTTCCGCTGGTCGATGGTCACAACGACCTGCCTTACGTGATCCGCCGCCATCACACGGCCCTTGGCGATGTCGCGGCCTATGGTCTCGACCGTGGGCATCAGGAGACGGATACGGACATTCCGCGCCTCAGGCAGGGCATGGTGGCTGGGCAGTTCTGGGCGGCGTTTTGCCCGACGCACGTGAATGACCCCACACGCTTCACCCTGGAACTCATCCAGCTGATCCGGGCCATGCACGCGCGTCACCCCGATGTGTTCCTGCCAGCACTCAGGGCGTCGGACGTGCGCCGCGCCAAGCGGCAGGGCAAGATCGCCTCGTTCATCGCCGTGGAAAGCGGCATTGGCATTGGTGATCGGCTCGACATGCTGGATGTATTCTACGCGCTCGGCGCTCGCTACATGACGCTTTGCCACAACGAAACGCTGGACTGGGTGGACAGCGCCACGGACGTTCCGCGTCACAATGGCCTGACGGCGTTTGGCAAAAGCGTGATCCAACGCATGAACACACTCGGCTTGATGATTGATCTATCACACACAACGCCCAAGGTGATGCACGACGTTCTCGACATCACGACGGCCCCTGTAGCGATTACCCATGCCAATGCCCGTAGCCTCTGCGATCATCCCCGCAACGTGACGGATGATGTGCTGGTCCGCCTGAAGGGCAATGGCGGCATCGTGATGGCAACCTTCGTGCCGACCTTCATCAACCAGCAGTTGCGCGACTGGATCAGGCCATTGCAGGTTCACGGCAAGGCGCCGCTCGATGCCGACATGACCCGCCAACTGCAGGAACGCGCCAGCCGTACTGGTCCCGCGCCGCGTGCCACACTCGATCAGTTCTGCGATCATGTCGATCACATGGCCCGCACGGCTGGCATCAACCAGATCGGCATCGGCTCGGATTTCTATGGCGGTCCCGCACCGGAAGGGCTGGAGGATGTGTCGAAATTCCCCGATCTTATCGCTGCACTGATGGAACGGGGATGGGGAGAGACAGCGCTCGAAAAGATCGCCAGCCGGAACATCCTGCGCGTCATGCGCGGCGTGGAGAAGACGGCCAGGAACGTCAATGCTGCTAAAGAAGCCGCCTCATAACGGCAGGTTGTCATGCTTCTTCCATGGCCTCTCCACTTCCTTGGTTGCCAGCATGGCAAGCGCCCTGGCAATCCGCCTCCGTGTCGAATGCGGCAGGATTACCTCGTCGATGTAGCCACGCTCGGCAGCAACGAAAGGTGACAGGAAGCGGTCCTCGTAAGCCTTGGTCTGCTTTTTGATCTCCTCCGGCGTACCTCCCCGGAAAATGATCTCGACTGCGCCCTTGGCCCCCATCACAGCGATCTGGGCGGAGGGCCAGGCATAGTTCATGTCACCACCGATGTGTTTTGACGCCATCACGTCATACGCCCCGCCATAAGCCTTGCGTGTGATCACGGTAATCAGCGGCACGGTGCAATCGGCATAGGCGAACAGCAGCTTCGCGCCATGCTTGATCAGGCCGCCATACTCCTGCGCCGTCCCTGGCAGGAACCCCGGCACATCCTCGAACGTCACGATGGGAATGCCGAAGGCATCGCAGAACCGCACGAAACGCGCAGCCTTGCGCGAGGCATCGGCATCCAGCACGCCCGCCAGCACCATCGGCTGGTTGGCAACCACGCCGACGGTCTTGCCCTCGATGCGCCCGAAGCCGGTGATGATATTGGCCGCGAACCTCTCGCTGATCTCGAAGAAATCCGCCTCGTCCACCACCTTCCGGACCAGTTCCTTCATGTCATACGGCTTGTTGGGATTGTCCGGCACCAGCGTGTCGAGCGATAGATCGAGCCGATCCACCGGATCGTCGCTCGGCCATTCCGGCACGCCCTCGAGATTGTTGACGGGCAGGAAATCAATGAGACGCCGGATCTGGAGCAACGCCTCGACATCATTGTCGAACGCGCCATCGGCAATCGAGGTCTTGGTGGTATGCACCGACGCGCCGCCCAATTCTTCGTGCGTCACCACCTCGTTGGTCACGGTTTTTACCACGTCTGGACCGGTCACGTACATGTAGGACGTGTCGCGCACCATGAAGATGAAATCGGTCATTGCTGGAGAATAGACATCGCCGCCTGCGCAAGGCCCCATGATCAGGCTGATCTGAGGTATGACGCCCGAAGCGATCACATTGCGCTTGAACACCTCGCCATAACCGCCAAGCGCCGCCACGCCTTCCTGGATACGCGCACCACCGGCATCGAAGATGCCGATGATCGGGGCGCGCATCTTCAGCGCCATGTCCTGCACCTTCATGATCTTCTGGGCATGGGTTTCGGAGAGCGAACCGCCGAACACCGTGAAATCCTTGGCAAAGAGGAACACGGTGCGCCCGTTCACGGTGCCCCAGCCCGTGACGACGCCGTCACCGGGGATGCGCTGCTTGTCCATGCCGAATTCCGTGGAGCGATGCTCGACGAACATGTCGAACTCCTCAAACGACCCGTGGTCGAGCAACAGTTCGATCCGCTCGCGTGCCGTCAGCTTGCCCTTGGCGTGCTGCGCCGCGATGCGCTTTTCGCCACCACCCAGCCGGGCTTCGGCACGGCGCTTCTCAAGCTGGTCGAGGACATCCTTCATGGTACGTTTCTCTCCCTCGATGGCACGACTGATGACATGATTGTGACTTCATGCCCGGTTACGGCCTCCTTATCTTCCGGTCAAACCAGACGAAGGCCGTACATGCCGAACAACCGAACTTTTCTCGCCATCGTGTTCACTGCCTTTGCGACCATCGCATCGGCACAGAACCGAGACACGCCGTTCCGCGTTGAGCCGCAGATCGTGATCACGCCTCCCTCCGGCCAATCAGCCTATGTCGGTTTCGAGACGCGCGATGTGAAAACATTGTCCGCCGATCGGCAAGAAGGCTTGAGGCGCGGTGCTGGCCTTGGCTATGCGCTTGCGGCAGAACTCAACGGCTATCCTGGCCCGATGCACGTGCTGGAACTGGCGGAGCAGCTTGGTCTTGATGCAGACCAGAAATCGAGGGCGCAAAAGGCGTTCGAGAAGATGCGCAAGGATGCCATTGCGGCAGGTGAAGCGCTGATCGCGGCGGAAGCCCACCTCGACAGGCTCTTTGCGCTGAAGCAGGTGAGCTACGACCGCATCGACGCGCAAACCGCCGTGGCGGCAGGACAAGAGGCCCGCCTGCGTGCCATCCACCTCAAGGCGCACCTTGAAATGGCGGAAATCCTGACACCGGAGCAGACCGAGAGTTACAATCGGTTGCGGGGATATGTGCGGGTGGACAACCATCACACGGGGCATGGTGCTGGACCTGGTGCAAATCAAAAACCACGCACGCCATAAATTAGAGCGCTGGATTCACGGCCTGAAGAAGGGCCAATGCCGTGCGAAAGTCCACTTCGCGCCGGGCAAGCCTCTGCGCGGCCTCCCCGTCCTGTCCCCAACGCTGGAGGCTCCAGATCTCATCCACCGTTGCTGCCGTCCACGCAGCATCAGATGACATCGCGCCCGAAGCCGCCATCAAGGCAATCAGGCACGATCCGGACAGCGTCGTCATCACATGCAGGCAGGCAAGGGCGATGGGATCGCAATAGATGCCTACGGCCGAGCTGATCCTGGCCAGCGCTTCAGAGTTCTGGTTGGCGTGAACGATGCCCTCGGCCAACACGAAGTGGGCGCCAAGATGATCCATTGCCCAGTCCGTTACCGGATTCCAGTGCAGCGCTTGCAACTCCACCAATCCGACGGGATCGGCCGCCCGGTAACAAACCAGGTCGGACCCCGCAAAAGCCGCGATTTCCGCAGCCACCTCGGGCATCATCGTGCTCACGCCATCAAGCGCCGTGTTGACAATGCGTGTCGCGGGCATGAGATGGGGATTGATCACCTCGATCTGCGCATTCCATTCTCCTGCAACGATCAAACCCGCAGCTAGTGTCGGCAAGGCAAGCGTCCTCTTGCCCGGCGTACGGGCGCCACGACCATCAAGCTTGATGGCAAAGGCTCCGTTTTCCGCCGCCACGGTTGCGACGCTGTAGAACCGCTTCGGCAGCACCTGCCGCGCCATGGCGTTCTGGGCGCGTTTGACCGGATCAGGGTCGGACAGCGGTTGTTCCGGGTAGAGCACATCACGCATCGAGCGCACCACGGCGGAAAGCAGCTATGGCGTCTTCCACCTCGCGGAAACTGTCGATGATGCGGACAGCTCCTGCCTGCCGCAGAGTTGCGGCATCACCATAGCCATAGGATACGCCAACGCCGGATGCCCCCGCGGCAACGGCCATTTCCATGTCATAGATCGAGTCTCCGAAAACAATCACGTTTTCGGGCGCTATGCCTGTTTCGCGGCAGGCATTCTCGACCATTTCCGGCGATGGTTTCGAGGCCGCCGTATCTGCCGCCTGCAACGTTGCGAAGAACCCGTGCCAGCCATGCGCATCGATCAGCCAGTGGATGCCCCGCAGAGCCTTGCCGGTGGCTGTTCCCAACACCAGGTCATCGCGTGCGGCCAGCCGCCGCATCACCGTATCGACATCATCATACAGCGCTTCGAAATAGCCTTCGGTCGCACGCATTGCATGAAAATGCACCTTGTAGGCCTCCGTCATGTCCGCAACAGGGGCCTTGTGGCCCAGCATGTCCGCAATCGCCTGGGGAAGCGAACGCCCAATGATGCCACGCACTGTCTCCCGCGAAGGTGGGGGATAGCCGAATTGGGGGAAGATTGCCTCGAATGTGGCCTGGACCGAATGCTGTCCATCGACCAGCGTTCCATCGAGATCGAACAGCACCAGCGTCCGGGAAATAACAGGAGGGATCATACCCCTCCCCTGCAATCATTCAGCCCCGAATACAAGTCCGCATGAATGCGCGGCGCTCGTCCCCTGGCCCAAGGTTTTTCGCCTTGGCTTGGTCGACACAGCCGTACACCTTTGCCATTTCCGGTTTCTTGGCCACGATGCAACTCTTCATGGCTTCCTGACGCTCAGGCCCTCGTACTGTGCGTCCGCGCAGCTCTGACCGGCAGGTCTCGCGCACTTGCCGCATGTCGGCGCGTCGTGCCTCGCCCCTGGCAAAAAACGGCGCCAGCGCGGGATTTTTTGCCTCCATGCACTTGCGCATTGCCGCACGGCGCTCGCCACGCGGCAGATCGCGCGGCTTCACTTCGGTGCGGCAAGCATCGAGCGTGGCCCGAAACTGGGCGCGTTGTTCAGGTGTCACTTCAGGGCGCGTGGCGGCAGGAGGTGCGACGGGAGGCGCGGCTGGTGGCGCAGGGGTCTGCGCCAACGCAGCAGAAGATAATATCACGGTCACGGCCATCACGACGGAACGCAGCATGGAGTACCCTTTATATTGGCGCAAATCGCCTGTTGTGAAGCTAGACATAGCCAAGGACATCTGAACCCGCGCTGACCGGCAAATGACGGTTTTGTCATGTTTGGCGGGTCTCCATCATGGGGCCTGCAATGCCGCTCTTTCCAAGGCTTCCGGATTGTGGCACTCTGCAGTCATGACACGCTCAGCTTTCCTCGGAAGTGTACTGACGGTTATCCTGGCTTTTGGGGCCACCACCAGTGATGCCCATCATCGTGCCGTCGTCGTCAACAACCAGCGTGTCGCGGAAGACCTGACCCAGAAATGCGAGTGCCGGGCGCGCGGCAAGGCATTCACAGTGGGTGAGCAGATTTGCCTAAACGGTGCGATTGCGATCTGCGACATGAACCAGAACGTGACGACCTGGCGGATGACGCCCACATTCTGCCCCAACGCACGGCTGTTCACGCCGGTGCGTCAGGCGACCGCGAGGCTTTGACCGTGCTGCTGTGACGGCGGGGAGCACGTGCTCCCCGGACATCCCACCATTGATCTCATTCACCCTCAGCCCTATGCCCTTGCCCTGGCGCGGTTCCCCGCGCGTTCGTCAGGGAGAATAGTGCCAATGGGGCAAGCGAAACGGCGGCGTGATGCGGGCGAGCGCGTTTCCTGGTGCCGCACCTGCACCTATTGCTGCGTGCTGCCCCACATCGCCGCGCTCGACAAGCCAATGTACCGCGCCTGCGCCCATCTCGCGGGCAAAGGTTGCGGCATCTTCGGGCAAGCGCATCGCCCGGCGGCGTGCAGCAGCTATGCCTGCGCCTATCTCACAGCGCGGCTGAACGACAGCCCGGACCGCAACCGCATCCCCCATCCGCTGGATGCAGGAGCGTATTTTCACCGCGATCCGCACGAAAACGCCATCGTACTCTTCGTGGACCCTGCACGGCCGCAGGCGTGGAAAGGGTCCGCCATCCCCGATCTGCTGCGGCCCGCGGTGAATGCAGGCGAAACGCTGGTCATCTTCGATCGGGGGAGACAGATGACGGTGTCGACCCTGGTGCAGTTCGAAACGCTGCTGGCACAAGACCTTGTGCGCTTCGCGGAAGCGGAGGGCTGGCCGAGAGATATCGAGAGTTTTGCGGAGTGGACGGGGTGAGCCCCGTCATAGATGTGCAGTTTTAGCGAATGAAAGTGTTGCGCCCTTCCTTCTCCCTTGGGAGAAGGTGGCCGGCGGAGCCGGTCGGATGAGGGAGAACCGCCAACGCTCAGGGCTTCTCCCTCATCCGTCATGCTTTGCACGCCACCTTCCCCCAGTGGGGAAGGATAAGATTGCCCACCTCACATCCTGAAAACCCCAAACCGCGTCTCTTCCACTGGCGCATTGAGACACGCCGAGAACGCCAGCGCCAGCACCCTTCGCGTTTCGCTTGGCAAGATGATGCCATCGTCCCACAGCCGCGCCGTTGCGTGATACGGGCTGCCCTCCTCCTCGTATTTCGCCTTGATCGGTGCCTTGAACGCGGCTTCCTCTTCCGCACTCCATTCCTTGCCTTCGCCCTCGATATTGTCGCGCCTGACGGTAGCGAGCACGCTCGCCGCCTGTTCGCCGCCCATCACCGAGATGCGGCTGTTCGGCCAAGTGAAGAGAAAACGAGGGGAATAGGCGCGGCCGCACATGCCATAGTTGCCCGCGCCGAAGCTGCCGCCGGTGAGCAGCGTGATCTTCGGCACCTTGGCGCAGGCCACTGCCGTCACCAGCTTCGCACCGTCCTTGGCGATGCCGCCGCTCTCGTATTGCCGCCCTACCATGAAACCCGAGATGTTCTGCATGAACAGCAGCGGGATGCGCCGCTGGCAGCACAGTTCCACGAAATGCGCGCCTTTCTGGGCGCTTTCTGAAAACAGGATGCCGTTGTTGGCGATGATGCCGATGGGGATGCCGTGCAAGCGGGCAAAGCCTGTCACCAGCGTCTTGCCATAAAGCGCCTTGAACTCGTCGAACTCGGAGCCGTCGACCAGCCGGGCAATGGCCTCGCGGATGTCATATTGCTTCTTCAGGTCGGTCGGCACCACGCCGTCGAGTTCCGCCGCGTCATAGAGAGGCTCTTTCGGCTCGGACAGGGCAATGTCGATATTCTTGCGCGTGTTGAGGTTGCCGATGATGCGCCGTGCGATAGCAAGCGCGTGGACGTCGTCCGCCGCCAAATGATCCGCGACGCCGGACACGCGGGTGTGGACATCGCCACCACCCAGGTCTTCCGCAGTAACGACCTCGCCCGTGGCGGCCTTCACCAGCGGGGGACCGCCCAGGAAGATCGTGCCTTGTCGACGCACAATCACGGTTTCGTCCGACATCGCAGGCACATACGCCCCGCCAGCCGTGCAACTGCCCATCACGACCGCGATCTGTGGAATGCGCTCGGCTGACAATGTCGCCTGATTGTAAAAGATGCGCCCGAAATGATCACGGTCGGGAAAAACCTCGGTCTGGTGCGGCAGGTTCGCCCCGCCCGAATCGACGAGGTAGACGCAAGGCAATCGATTCTCGCGGGCGATCTCCTGCGCGCGCAGATGCTTCTTCACCGTCATGGGATAGTAGGTGCCCCCCTTGATGGTGGCATCGTTGCAGACGATCATCACCTCGCGCCCCTCGACGCGCCCGATGCCTGCGATCATGCCAGCGCCATGGATGTCGCCATCATACATGCCGAACGCCGCAAGGCTGCCGATCTCCAGGAACGCTGAGCCAGGGTCCAGAAGTCGCATCACACGTTCACGAGGCAACAGCTTGCCACGCGCCGTATGCCGAGCGCGGGCCTTCTCGTTGCCGCCTGCGGCAGCGGTTGTGCGACGTTCCTTCAATGCGCTGGTCAGCGCCGTCCAGGCCTCGGTGTTTGCCAGGAATTCGGCAGAGGTGACATCGATCTTCGACTTGATGGCGGGCAAGGCTGGCTCCAGGACACGCGAAATATTATTGCGCGACGTTATGGGGCGGATTTGGAGCGAAGGAAAGTACCGGGTTCACGCCACCTCGCTGGATTCAATCACCCAGCTCTCGGCGCGCGATGCCTTGTCCCACGCCTGCCATGCTGGCAACGCCATCATCGCGTCCATATACGCCTGCGACGTGGTTGAGCGGGGCAGGTCATAGACATGGAAGCGATTGACCACTGGCGCATACATGGCATCGGCGTTGGTGAAATGACCGAAGAGAAACGGCCCTGCCCCGCCAAAGCGGTTGCGGGCCTCCGTCCACAGCGTGTCGATCCGTTCAGCGTGTTTTGCAGCTTCTGGGCTGACACCATGCTTGCGGACCGGGCGGCGGATATTCATCGGGCAATCGCGGCGCAAGGCACCAAAGCCGCCATGCATTTCCGCCGCAATGGAGCGGGCGTGGGCGCGCACAGCCAGATCCCTGGGCCACAGTCCCGCATCGGGAAAGCGGTCATTCAGATGTTCGAGAATCGCAATGGTCTCGAACACCACCGCGTCACCATCGATGAGGACTGGCACCAGCCCTGTCGGGCCGTATTTTAGCATGTCCGCCTTCGTGCCAGGCAAGGCCATGGGGATCAACACCTCCTCGAACACAGCACCGATCTGCTTCATGGCGATCCAGGGCCGCAGCGACCAGGACGAATAGTTCTTGTTGCCGATCACGAGCTTCATGGCAGATTTTTCCTGTAGACGATGAAGGATGAGCGCGGAACGATGGTGTCATAGAGTGATCGCGCAGGCGCGTTGTATTCCTGGGTCTGCCAATAGAGACGAAAAGCGCCATGCTTGGCGGCTTCTGCCTCACAGGCCAGGATCAATTTTTTCGCCGCGCCACCTCCCCTTGCTTGGGGATCGACATAAAGATCCTGCAGGTAGCAGATGGGCTGCGTGCTCCAGGTCGAGGCGTGAAAGACGTGGTTGCACAGGCCGATGACAAGGCCATCTTTCTCGGCCACCAATGCATGGATCGGACTCTGAGGATCCAGAATACGCCGCCAGGTATCGGCTGTAACGTCTTCAGGCACCGACGCCCTGTAGAACGCGACATACGCCGCCCACAATGCCCGCCACTGCGCCTCGTCATGCGCTTCCGCCTTGCGGATCACCACATCGCCCATGCTGCTTTGTTCCTTGCCTAGCGTGGAAGTATCAGCGAGCAGACGCCATCCGGCCAGCGAGAATTCCCGATCTGCAGCATCAGCCTTGGTGATGGATGAGCGCTATGTCTGTCCGCTGCGCAGTTTCAGCAGCGTGCAGAGCAGTTCCGCCTGGCGGAAGGCATCTTCCTTGGCCTTGTGCGTTTCCACCAGGCCACCAAACCATTCAGGTGGCAAAAGCTGCTCGGGCGTCTCGCGGTAATGTCGCCCCATCATGCCCATGATCAGCGTGGGCAGATCGACGCCAGGTCCAAAGAAAATCGGCTCGATCAGGTAGGGTCCGCGATAGACACCATGCGGCGTGAAGCGGCGGAGATAGTAGTCCAGCCAGATCGCGGTCTGCGACAGCGGCCACCCCGTCAGCACAGGCTGTCCTGCCAACCCCTTGACCCATTGCGCGAAGGCAGCAGTGCCAACCGATGCGCGTTGCGGATTGGTGGTGTTGGTGCGCCACGCCTCCTGGTGGTTGCGGTAGAGATCAAGCGTGCGCTTGTCAGCCGAGGATCCCTCCAGCGGCAGCAGGTTGATCTCAAAGGAACCGATCTTCTGAGCCTGTTCGGTGACCGCGACGGCCGCCAGGGCGCGGATCGAGTTCTTGCGTGTGTCCCCACCATCCGCCTTGATTTCGACGACGACATGGATGAGCGGACGCGGGTCTTCATACCAGCGGCGCCTGGAATGGGCATCACCTGCGCTGGTGGGGGTGCTCAAGCTTTTGGCTCCCGCATTTCGACAGGGCCGCCCTGCTTCTTCCATTCGCCAAAACCGCCGCGCATATGGGCGACCGGCCGCAACCCCATGTCATGGGCTGTCCTTGCGGCAAGAGCGGAGCGCCAGCCTCCGGCGCAGAAGAACACGAAGGTCTTGTCCTCCTGGAAAATCGGCTTGGCGTAGGGACTTTCAGGATCGATCCAGAACTCCAGCATTCCCCGCGTGCAGTGGAAAGCGCCGGGAATCTGGCCCTCGCGCTCCAGTTCGCGCGGATCACGGAGATCGACCAGCACGACATAGGGACGGTCAAGCATGGCCTTCACGGCCTCGACCTCCAGCGTCTGGATCACGCTTTCGGCCTCCGCCAGCAGTGTCTTGTATCCCTTGGTGATGGTCTGCGGCATCCCTTCCCCTCAATCCACGATGAAGAGTTTCGCACCGTGTGGCGCACCCGAACGATGGGCGGCGTCACCGAAGTCCGAAACCTGATAACTCATGCCCGCAGACAGTGTAAAACGGCGTCCGTCTTTCAACTCGCTGACAATCTCACCTTCCAGAACATAGAGAATATGTCCCTTGTCACACCAGTGATCAGCGACATAGCCCGGTGTATACTCGACGTGGCGGATACGAACGTCGCCGATGGTCATTGTCCGCCACAGCGCTTCTCCCTGCTCACCACTGTGCGTGGTCGCAGCAACACTGGACCAATCGGTCACGGTGAAGGGAAATGCAGGAATCTTCATGCTCTCTCTTTGCGGAATGACTTGGGAATTTGCAAGATAGTGAGCGGTATTCGCAAGCCTTGACGTCTGCCGCGAACACGTCGAAACGCCAGGGCATGAACACTGTCATGAACACCGATCTTGTAAAAGTCGAAGAGGTCATCCTCAGCCTCGTTGCCGCCCGTGGTCTGGACAAGACACTCTGTCCTTCCGACGCCGCCCGCGCTATCGGCGGCAATCATCCCGATGGCTGGGGACCGCTGATGCAACCGATCCGGCGCGTGGCCGTGAGGCTGGCAAAAGAGGGCAGGATCATCATCACCCGCAAGGGTCGCGCGGTTGACCCGGATGATTTCAGGGGCGTCTACCGGCTGGGGTTGCCACGCTCGGATTGATGGCGTGGATATCGGAGGGTTGCAAAGCCGTTGTGCGTCCTTCGAGGCTCGCGTTTGGCTCGCACCTCAGGATGAGAAACCAAGCGCATGGCACCAACCTTGCTCATCCTGAGGTGCGAAGCGAAGCGGAGCCTCGAAGGACGCACATCGGTCATGCACCTCGACAACCACCACACCCTCACCCGCTGTTGCGCAAGCCCGCCGCGATCCCGTTGATCGACAGATGGATACCCGTGACGACCCGCGCATCCTCGTCACCCGCCCGGTGACGCTTGAGCAACTCGACCTGCACGTGATTAAGCGGATCGAGATAGGGAAAGCGGTTGCGGATGGAGCGGGCCAGCGCCGGGTTGCCCGCGAGCAGTTCAATCTGCCCCGTGACAGCCAGCACGCCCGTGATCGACGCTTCAAGCTCTGCCTTGATGCGCCCGAAGATGGCGTCGCGCAGCGCCGCATCGGACACCAGCGCGGCATAGCGCGAGGCGATGGCGACATTCGTCTTGGCCAGCACCATGTCCATGTTGGAGAGCAGCGTGCGGAAGAAAGGCCAGTCCCGCGCCATTTCCGTCAACAACGTCATGCCTGTTTCGCCATGTGCGGATCGGTAGGCTGCCAGCGCTGTTCCGAAGCCATACCAGCCCGGCAGCATCAAGCGGCACTGCGCCCAGCTGAAGACCCAGGGAATCGCGCGCAGATCCTCGATCTTTTGCGATTTCGTGCGCGACGCCGGGCGGCTGCCTATATTGAGGTTGGCGATTTCGCCGATAACGGTTGATTCCCGGAAATACCGTTCAAACCCTTCGGTGTCGTAGACAAGGCCACGATATGCCTTGAAGGCATGATCCGAGAGTTCCTGCATGGCCAGCAGATAGTCCGGCTTGGGTGCCGCCTCCCTGACCGACAGCAACGTCGCTTCCAGCGTCGCAGCCGCCAGTACTTCCAGATTGCGGCGTCCGAGTTCCGCGTTGCCGTATTTCGCGGCGATCACTTCGCCTTGCTCGGTCACGCGGATCGCGCCTTGCACGGCGCCTCCCGGCTGGGCAAGGATCGCATCGTAGCTCGGCCCCCCGCCCCGCCCGACAGAACCACCGCGACCATGAAACAGCTTGAGCCGGATGGCGTGGCGTTGGAACACCTCCACCAGCGCGATCTCCGCCCGGTAAAGCTCCCAGCCCGAGGTCAGGAAGCCGCCATCCTTGTTGCTGTCGGAATAGCCAAGCATCACCTCCTGCGTGTTGCCGCGATGCGCGAGCAGGCGGCGATAGAGCGGCAGTCGGAACAGCAGCTCCATGATGGTGTCGGCGGATTGCAGGTCGGCGATGGTCTCGAACAAGGGCACGATGTTAAGATCCAGTGCGCCAGTCTTGGGCCGGTGCAACCCAACCTCCTTGAGCAGCAGCGCCACCTCCAGAATGTCGGAGACAGCGGCGGCCTTCGAGATCACGTAATTGGGCAGCACATCGGGCCCGAACCGCGCGATCTGGTCGGCTGCTTCCCGAAGGATCGCAAGTTCCGATGCCGTCTCCTCGCTGTAGTCGAAAGTCGGCAGGACGAGCAGGCGTGGCGTCGCCAGTTCCTTCAGCAGCAACTTGACCCGCTCCGGCTCCGTCAGCGTGCGATAGCTGGCGCCGGGCGAGACCACATCGAGCAGTTCGGCCACAACGCGCTCATGCACATCGGAGTTCTGGCGCATGTCGAGGCTGGCGAGATGAAAGCCGAAGATGTCCACCGCGCGTGCAAGATGCCGCAAGCGACCAAGCGCCAGGCTGCGGCCACCATTGGCAGCCAGCGATGCTTCGATCACGGCCAGATCAGCCCGCAGGGCTGTTGCGGACGCATAGCCACCGGCAGCGCTTGTCGTGGTGGCCGCCGGGCCATTCAAGCGCTCCGCCGTTTCTGCAAGCCGCAACAGCATCACGGCGATGGCGCGGCGATAGGGCTCATGGTCCCTGTGCAGCATGGTCGTGGTGGCAGCGGCCGCAAGTGCCTCTAGCTCAGGCGAAACAGCGACCAGACGCGTATCGAGCGACAGTTCCGCGCTCAAGCTTTGCAGTTCTCGACGATAGAAAGCCAGCGCATGGTCGCTCTGCATCGCCAGGGTCTGGCGCATCACGGATGCTGTGACGAACGGGTTGCCGTCACGGTCACCACCAATCCAGCTGCCCATGCGCAGAAACGCCGGAACATCCTTCACGGCCAGGCCCAGCGCTTCCAACTTATCTTCAAGTCCCGCGTAAAGCTTGGGCAATGCCGACAAGAAGGTGAGGTCGAAGAAAGACAAGCCATTCGAGACCTCGTCGATCACCCGCAACCGCGAGCGGCGCAGCAGGCCGGTCTGCCACAGCGTCAGGATCGCGCGGGCGAGCGCCGCATCGCTCTCGTCCTGCTCTTCCTGCGTCATGCGGATACGGTCCCGCACCAGCAACAACGCAGCGATCTCGCGCTCACGATCGAGCGTGCTTTTGCGACCGACCTCGGTTGGATGCGCCGTCAGTACGGGATGGATGCTGGCGGAGCGGAAGAAATCAGCCAGCGCCTGCGCCGGGACACCCGCAGCAAGCACGGAGCTTATGGCGCTTTGCAATGTGCCCGGCCGCGCCCCACCCTCGCCGGAACGCGCCCGCGCCCGGCTGATATGGTGCTGGTCTTCGGCGATGTTCGCAAGACGGGAGAAATAGCTGAAGGCGCGGATGATATGGATCGTCTCGCCGCGCGTCAGGCCATCGAGCGTGGTCTCCAGCGCACGACGCGCCTGATGATCTTCGGCCCGGTGGAACTGGATCGACGATTGGCGTATGCGTTCGACCAGATCAAAGGTATCCCACCCTTCCTGATCGCGCACGGCATCGCCAAGCAGGCGGCCCAGAAGACGGATGTTCTCGCGCAGCGGCGCATCCTTGTCGTGGTCGGGCATCCAGTGTTCCTGTCAAGCGTGCTAGACGAAAGTCTATGCAGGGAAGCAAACCCGCGCTTGTGTCAATGCACAGCGCCGCTGGGTAGCCATGCAGCAAGCTCATGAGCGTGATCGCAGTCGTCACGACGGTCTCGCAATCATGGGTTCCGTACTGCTTTAGGGTCACCTTTGTCTTGGGCCTGCTTGCGTGTTGGCCAGGTATGACCGCTGAAGGGGATGACCGAACGTTATTTCACGCGACACAACCAATCGGCCCTGAACGCCGCTTGCGCCGGGCCGGTCTCTGGCGTTTAAACCAAGCATGGATTTGCCGAATCCCCACGGTGCGCTTTTGACCATTGATGTCGGAGCAATCGCTGACAACTGGAAGCTGCTTGCGGCCATGGCGAAGCCTGCGGAGTGTGCTGCGGTCGTCAAGGCCAATGGCTATGGTCTGGGCATTGAAACCGTGGTTCCAGCACTCGCCAAGGCAGGGTGCCGCACGTTTTTCGTCGCCCATCTGGAAGAGGCCATCCGTGTGCGCAAGGCTGCACCCGTTGCCGCCGTCTATGTCCTCAATGGACTGATGCAGGGATCGGAGCAGCTCTACCAGAGCTATCGGCTGCGTCCGGTGCTTGGGACCATCGGCGAGATCGGGCGCTGGCGCAAAGCGGGCGGTGGAGCGTCAGCGCTGCATGTTGACACCGGCATGAACCGGCTCGGTCTGACCATCGACGAGGCCCGCGCGCTGTCGATGCTCAACGAATGGGAAAGCATCGGCATCGATTTGTTGATGTCGCATTTCATTTCATCCGAAGAGCCAGAGAATCGCCTCAATGTGGCACAGAACACCCGGTTCGAACGCGTTGCAGGGTGGTTCAGTGACCGTATCAAGCGCAAGAGCCTGGCCAATTCCTCAGCGCATTTCCTGCCTGAGATTCCGCGCTTCGACATGACACGTGCAGGCTACGCGCTTTACGGCGGCAATCCGACACCCGGCCACAAAAACCCGATGAAGCCGGTTGTGCGGCTGGAGGCCACCATCCTGCAATTGCGGCAGATCGAACCGGGCGATCATGTGGGGTATAACGGGCAATGGACAGCGCAACGTCCCTCAGTCATCGCCACGATTTCCTTGGGATACGCAGATGGCTGGCTGCGTTCGTTGAGCGCCACTCATGATAGAGCGGGAGGTGTGGCGATCATTGCCGGCAAACGCTGCCCTTTTGCTGGGCGCGTATCCATGGATCTGGCGACCATCGATGTGACGGATTGCCCGCCCGGCAGCGTCAAGGCGGGGCAAAAGGCGATCCTGCTTGGTGACGGCATCGGTGTGGACGATGTCGCCACCATGGCTGGCACCAACGGTTACGAAATCCTGACGTCGCTGGGTGGACGCTACCAGCGCCGGGTCATTGGCGTATGACGCTGACGAGGGTCTGAAATCTTGGCCAAGCCGAAATCCGCTTTCATCTGTCAGACCTGCGGTGCCGTGCATGGGCGCTGGCAGGGCCGATGCGAATCCTGCGGTGCCTGGAACACCATCGCCGAGGAAACGCAGGCGATGTCCGCGCCCATCGCATCGGGAGGTGCCCGCATCGGCAAGGGCCGCATCATCAAGTTGGAGGGCCTGACCGGCGAAACACAGGAGGCACCCCGCCTTCCCGTCGGAATCGCGGAACTGGACCGGGTGACCGGCGGCGGTTTCGTGCGCGGCTCGGTGATCCTGCTGGGCGGCGAGCCGGGCATCGGCAAATCCACCCTGCTCATCCAGGCTGCGGCGGCACTGGCGCAAAAGGGGCAGCGCGTTGTCTATATCTCGGGTGAAGAAGCCGTGGCGCAGGTGCGCTTGCGGGCCGACAGGCTCGGCCTTGCCCAATGCCCGGTGGAGTTGGCATCCGAAACCCATGTCGATGACATCGTCGCAACACTGTCGGCTGGCCCGACTCCTGCGCTCGTGATCATCGATTCCATCCAGACCATGTGGACCAGCGCTGTAGAGGCCGCTCCTGGCACCGTGACCCAGGTCCGTGGCTCCGCACAGGCGCTGATCCGCTATGCCAAGACCACGGGGGCCTGCGTCATCCTTGTGGGCCATGTCACCAAGGACGGCCAGATCGCAGGCCCCCGCGTAGTGGAGCACATGGTGGATGCGGTCATCTTCTTCGAAGGCGAGGGAGGCCATGATTTCCGCATCTTGCGTGGCCTCAAGAATCGCTTCGGACCCACTGATGAGATTGGTGTTTTCGAAATGCGGGGTGATGGCCTCAATGAAGTGGCCAACCCCTCCGCTCTTTTCCTCGGCAACCGCGATCCTAATGCGGCGGGAACCTCCGTTTTCGCGGGCATGGAAGGGACGCGGCCCCTGCTCGTGGAGCTTCAGGCACTTGTCGTGCCCACGGGGCTGGGTACGCCACGCCGCGCCGTGGTGGGCTGGGATACCAGTCGACTTGCCATGGTCCTGGCGGTGCTGGAGGCTCATGGCGGCGTGCGCCTGGGGCAGTACGATGTCTATCTCAATGTCGCGGGGGGGCTGAAGATCGCCGAACCCGCTGCGGATCTGGCCGTGGCTGCCGCGCTGATCTCCTCGCTTACTGGTAACCCGATGCCGATCGACATGGCGATTTTTGGCGAAGTCAGCCTGTCCGGTGCGATCCGCCCGGTGTCACATGCCGGAAACCGCCTGAAGGAAGCTGCGAAACTCGGTTTCACCCGCGCTGCCGTGCCCCAAGTGCGTCCTGGTGATATTAAAGAAGTGCGTCCGGGTGACAGTAATGTGGGCGAATACAAATCCGGCGACGGACCCGTCACTGAAGAGGCGGAGAAGACCATCGCCGTGCGCGCTATCGAGCGGATTGCCGACCTCGTTGCGCTGATTGCGGCTGGAAAACCAGTCAGAACGGTCGAAAGAAGTGTCGAGCGTGACCGTTGAGCCACGTGACCTTTGCGGATTCGCCGTCTATAGAGAGCGCTTGAAATCGCCCTGTTGAGTGCCTGCGTCACTGACTGCCCGGAGTTTCCATGCCCGTCACCATCCTCGACATGATCGTCATCGGCGTCGTGCTGATTTCTGCCCTCCTCGCGGCATTGCGCGGATTCACGCGGGAGGTTCTGGCCATCGGCTCATGGGCAGTGGCTGCGGTTGCAGCCTACATCCTTCATCCCCAGGCCATTCCGCTGGTGCAGCAATACGTCTCCACAAACAAGAGCCTGGCGGTTCCCGTGGCGGCCGGCGGTATTTTCCTGATCACGCTGCTCATCGCCTATTTCGTCACCTCCAAAATTTCGGACATGATCCTGGACAGCCGCATTGGCGCATTGGACCGCACGCTTGGCTTTCTCTTTGGCGCGGCGCGAGGCTTGCTGCTGGCCGTCGTTGGCTTCCTGTTCTTCACATGGCTCGCCCAGGATGAAAAAAACCATCCGACCTGGATTCGTGACGCGAAACTGAAGCCGATGCTTGTTTCCGCGGGTGGCACGCTGATGGGCCTGTTGCCGGAAAATCCGGAAGAAACACTGCGCAAGATACGGGGCAAGACACCAGAAGGCGAAGCGCCACGGGAGCCGACGCCAGAAACAGTACCGCCCAAGCGCAGCGAAGCGCCTGCGCCAATTCCCGCGACCGCCAGCCCACAGGATCGCGCAGGGCTGCAACGCCTGCTGGACAGTGGACAACGGCCTGCACAGAACCGATAGGGACTGCACAGCGTAACCAGATTGTCCCATAGCTGCGGGACCATGAGGGAAACGAACCCGATGACCCCAAACGACACCGGACCGGACAGCGCGGACAGCGATTTCCTCCGGGAGAAGTGCGGTGTCTTTGGCATTTTCGGACATCCCGATGCCGCTGCAATCACCGCGCTCGGCCTGCACGCTCTCCAGCATCGCGGCGAGGAAGCCGCTGGTATCGTCACCTTCGATGGCAAGCGCTACCATTCCGAGCGTCGCATGGGCCTGGTCGGCGATACCTTCTCCCGCAAGGATGTGATCGAGCGGTTGCCCGGCACATCAGCCGTCGGCCATGTCCGCTACTCCACCACGGGCGAGACCATCCTTCGCAATGTGCAGCCGCTGTTTGCAGAACTTGATGTCGGTGGCCTTGCCATCGCGCACAACGGCAACCTCACCAATGGGCTGACGCTTCGGCGCGACCTCATCCGCAAGGGCGCGATCTGCCAATCCACCTCCGACACTGAAATGGTGCTGCATCTCGTGGCGCGGTCGCTGCGCAGCCGTTTCATCGACCGATTTATTGATGCACTGATGCAGATCGAAGGCGCTTATTCCTTTGTCGGCCTGACCAACAAAAAACTGATTGGCGCACGCGATCCGCTCGGCATACGCCCGCTTGTCATCGGGGAATTGAACGGCTGCCCGATCCTGGCCTCCGAGACCTGTGCGCTCGACATCATCGGCGCGAAGTTCATCCGCGACGTCGAAAATGGCGAAATCGTCCTGATCTCCGAGAAGGGCATCGAGTCGATCAAGCCATTCGAGCGCGTGGCCATGCGTCCTTGCATCTTCGAGTATATCTACTTCGCTCGGCCCGATTCCGTGGTGCATGGCCGCAATGTCTATGACGTGCGTAAGCGCTTCGGCGCGGAACTCGCCCGCGAAAGCAGCGTGGACGCGGACGTCGTGGTGCCCGTGCCAGATTCGGGCGTGCCTTCGGCCATCGGTTTCAGCCAGGCCTCGGGCATTCCCTATGAACTCGGCATCATCCGCAACCATTATGTCGGCCGCACCTTCATCCAGCCCAGCCAATCCATCCGCGAGCTTGGCGTACGCATGAAACACAGCGCCAACCGCGCCATCATCGAGGGCAAGCGCATCGTGCTGCTGGACGATTCCATCGTGCGTGGCACCACCTCGGTGAAAATTGTGCGCATGATGCGCGAAGCGGGAGCCAAGGAAGTGCATTTCCGCATCTCCAGCCCGCCGATCACGCATCCCGACTATTACGGGATCGATACGCCCAACCGCGACAACCTGCTGGCGGCAAAGATGAACCTTGAAGAGATGCGCGCCTACATGGGCGCGGACAGCCTGGAGTTCCTGTCGGTCGACGGCGTCTACCGCGCCTGCGGCTATGAGGGCCGCAACAACGCGGCTCCGCAGTTTACCGACCATTGCTTCACCGGCGATTATCCCACGCCGCTGACCGACCTGTTGGGCGAAAGCGGGAAACAGACGATTGCCCTGCTGGCCGAAGCGAGCTGATCCAGAATGACGGGAACCCTTAAAGGCCGCATCGCGGTCGTTACTGGCGCGTCACGCGGCATTGGCTATGCCACGGCACTGGCCCTCGCCGATGCGGGTGCCCATGTCATTGCTGTCGCCCGCAATGTGGGCGGCCTGGAAGAGCTGGACGATGCGATCCGCGCCTTGGGCGGTGCAGCGACGCTGGTACCGTTCGATCTGAAGGATTTCGCCGCCATCGACCGTCTGGGCGCGGCAATCCACGAGCGCTGGGGCAAGCTCGACATTCTGGTCGGCAATGCCGGAATGCTGGGGCCGATCTCGCCACTTGGGCACGTTGAGCCAAAAGCCTTCGAGGAAGTCATGGCTGTCAACGTGACAGCGAACTGGCGTCTCGTCCGCTCTCTCGATCCGCTGCTGCAACTGTCGGATGCGGGCCGAGCGCTGTTCGTGTCTTCAGGCGCAGCACACAAGACGATGGCGTTTTGGGGGCCTTACTCCATCTCCAAGGCTGCGGTGCAGGCCCTGGCAATGACTTACGCAGCGGAGACGCTGAAAACAAAAATCCGTGTCAACCTCGTCAATCCCGGCCCGCTGCGCACACGGATGCGGGCGGAGGCGATGCCCGGCGAAGATCCATCCGTGTTGCGCACACCGGAAGAACTGGCACCGCATATTGTTCGAATGGCGTCAGCCGGGACTGAAGAACACGGCATGATTTTCGATTTCCCGACGGGAAAAATGCTCAGACAAATGGCGCCGGCCTGATTTTTCCTTCTCCCCTCGCGGGAGAACGAAAGGGTCAATCACCCGATCTTGCGACCACCCTTGTCGTATGGGTTCTCCTGCGTGCGCAGCGAGAGCCGGATCGGCACGCCCGGCAGGTCGAAATCCTCGCGCATGTTGTTCACGAGATAGCGAACATAGCTCTGGGGCAGATCATTGAGCTGGTTGCCGAAGATGGCGAAATGCGGAGGGCGGCTTTTCACCTGGGTCATGTATTTGATCTTGATGCGACGGCCTGAAACGGCAGGTGGCGCATTGGTGTTGAGCGCGGCCTCAAGCCAACGGTTCATCTTGGAGGTCGAGATGCGGCGGCTCCAGATTTCGTGGGCGGCGAAACAGGCCTGCATTAGCTTGTCGATGCCTTCACCCGCCGCCGCCGAAACGGGAACCACAGCAGTGCCGCGCAGTTGCGGCAGGGCAAAGCCGGCTTTCTCCTGCAATTGCTTCAAAAGCCCGTTCTGGCCTTTGACCAGATCCCATTTGTTGATGCCGATGACGAGCGCCCTGCCCTCTTTTTCACACAGGTCCGCCAATGTCAGATCCTGCTTCTCGAACGGAATTTCCGCATCGAGCAACAGCACGACGACCTCGGCAAAGCGCACGGCACGCAGTGCATCGGACACCGCCATTTTCTCCAGCTTGTCCTCGATGCGGGCGCGCTTGCGCAAACCTGCCGTGTCGAACAGCTTGATCTTGCGATCACCCCATTGCCAGTCCACGCCGATGGAATCGCGCGTGATGCCAGCTTCCGGTCCGGTCAGGAGGCGTTCCTCGCCCAGCATCCGGTTGATCAGCGTTGATTTGCCTGCATTGGGGCGGCCCAGCACAGCGATGCGCATGGGGCGAACGATGCCGTCTTCGTCCGAAAGCGGCGCTTCTTCGTCCTCGTCTGGCTCATCCTCCAGAATCCAGGGCAGCGTCTGCACGATGGCATCGCGCAAATCCGCCATTCCCTCGCCATGCTCGGCGGAAATGCCATAGGGCTCGCCCAAGCCCAGCGCATAGGCCTCGTCGACACCGGCGTTGGAGGCTTTGCTTTCAGCCTTGTTGGCGAGCAGGATGACCGGCTTTCCGGAACGCCGCGCCAACTGTGCGAAATGCCGGTCGGAGGGTGTCAGGCCCACGCGGGCATCGATCACGAACAGCACGGCATCGCAGCCCGAGATCGCCATGTCGGTCTGCTCGCGCATACGCGTGGACAAAACGCCTTCGTCCGCCTCCTCAAGGCCTGCCGTATCAACCACGATGAAGCGCAGATCGCCAAGCTTCGCCTCACCTTCGCGGCGGTCGCGCGTGACGCCGGGCCGGTCGTCGACCAGAGCCAGCTTCTTGCCAACAAGGCGGTTGAAAAGCGTGGACTTGCCGACGTTGGGCCGCCCAACGATGGCGAGGGATACTGTCATTTCGCCCCGCGTGTCAGGCCGATCAGGATTTCGGCCCGAGCCTTGATGGGTGCGGGCGCATCCCGATCAATGATGATGGTATCAAGATATTGCCGCGCCTTCTCAAGCTCGCCCGCCTTCAGTGCGGATGCTGCAAGCAATTCGTTGGCGGGATGACGCCAGACATTGCCGGAGCCGAGGAGCGGTGCCATGCGGCGCTCGGCTTCCGGGAATGGCAAGGCATCCACTGCGATAGACCCAGCGCGCAACCTGGCGACATCGCGCAGACCGGCATCGAGCGTGGTGTCAGCCGCGAGTGCATCGAATGCCTTGATCGCGCCAGCCGCATCCTTCTTTGCCAGGTCAGCCGCGCTGCGGAATTGGGCGATGGCCTTGTAGATGCCTGTGCCTTCACCTGCGATCTTCGCTATGGCGGCTTCGCCTTCAGTGGACTTGCCTGTCTGGATGAGGGTGAGCGCATCCTCGAACTTGGCACCATTCTCCGACGCCACCTTCTCACGCTGCCATTCGAAAAAGCGATACCCCGCCACGCCCAGCACGAGCACCGCACAGGCCAACAGCACGATGCCGCTGTAGCGGCTCCACCACTGCTCGGCCTGAGAGCGGCGGACTTCTTCATCGACTTCTCGAAAGATATCAGACATTTGGCTTCAGTGGCGCAGGGTGATGACAAGATTGCGCCGGAGCTATCACAGCACAGGAGCAAAAGCGAGTTCTATCACCCTTTGATCCGCCCCACATTTTCGCCACTGCGGGAATCAATGCTAAGAGATGATGATGTCTGCAAATCCACCCCGCCCGGATGATGTGACCAGCGACCTGGAAATGGCGCTTGGCCGTGTCATGCCCCAACCTGAGCCACAGGCCACCCGTCACTCGCTGCTGCGCCTGCGCCCCGTGGTTCTGCCGCCGCCGCCGGGCGAAATACTGCCGCAGGATATGACTGAATACGAACCCAGCGTCACGGCTGAAGACGATATTCCGATGGATGACGACAACGATCGTTCCGCCCGCAGGCGGCAGTTGCTGCTGGGTGCAACCGGGGTTGGAATCGCTGCCCTTGGCCTTGCGGCTTTTCTGGTGTTCGGAATGGGCAAAGACGCAAACAATGCCGCGACAGTGCCGACCATCAAAGCCGATCCTGCAGCACAGTACAAGGGACCGGCGCCCGCGCCCGCCACCGAAACAGCGGGTCAATCCGCCGACACATCCATGGGCGCAATCTCGACAGAACTGGTTCCACCCTCCACCGAAGGCCTTTCACCGGCGCGGCGCGTCAGCACCATCCGCATTATTGTCGAGAATGACCGGGAAATCACCAAGCCTCCATAGGCTTGCCGACCCTCGCTCGTGCGCCCCATGGCTCAAATCACACAAAAATCCTGGGGTAAGTCAGGATGGAAACAAACCAGAGGGAAGGCAATGAGCGTCATTCTCCAGAATTCTACCGCGCCAATTTATGATCGCGTGCCGCCTTCAGCTTGGCGAAATCTTCGCCCGCATGATGTGAAGACCGGGTCAGCGGAGTGGCCGACACCATCAAAAAGCCCTTGGCATAGGCAATGGTCTCGAAGCTCTTGAATTCGTCGGGCGGGACGAAGCGGATCACCGGATGATGTTTCCTCGTCGGGGCAAGGTATTGCCCGATTGTCAGGAAATCGACTTCGGCGGCTCTGAGGTCGTCCATGAGTTGCAGCACCTCGTTGCGCTCCTCCCCCAATCCCACCATGATGCCTGACTTGGTGAAAATGGTTGGATCAACCTCCTTCACAAGTTGCAGCAAACGGATCGAGTGGAAATAGCGCGCGCCCGGCCGCACCTTCAGATACTTCGATGGCACCGTCTCCAGGTTGTGGTTGAAGACATCGGGCCGCGCCCGCGCCACGGTCTCGATGGCTCCCGGCTTGCGGAGGAAATCGGGTGTGAGGATTTCGATGGTCGTCCCCGGTGAACGGCTGCGGATCGCCTCGATCACCTCGACGAAATGCCGGGCACCCCCGTCCGCGAGGTCATCCCGGTCCACCGACGTGATCACGACATGGTTTAGGCCCAGCTTCTCGACGGCTACAGCGATATGCTCCGGCTCCTTG